>NZ_JBSSEW010000004.1:0-300116 GCF_054062095.1 Pseudomonas sp. TE6288
GGAGGTGACGGGCATGGATGCCCGTCAAGCGCTGCGCCCCAGGATGGGGCGTTCAGCGCGGTCCTCCCGGGAGCAAGGCCGGAGTGAGGGAACCCCGGAGCGAAGCGTAGGGGCCGTATGAATGGAGCGAGCGGCTTTGCCTACTTTGGCCAAGACCAAAGTAGGCCGCCGTAAGGGCGGAAAGGTGAATAAGCGTCGCCATCACAAATGAATGCGCATACAACTTTCAAAACCAACCACCAACTAAAACCAGAAACCAGAAACCAGAAACCAGAAACCAGAAACCAGAAATCAGGCAGGCAAAACCGGTTCTGGCATCCCCAACCGCCGCGCCACATACAAATCAATCAAATACCGCGCAATCGACCGCCCCGCCGGCAAAGGCGGCAACGCATGCACATTG
The DNA here is from genome assembly GCF_054062095.1 of Pseudomonas sp. TE6288. Taxonomy (NCBI): domain Bacteria; kingdom Pseudomonadati; phylum Pseudomonadota; class Gammaproteobacteria; order Pseudomonadales; family Pseudomonadaceae; genus Pseudomonas; species Pseudomonas sp. TE6288. The sequence goes on from NZ_JBSSEW010000004.1 coordinate 404, forward strand.
AACCACTGCGCATCCTCGATCTCATCCGCCTGCATGACAATCTCCCCCCCAGCGTACTCAGCATGAAACCCGAGCATCATCGAATGCGGAAACGGCCAGCACTGGCTGCCAACGTACTGGATGTTCTTCACCTCGACCGCCACCTCCTCCCTCACCTCGCGCACCAGGCAATCCTCGGCCGACTCCCCCGGCTCGGCGAACCCGGCCAGGGTGCTGTAGACCCCGGTGACAAAGCGTGGCGAACGGGCCAGCAGCACCTCGTCGCCGCGAGTAATCAACACGATCATGCTCGGTGAAATCCGCGGATAGCTGCGCAAATCGCACGGCTGGCAATACATCGCCCGCTCCCAGTGAATCTGCGTCATCGGCTGGCCACAGCTGCCACAGAACCGGTGCTCGCGAGCCCAGGTACCGATCTGCGCGGCGTAACCGAGCACCTTGTACGTATCGAAGTCGCCTTCGAGCATGAACCGCCGCAGCCCCTGCCAGCCGCAACCCGACACTTCGCTGGCACTGCGCAGCTCCAGCAGGAACACCGGCTCGCCGTCCAGGTGTCCGATGCCATGCTCGCACAACACGTCCAGGTCCTGGCGCTTGAGCCAGTCGCGAGGGAACAACGCGCCGTTGGCGTCCATCAGGAACCCGTCCGGGCTGCGGGCGACGGCCAGTCCGCCGGAGATCTGCGGGTCGAGTACTGCGGTTGTCCAGCGTGCTGACATGGTTTCGGGTCCCTAGATGGCGCCCGCCACTGTCAGTCAGTCGGCGAACGTCGGTTGCTGTTTGCTCATGTGGGCGGCCATGGCCACGCGCAGGTCTTCGGACTGCAGCATGGCGGCGTTCCAGGTGGCGATGTACTCCAGGCCATCGTCGATGCGATGGTCGCGCATGTAGCTGATCATCTCCTTGGTGCCGGCCACGGCGATCGGAGATTTTGCGGCGATCTCGCGGGCGATGGCAAAGACCCCGTCGAGCAGCGCCGCCTGGTCATCATAGACGCGGTTGACCAGGCCGATGCGCAACGCTTCCTGGGCGTCGACCATACGGCCGGTGTAGGCCAGCTCACGCATGATGCCGTCACCGATGATCCGCGGCAAACGTTGCAGGGTGCCGACATCGGCGGCCATGCCCATGTCGATCTCCTTGATCGAGAACTGCGCATCACCGGCGCAGTAGCGCATGTCGCAAGCCGAGACCAGGTCGATGGCGCCACCGATGCAGTAGCCCTGGATCGCCGCCAGCACCGGCTTGCGGCAGTTGTCCACGGCGTTGAACGAGCCCTGCAGGCGCAGGATGGTGCGACGCATCATCCGAGCGTTGCGGCCGACGTCCTTGCCCAGTTGCTGGGCCAGCGCGGCCAGCATCATCAGGTCGATACCGGAGGAGAAATGCTTGCCGGCGCCGCTGAGTACCACCACCCTCACCGCGTCGGTGTCGTCGATCCACTGGAAGATCTGGACCAGCTCCTCCCAGAAGGCGGCGTTCATCGCGTTGATCTTTTCCGGGCGGTTGATCTGCACGTGGGCGATGTGGTCGGTCAGTTCGACCTTGAACGCGGTGTATTCGGTCACGGACGGCACTCCTGTGGGGAAAGGATTCACAACGGCGGATCTTAGCGCACCCGCAAGGCGGTGCATGTGCCAAAAGCCGGACTGGACAACTTGCACCCTGACGCACGATCCGGCACCGTGCGCCACTGCTGAATCAAAAGGATACAAATTCATGTCCCGTTCCCTGACCGGCGCCCTCGCCCACAGCTTCCTGGGCCAGTCGCCGCGTTGGTACAAGGCCGTCATCTGCCTGTTCCTGCTGCTCAATCCCTTGCTACTGGCAACCCTCGGTCCGGTGGTCACCGGCTGGGTGCTGGTGATCCAGTTCATCTTCACCCTGGGCATGGCACTCAAATGCTACCCGTTGATGCCCGGTGGCCTGCTGCTGGTCGAGGCGCTGCTGCTGCGCTTGACCACGCCCGAAGCCCTGTACGAGGAGTTGCAGCACAACTTCCCGGTGATCCTGCTGCTGATGTTCATGGTCGCCGGCATCCATTTCATGAAGGAACTGCTGCTGTACCTGTTTTCGCGGATCCTGCTCGGCGTGCGCTCCAAGGCCGTGCTGAGCCTGCTGTTCTGCGTGTTGTCGGCGTTCCTCTCGGCGTTCCTCGATGCCCTGACCGTGACCGCGGTGATCATCAGCGCCGCTGTAGGCTTCTATGCCGTCTACCACCGGGTCGCCTCGGGTGCCAATCCTCGTGAGGAATCGGCGCTGGACAGCGACCATCAGGTCGAGCAGTTGCACCGCGAAGACCTCGAGCAGTTCCGCGCCTTCCTGCGCAGCCTGCTGATGCATGGCGCGGTGGGCACGGCGCTGGGTGGCGTGTGCACCTTGGTGGGCGAACCGCAGAACCTGCTGATCGGCCATGAAATGGGCTGGCATTTCGCCGACTTCTTCCTCAAGGTCGCGCCGGTGTCGATGCCGGTGCTGGCGGCGGGCCTGGTGACCTGCGTGCTGCTGGAGAAGCTGCGGCTGTTCGGCTACGGCACGCTGATGCCCGAGCGCGTGCGCCAGGTGCTGGCCAGCTACGCCGCCGAGGACGATGCCGCCCGCACCCAGGCGCAACGGGTGGCGCTGGTGGTCCAGGGCCTGGCCGCGCTGATCCTGATCGTCTGCCTTGGCCTGCACATCGCCGAGGTGGGCCTGATCGGCCTGCTGGTCATCGTGCTGATCACCGCCTTCACCGGCATCACCGACGAGCATCGCCTGGGCCGTGCGTTCCAGGACGCCATGCCGTTCACCTCGCTGCTGGTGGTGTTCTTCGCCGTGGTCGCGGTGATCCACCAGCAGCAACTGTTCAGCCCGCTGATCGCCTGGGTGCTGGCGCTGCCCAGCGAGCAGCAGCCGGGCATGCTGTACCTGGCCAACGGCCTGCTCTCGGCAATCAGCGACAACGTGTTCGTCGCCACCATCTACATCACCGAGGTCAAGCAGGCGTTCGTCAATGGCGCGATGAGCCGCGAGCATTTCGAGACCCTGGCGGTGGCGATCAACACCGGCACCAACCTGCCCAGCGTGGCCACGCCCAATGGCCAGGCGGCTTTCCTGTTCCTGCTGACCTCGGCAATCGCACCGCTGATTCGCCTGTCGTATGGGCGCATGGTGTGGATGGCGCTGCCCTATACCGTGGTCATGGGCGGCCTGGGCTGGTGGGCGGTGACCTACTGGCTGTAACCGGACCATCTGTAGGAGCGGCTTCAGCCGCGATCACCCGCAAAGCGGGTGCCAGATACAGCGGTGCCTGCATCGCGGCTGAAGCCGCTCCTACAGATGACCGCGTATCCCGCACCTGCTTTCTCTCCTCCCGTGCCCCCATCCGTCGAACCTGACTATCGTTCAGCACTGCTGTCGATTCTCGCCAACCCCGTTCGACTATCCAGCACACACCCGAGGAGGTTCACCCCATGCGCAAGCTCATCGTCGCCGCCTTCGTCACCCTCGACGGCGTCATGCAGGCCCCCGGCGGGCCGGAGGAAGACACCAGCGGCGGCTTCACCTTTGGTGGCTGGATCCCGCCCCTGGCCGACGAGGCCTTCGGCCAAGCCATGCAGACCTTGTTCAGCCAACCGTTCGAACTGCTGCTGGGGCGACGCACCTACGATATCTTCGCCGGGTTCTGGCCAAAGGTCGGGCCCGAGGCGCCGGACCGGCCCTTGGCCGACCTGTTCAATGGCGTGGCCAAGCATGTCGCCACGCACCATCCCGAATCCATCGACTGGCAAAACAGTCACCCGTTGGGCGCTGACGTGCCGGGCGCTGTCCGCGCCCTCAAACAAAAGGATGGCCCGACGCTGCTGACCCAAGGCAGCGGCGAACTGGTACGCCAACTGCTGGCGGCCGGCCTGGTGGATGAGCTGCGGTTGCTGATCCACCCCTTGCTGCTTGGGCGTGGCAAGCGCCTGTTCGGTGACGATGCCCAGGCCGCGGCCTTCACACTGGTGGAGTCGAGCAGCACGCCCAAGGGCGTATTGCTCGCTCACTACGTGCGCAGCGGCGAGGTGCAAACGGGATCGTTCTGACCAGTCAGTCGAGCAGGCGCTTGAAGGCGCTGGCGAGGCCTGCGTCCGTTTTCCCCGGCGCCTTGTTATCATCCAGACTCAATCGGGAGGGAACCCATGCTCGCCATACGCCGCGCCAGCCGTCACGACGCGCTGGACACGTACGCCATCCGCCGCCAGGCGATCCTGTGGCAGTGCACCGAAGCCTACGATGCCACCCTGGCCCAGGCCTGGGCCGACGTACCGTTCACAGAAGGCTACGCGGCCCTGGTCGCCGAGCATTTCCACCTTGCCTGCATCGACGACACGATCGTCGCCACTGGCATGCTCGACCGGCACAGCGGTGAACTGGGTGCCCTGTTCGTACTGCCGGCATTCATGGGCCGTGGCATCGCCCGGGCGATGGTCGAACACCTCGAAGGCATCGCCAGGGCCGAAGGTCTGGAAGATGTCCACCTGGACTCGACCTTGAACGCAGCGGCGTTCTATCGCCGCTGCGGCTACATCGGCGATGCGCTGTCGATCTACCAGTCACCATTCGGCCTCGAACTGTCCTGCATCCCCATGCGCAAGGTGCTGGCCGGGGTATAAGATCAAAGCCCCTGCGCCCCGGAGACTCGCCCCATGCTACCCACCGCCACCTCCCAGCACAGTGCCCGTCGGGTCCGCTTGCAGGCCCTGCGCGGCCGGGTCGGCCTGGGGCTGGTGGCCGGATTGTCGGTGCTGGCCGGCATGACCGACGCCATCGGCCTGCTGGCGTTGGGCGACTTCGTATCATTCATGAGCGGCAACACCACGCGCCTGGCGGTGGCCATCAGCCAGGCGGACCTGGCGCTGATGCTGCGCCTGGCCCTGGCGATCCTCAGTTTCGTGCTGGGCAACACCCTGGGTGTATTGCTGGCCCGCCGCTTGCGCCGCCGCGCCGCACCCTTGCTGCTGATTACCGCCAGCCTGCTGGCGTTTGCCGCAGCGTGGCCTGCGCCCACCACATTGCCCGCGTTGATCGCGGCCACCTTGGCCATGGGCATGCTCAACGCCGTGGTCGAACAGGTGAACGGCCTGCCGATCGGCCTGACCTACGTCACAGGCGCGCTGTCGCGCTTCGGCCGTGGCCTGGGGCGTTGGTTGCTGGGTGAGCGGCGCCATGGCTGGCGGGTACAGCTGGTGCCCTGGAGCGGCATGCTGCTGGGTGCCGCGCTCGGGGCCTGGCTGCAGCAACGGCTGGGCTTGCAGGCGCTGGCGGCCAGTTGCGCCCTGGCCTGCTTGCTGGCGCTGGTGACGGTGTTCATCCCGCGTGCCTGGCAACTGGGCTACATGCCGCGCTGAGGGCCACGAGCATTACTTGAACGGCAGGCGCGCAGACGTCGATAGTCACTATCGAGCACAGCGATTTCCATCGTGCCACTGTGGCCAATAACCTGGGTTCATCGATCCGACAGCCCACGGTATCATCCCGATGAACACCACCGCCCGCCTCCTCCTCGCCACCCTGGCCATCGCCGTGCTGGGCGGTTGCGCCATCCATCCTGAGCTACGCCCCTACAGCGCCGAGGAAGCCCGTCAGCTGCAACTCGAGGCATTGCAACGCCAGGGTCTGAGCCAGGAAGAGTACGAGCGCCGCAAACTGGCCGTGTTGCGCGCCGATCACCAGCAAGCCGTGACCGACGCCGCCAGGGCCACGACCGCGATCAGCGGTTGACCTCGACCTCTTCCAGGAACGCCAGCAGGTGCTCGTTGAACGACACCGGCGCTTCCTCCATGACGAAGTGCCCGCAACCCGGCAGGATCACCCCGCGCACCGAGTCGGCATGCCCCTGCAGCGTACGCAGCGGCGCATCGCCCGTGGCGTGCTCGGCACCGATCGCCAGCACCGGCATGGGCAGCGGATGCCTGGCCCGTTCGCGGTTCTGCCTGATGGTCTCGGGAATCGCCCGGTAATAGGCGAAGCCCGCCCGCATCCCGCCCGGCGAGGCGTAGGCACGGATATAGACATCCGCCGCCACCGCATGCCGATGGATCGCCCATCGGTCGAACATGAAGTTGAGGTAGCCCTCCTCACGTCCGGCGATCAGGAACTCCGGCAGATCGCGTACCTGGTTGAACAGGAAGTGCCAAAGGAAGATGTTGTCCTGCGGCGCCACGAAGATCGACGGCGCCTCGGCAAGCCCCGGGATCACCGCCTCGGCCACCGTCAGCGAGCGCACCGCCTGTGGCCAATCACTGGCCAGGGCATAGGCCACCCACATCCCCACATCGTGACCGACCAGGTGATAGCGCTCATGCCCCAGCTGGGTCATCGCGGCATGCAGCACAGCGGCGACGTTGCCGGTGTCGTAGCCCTGCTCGGGGCGGTCCGAATCCCCCAGGCCCGGCGGATCGATGGCAATGGCACGGAACCCGCGCGCGGCCAGGATCGGCAGCACATGGCGCCAGGCGTACCAGGTCTGTGGCCAGCCCGGCACCAGCAGCACCGGTTCGCCCGCGCCGGCCACTACACAGTGGATGCGCTGTCCCTGCACTTGCACATAGACATGCTCGAAGGCATCAGCCAAAGACTCGACGGTCAGGCTCATACCCGTGCTCCTGCATCGATGCCCAGCATGCGCTGGATCTGATGGGTGTCGATCGGTGCGCCGGCGAAATCGTCGAACACCTGGTCCGTGACCCGGATGATGTGGCGGTTGATGAACTCGACGCCTTCACGGGCGCCGTCCTCCTGATGCTTCAGGCAGCATTCCCATTCCAGGGTTGCCCACCCCGCGAAGTCGTACTGCGCCAGCCGCGAGAAGATGGCCTTGAAGTCCACTTGCCCGTCACCCAGCGATCGGAAGCGCCCGGCACGTTCGGTCCAGTCGCTGTAGCCGCCATACACGCCCTGCCGACCGCTCGGATTGAACTCGGCGTCCTTGACGTGAAACATGCGGATCAATGGGTGATAGAGATCCAGATAGGCCAGGTAGTCGAGTTGCTGCAGCACGAAATGGCTGGGGTCGAAGAGGATGCGGCAACGCACGTGCTCACCCACCAGGGCATGGAAACGCTCGAAGCTGGTGCCGTCGTGCAGGTCCTCGGCCGGGTGGATCTCGAAGCACAGGTTGACGCCCTGTTCGTCACAGCAGTCGAGTATCGGCCGCCAGCGCCGCGCCAGCTCCTCGAAGGCAGCCTCCACCAGGCCCTGGGGACGCTGCGGGAACGGGAACAGGTAGGGCCAGGCCAGCGCGCCGGAAAAGGTCCCCATGTCCTCCAGGCCCAGGTTGCGGCTGGCCCGAGCCGCCAGTTTCATCTGCTCGGTCGCCCAGGCGGTGCGTTCTGCTGGCCGCCCGGCCAGCGCGGCCGGGGCGAAGGCGTCGCACATTGGATCGTAGGCCGGATGGACCGCGACCAACTGGCCGATCATGTGGGTGGTCAGCTCGCTGACCTGCAAGCCGTGCTCGGCCAGCCGCCCCTTGACCTCATCGCAGTAGCCGGTGCTCTGCGCGGCCAGTTCCAGGTCGAACAACCGGGCGTCCCAGGCCGGGACCTGCAACCCCTTGAACCCCAACTCTCCCGCCCACTCGGCGATCCTGTCGAGGCTGTCGAACGGTGGCTTGTCGGCGCTGAACTGCGCGAGGTGCAGACTGGGGCCTTTGAGTGTTCGCATGATGTCATCCAATTGTTTGTTGATCGACAAACAATAGGGTCGAATGGCGCTGCCCGTCAATCGCAAATTGGCTAGAATGCGCCTTTCACGTAATCAGGCAGGCGAGCGATGGCAGGGCGACCTCGGGAATTCGACAAGCAACAGGCGCTGCGCAAGGCGATGCGGCTGTTCTGGGAACATGGCTACGAGGGCACCTCGATGTCGGCCCTGGTGTCTGCGCTGGGCATCGCCTCCGCGCGCATCTACGCGGCCTTCGGCAGCAAGCAGCAACTGTTCGAGGAAGCCGTGGCCCTGTACGAGTCGACCGAAGGCGGCTTCGCCGACCGCGCCCTGGCCCTGCCGGATATTTACCAGGCCCTGGCACGGATGCTCGAGGACGCCATCAGCACCTACACCCGCGCCAACGAGCCCAGGGGCTGCCTGGTGGTCAGCGCCGCCAGCGGCGTGGCACCGGACAACCTGGCCGTCCAGCAGTGGTTATCCGGGCACCGCCGGCAGCGTACCGAGTCGATCATCGAGCGCCTGCGCCAAGCCCGTGACCAGGGGCAGTTGCCGGCCGACACGCAGGTCGAGGCCCTCGGCCACTTCTATGCCACCTTCCTCCACGGTATCTCCGTGCAGGCCCGCGACGGCGTGCCCGGAGAGGACCTGCGCAGCGCCAGCCGCCAGGCACTGACGCTGTTGCCGAGCCGGCAACCTTGACCTTATCGCCGCCCCGGCAAAGCTGTTAGCCTTGCCCTGTTCAGGTCACCACGGACAGCCCATGGCCAACCACAAGATCGAAATCCGCCGGCGCAACGTCGAAAAGATCCTGCAAGCCGCCGAGCAGGTGTTCGCCGACAAGGGCTTCGCCGCCACCTCCATGGGCGATATCGCCGAACGGGCGCAGTTGCCGCGCTCCAACCTGCACTACTACTTCAGTACCAAGGACGACCTGTACCGCGCCGTGCTGCAGGACCTGCTGGATGTCTGGAAGCAGGATGCCCTGTGCTTCGAGCACTTCGACGACCCGCGGGTGGTACTGACCAGCTACATCCGCGCCAAGATGGGCCATTCACGCTCGCGGCCGCTGGGCTCGAAGATCTGGGCCGAGGAGATTCTCCACGGTGCCCCGCTGCTGAGCCCCAGCCTGGACGAAATCCTGGTGCCCTGGGCGCAGCTCAAGCAGGCGAAGATCCGCAGCTGGGTCGAGGACGGACGCATCCTGCCGGTGGAGCCGTCGGCGCTGCTGTACATGATCTGGGCGGCGACCCAGCACTACGCCGACTTCGGTTTCCAGGTCACCCTGCTCAATGACGGTGAACCTCTGTCGGACATGGCGTTCGAGCAAGCGGTGCAGACGGTGACCGGCGTCATCCTGCGCGGCATCGGCCTGGAGCCCTGAGCGGCGCCCTCAGCGCCCGAGGTGCTCGCACAAAAAATCGATGAACACCCGGGTCTTGTGCGGCACATAGCTGCTGTTCGGGTACACCACGCTGATCGGCTGCCTCGGCAGGCTGAAGTCCGGCAGTACCCGCCGCAGGGTGCCGTCGGCCAGGTCCTGCTCGACCAGCCAAGCCGGCAGCACCGCTACGCCCAGGGCGGCGCAGGCCATCGCCCGGATGGCGTGGGACGCATTGGACTGGTAGGCCGCCCGGCCGACAACGCTTGCACTCCCCGCCTGCGCGCTGTGCAAGGTCCAGGCGGTCGGGCTCTGCAGGTTGCTGTTGGCAATCCAGGGTGTATCCGCCAGTTCCTCGGGCCGTTCAATGGCATGGCGAGCAAGAAAGGCCGGAGCAGCCACCAGCACAATGTCGTACTCGGCCAGCTGGCGACTGCGCAGGTTCGAGTCCGGCAACGCGCCAAGGCGCACCACCAGGTCGAGCCGCTCGGCAATCAGGTCGCTCAGCGACGAGTCGGTATCGTAGCTGAGCGACAACGCCGGGTAGCGCTCGGCGAACAGCGGGATCAGCGGCAGGATGAAACGCTCGCCGTACTCCCCGGTGGTGCTGATGCGCAGCTTGCCCGATAGGCCGTTGTGCCGGCGCAGTACATTGGCGAAGGCGCCTTCGACATCGCTGACGATCACCTTGAAATCTTCATAGAAACTTTGGCCGGTTTCGGTCGGGGCGATAGCACGGGTGCTGCGCGCCAGCAGCGTCACCCCCAGGGCCTGCTCCAGCGCCTTGACGTGCTGGCTGGCCATGGCTTTGCTGATGCCGAGAAATTCCGCCGCCTTGGTGAAGGAGCCGAAGTCGACCACCGCCAGAAACGTCTGCACCCGGTTGAGCTGGGTGTGGAGAGCCGTGCGCGGCATTGTTCACTTCCATCAAACAGAGTTTCAAGGGTAGCGACATCGACAGGGGCAGTCCACGACACCTACTCTGCGCGTCGAAAAGGAGTGGCAATGACGTACCGGTATCGCGTGGCAACGATCTTCCTGATGGGGTTCTTCATCGACTGCATCAACCTGTTCATGCCGACCGTGGCGTTGCCACGGATCGCCGCCGAGTTCGCCATCGGCAACGCCAGCAGCGCGTGGGTTGGCAATGCCTACATGCTCGGGCTGACCCTGGCCGTGCCGGTGAGCACCTGGCTGGCCAATCGCTGGGGCGCGCGGCGGCTGTTGAGCGCCGCCATGCTGGCGTTCAGCGTGGCGGTGTGGGGCTGCGGCGAGGCGCAGAGCTTTGCCGCGTTGATTGCCTGGCGCCTGGTTCAGGGCATGGCCGGTGGCTTGCTGATCCCCGTGGGGCAGGCGCTGACCTTCGAACGCTTCCAGGGCCCGGAGCGCGCCCGTGTGTCCACCCTGGTGATGGCCGTTGCGCTGCTGGCGCCGGCGCTGTCACCCACCCTTGGCGGGTTGATCGTCGACCATGGCCGCTGGCCGTGGGTCTTCCACAGCAACATTCCGCTGGCCCTGCTGACGGCGGCGCTGGCCTGGGCTTGGCTTGACCAGGCACCGGGTCCGACAGCGCCACGCCCGGACTTCAAGGGATTGCTGCTGGTCAGCGCCGCCCTCGCCTGCCTGCTGCTGGGCCTGTCGCTGTATGGTGCCGGCCATGGCGCCCTACTGGCCATCGCCTGCCTGCTGGCGGGTGTGTCCTGCGCCTTGCTGTACCGCGCCCATTACCAACGCGCTGCGGCAGGCATCGTCGAGCTGAAGCTGCTCGCCAGCCCCCGCCTGCGGGTCTCGATGCAGGTCTACCATGCGATCCCCGGGGTGTTCACCGGGGTCAACCTGTTGAACATCTTCTATCTGCAGGATGTGCTGCAGCTGAGCGCCCAGGCCACCGGCCTGTTCATGCTGCTCTACGCCGCCGGGGCCTTCGCCGCCATGTTGCTGGCCGGCCGCCTGTACAACCGCGTCGGTGCCGCCCGCCTGTTGCTGCTCGGCATGCTCCTGCACAGCCAGGGTATCTGCCTGCTGGTCATGGTCGATACCCCGACGGACAACGCCGTACTGATGGCGGCCTACGGCCTCATGGGCATCGGCGGCGGCATCGGTGCCAACACCGCCCAGACCACCGCGCTGCTCGACTTCAGCGGCGAGCGGATGCAGCAGGCCAGCGTGCTGTGGAACCTCAATCGACAGATGGCCTTCAGCGTCGGCGCCGCCTTGCTGCTGATGATCTTCAACCTGTTGCTGGTGGGCCTGAGTACGCCGGACGCCTATCACCTGACCTTCACTCTGGCCGCGCTGCTCGGGCTGGCGCCACTGATGACACTGCACACACTACCCCCGGAGACCCCTCGCCATGCCTGACCACGCGATTGCCCGCGCCGAGCGCAGCATTCATCACGTTCATGAGCTGATCCACAGCATCTTCACCCGCCCAGCGGCCGAGACCCAGGCAGTGCTCGGCGGACTGATGGCGGTGTTCGCCGATGATTTCAGCATGGTCGGCACGGCGGGCACGGTGGTGACCCGCGCACAGGTGGAGCAACTGTTCAGCCGGGCGGCCGGCGCACGGCCAGGGCTGGAGATCGTCGTCAGCGACGTCCAGGTGGTATGGCAGGCCGGGGTGAACGTAGCAGTGCGCTACAAGGAAACCCATCGGTTGCAGGGTGTGGTGCAGGCACGCTGGTCACTGGCACTGCTGGAGTGCAGCAACCGCGGCGTGGTGTGGCGCTGCCTGCACGAGACCGCAATCAGCTAGCGCGGAGCTCGAGCAGGCATCACCGCTGCCGAGGCGTGTTTATCGACCGCCTCCTCAACCCGCCTCACGATAGGGATTGCGCGGATCCTGCGTCCAGTTCATGTACGGCTTGCCGGTGTCCTGCGCCTGCATGTCGATGCAACCTTCCACCGGGCAGGTGATCTGGCACAGGTTGCAACCCACGCACTCGGCCTCGATCACACTGTAGGCGTGAGTGCCGTCAGCCTTCAGGGTGCTGGCGATGGCCTGGTGCGAGGTGTCCTCGCAGGCGATGTGGCAGCGCCCGCAGCCGATGCAGGCGTCCGGGTCGATCTGCGCCACCGACTTGTAGTTGATGTCCAGGTACTTCCAGTCGGTGGTGTGCCCAACGGCCTGGCCACGAAACGCCTCGAGGTTGCGGTGGCCATGTTGGTCCATCCAGCGCGACAGGCCGTCCTGCATGTCGTCGACAATGCGAAAGCCGTGCAGCATCGCCGCCGTGCACACCTGTACCGCGCCGCTACCCAGGGCGATGAACTCGGCGGCGTCGCGCCAGGTGCCGATACCGCCGATGCCGCAGATCGGCAGCCCGCGGGTCTCGGGGTCACGGGCGATCTCGGCGACCATGTTCAGGGCGATCGGCTTGACCGCCGACCCGCAGTAGCCGCCATGGGTGCTCTGGTCGCCGACGATGGGGTGGGCGACCATGCGGTCCAGGTCGACACTGGTGATCGAGTTGATGGTGTTGATCAACGACACCGCGTCCGCCCCGCCCCGGTGTGCAGCGCGCGCCGACTGGCGGATGTCGGTGATATTGGGGGTGAGCTTGACGATCACCGGCAGCGTGCAATGGGTCTTGCACCAGCGGGTGACCATTTCCACATACTCGGGCACCTGGCCGACGGCGGCGCCCATGCCGCGCTCGGGCATGCCGTGGGGGCAGCCGAAGTTGAGTTCGATGCCGTCGGCGCCGGTGGCTTCCACCAGCGGCAGGATGAACTTCCAGGATTCTTCGACGCACGGCACCATCAGCGACACGATCAGCGCACGGTCGGGCCAGTCCTTCTTCACCTGGGTGATCTCGCGCAGGTTGATCTCCAGCGAGCGGTCGGTGATCAGCTCGATGTTGTTGATGCCCTGCACCTGGCGGTTGGCGCCGTAGTGCGCCGAGTAGCGCGACGACACGTTGACCGCCGCCGGGTCCTCGCCCAGGGTCTTCCACACCACCCCGCCCCAGCCGGCCTCGAAGGCGCGGATTACGTTGTAGGCCTTGTCGGTGGGGGGCGCGGAAGCCAACCAGAATGGATTGGGTGCCTTGATGCCGGCGAATACGATGGACAGGTCGGCCATTTACGCAGCCTCCACGTTGAGCATGAGTTGGGCATGGATGGCTTCGGCGGCCAGCTTGCCATGTTGCACGGCCTGGACGGTGAGGTCCTGGCCCAGCGCGGTACAGTCGCCGCCGGCGTAGATGCCGGGGATGGAGGTACGCATGTGCGCGTCCACCTGTATGCGCTCGCCGTCGCGGGCCAGTTGCGCCGCCAGCGGATCGCCGAGGCTTTGCTCATCGAAGCGCTGGCCGATGGCCTTGAAGATCGCGTCGGCAGCCAGCTCGAAGGTTTCGCCGGTATCGCCCAGGCGTCCGTCGATCAATTGCGTGCGCGCGAAGCGCATGCCACGCACGCGCCCGGCATCATCCAGCAGCACGGCATCGGGCCGGGCCCAGGTGTGCAGGCGCACCTGATTGTGCTTGGCAATTTCCTGCTCATGGCCGGTGGCGCCCATGTCGGCTTCGCCGCGGCGGTACACCAGGTTGACGTCGCGGGCGCCCAGCCGGCTCATCTGCACGGCCATGTCGATGGCGGTGTTGCCGGCGCCTAGCACCAGGCAGCGGTCAGCCAACGGCAGCTGGGTGAGGTCGTCAGCCTGGCGCAGCTCACGGATATAGTCGGTGGCGGCAAGCAGGCCCGGCGCGTCTTCGTCCGCCAGGCCCAGCTGGCGCACGGCCCCCAGGCCCAGGCCGAGGAACACCGCGTCGTACTGGCCATGCAGCTCGGCCAACGACAGGTTGCCGCCCAGGCGCTGGCCATGGCGGATCTCGATTCCGCCGATGCCCAGCAGGAATTCCACTTCGCGCTGGGCGTAGTCGTCCACCAGCTTGTAGCGGGCGATGCCGTATTCGTTGAGACCACCGGCCTTCTCCCGCGCCTCGAAGATCACCACGTCGTGGCCGTGCATGGCCAGCCGGTGCGCGCACGACAATCCGGCGGGGCCGGCGCCGACCACGGCGATGCGTTTGCCACTAGCCGGTGAGCGCTGGAACGGATGCTCGGTGAAGTCGGCGTGGTCCAGGGCGTAGCGCTGCAATTGGCCGATCAGTACCGGGGCGCACTCCTGGGCGTTGTTGCGCACGCAGGCTTGCTGGCAAAGGATCTCCGTGGGGCAAACCCGGGCGCAGCTGCCGCCAAGGATGTTGGCCGAGAGAATGCGTTCGGCGGCGCCCTGCAGGTTCTCGTCGCTGATGCGGTGGATGAACGAGGGGATGTCGATCTCGCTGGGGCACGCATTGACGCACGGCGCGTCGTAGCAGTACAGGCAGCGCGCGCTCTCGACAGCGGCCTGCCGGGCGGTGAGCGGGGGCGCGAGGTCGCTGAAGGCCTCGGCCAGCTGGTCGGCGCCGGCGCGGGGGCGCGGCAAGTGGTTCAGGGCATCGATCACGGTTGTAGCCTCTCGCTTTTTTATGGGTTCAGGCGGCGGTCACTCGCCTGTCCGTTCTGGGGGATGGCAGTCAACAGGAGCATGTGTGTTGTAATCAGGGTGCGCTTTGCGCCCCTATCGCCGGCAAGCCGGCGATAGGGCTGCGCAGCAGCCCCAGCTGCTTCAGCGCTGAACCGGCGTCGGTTTCTGCCGTTCGGCACGCCGTTCCAGCACCTCGTACACCGAGGGATAGGCCGGGCGCTCCACATAACGCCCCGCGCCCGGCTCGGCACGCAGGTCGCCATCGGCCCAGAGCACCTTGCCCTGGCTGACGGTGTGGCTGGGGACGCCGCGCACTGTGCGGCCTTCGAAGATGTTGAAATCGACCCGCTGGTGGTGGGTCTGGGCGCTGATGGTACGGGTGCCCTGCGGGTCCCACAGCACCAGGTCGGCATCGGCGCCGACGCGGATCGCGCCCTTGCGCGGGAACAGGTTGAAGATCTTCGCGGTGTTGGTGGAGGTCAGCGCGACGAACTCGTGCATCGACAGGCGCCCGCTGTTCACCCCGGCGTCCCACAGCACCGCCATGCGGTCTTCGATGCCGGCGGTGCCGTTGGGGATCCGGCTGAAGTCGTTGCGGCCCATGGCCTTCTGCTCGGCGCAGAAGCAGCAATGATCAGTGGCCGTGGTGTGCAGGTTGCCCGACTGCAGGCCACCCCACAGCGCCTCCTGGTGCTCGCGCGGGCGGAACGGCGGGCTCATCACGTAGCCGGCGGCGGTGGCCCAGTCCGGATCACGGTAAACGCTGTCGTCGAGCAGCAGATGCCCCGGCAGCACCTCACCGTAAACCGGCTGGCCCTTGGCCCGGGCATAGGTGATCTCATCCAGCGCCTCGCGGCTGGAGACATGCACCAGATACAGCGGCGTGCCCAGGGTTTCGGCGATACGGATGGCGCGGCTGGCGGCCTCCCCTTCGACCTGGGACGGACGCGACAGCGGGTGTGCCTCGGGGCCGGTCAGGCCCTGGGCGAGCAATTTTTGCTGCAGGTGATAGACCAGCTCGCCGTTTTCGGCGTGCACCGTGGGTACCGCGCCCAGTTGCAGGCAGCGTTCGAAGCTGGCTACCAGGGTGTCGTCGGCGGCCATGATCGCATTCTTGTAGGCCATGAAGTGCTTGAAGCTGTTCACTCCATGCTGGGCGACCAGTTCACCCATCTCCTCGGCGACCTGCTCGCTCCACCAGGTGATGGCGACGTGGAAGCCATAGTCGCTGGCACTCTTATGCGCCCAGCCGCGCCAGGTATGGAAGGCCTCGAGCAGCGACTGCTGCGGGTTGGGGATGACGAAGTCGATGATCGAGGTGGTGCCCCCGGCCAGACCCGCGGCAGTGCCGCTGAAGAAGTCCTCGCTGGCCACCGTGCCCATGAACGGCAGCTGCATGTGGGTGTGCGGGTCGATGCCGCCGGGCATCAGGTACTGGCCACTGCCGTCGAGGATCTCACAGTCGGTGGGGGCTTCGAGGTCTTTGCCGATGGCGCGGATCAGGCCATCGGCACACAGGACATCGGCGGGGTAGCTCTCTTCATGGGTAACCACGGTGGCGCCACGGATCAACAGGGACATGCCGTTTTCCTCGCAGGCTGACCGGTCTTCTGGCCGGTTCTTGGAATTGTGTTGGCCGGGCGCTGGAGGTGATTTCATCAATCCTGTCAGGCCTGACAAGAATCGAGGCTAGTATCTGATCGGATATTCATCAAGAAAAAATATATGCAACCATCAAAAACAATAACTAATTGATTTTTAAATATTTATTCACCAGCTCACCAAAAAGTGACACCCCTTCACCATTTTGACGCACTTGACAGGAAGCCAAATTGGTCAAGATTTTCTACGCAAAATCAGGTGTTTGTTTACTGGCTGGATGGCGCAGGCCGCGCCGGTGTTTTTCCAGGTTGCACCCGTTTGAACCACGCGGGTCCTGGACCGGCCAGACAGACGGCATGCCCAGGAGCTCCCGCTTCGCCTGCCGCCTTGATGAATGCCTTTGCAGGTCAGTGAGTTACCTCCGGTCGGCGGCGGCCCGCCGGGAAGGCGCGGGCTTTCCCGGCACGTTTGTTGAAAACGCAGGCCACAACCGCCTGGCCGGGCCGGAGGTGCAGTACTGGTGGTGTGTGTACTCCGGCCATCGCGTCAGCCCGATGAGCGACAACTACAAGAAAAAAGACCTGGAGAACCCCATGCAACAGAGCAGATCGCAAGTGGTCGAGCAGCATGGCCTGTACGAGCTCGACGCCGGCAGCGACGTCCTCGACAGCCCCCGCTACAACCACGACATCGCACCGACCAAGGTGCACCAGCGCACCTGGAACAAGTGGCACATCACTGCGTTATGGGTGGGCATGTCCATCTGCGTGCCTACCTACACCCTTGGCGGCGTGCTCACCGCCTACTTCGGCCTGAGCGTGGGCGAGGCGCTGCTGGCGATCCTGCTGGCCAACCTCATCGTGCTTATCCCGCTGACCCTCAACGCCTTCCCCGGGACCAAATACGGCATCCCGTTCCCGGTGCTGCTGCGCGCCTCGTTCGGTATCTTTGGTTCCAACGTGCCGTGCCTGATCCGCGCCGTGGTGGCCTGCGGCTGGTTCGGTATCCAGACGATGTTCGGCGGTCTGGCCATCCACCTGTTCCTGGGTTCGTTGTTCCCCGAGTGGAAGGCACTGGGTGGATCCGGCGAGGTGATCGGCTTCATGCTGTTCTGGTCGCTGAACCTGTGGGTGGTGCTGCGCGGCGCCGAGTCGATCAAATGGCTGGAGACGCTGTCGGCGCCGTTGCTGGTGGCGGTCGGTGTCGGCCTGTTGTTCTGGGCGCTGCCGCACATGTCGATGAGCGAGTTGCTGGCGCAGCCGCCCAAACGCCCCGAGGGCGCCAGCGTGGTCGGCTACTTTTGCGCCGGGCTCACCGCCATGGTCGGTTTCTGGGCCACGCTGTCGCTGAACATCCCCGATTTCAGCCGTTACGCGAAAAGCCAGAAGGACCAGATTCTCGGGCAGATCTTCGGCCTGCCGCTGACCATGTTCCTGTTCGCTTCGCTGGGCGTGATCATGACCGCTGCCTCCGCCTCGCTGGTGGGTCAGACGGTGTCTGACCCGGTGAGCCTGATCGGCCATATCCAGAGCCCCGGCTGGGTGGCCCTGGCCATGGCGCTGATCATCGTCGCAACGCTGTCGACCAACACCGCGGCCAACATCGTCTCGCCCACCAACGACTTCCAGAACATCGCCCCGCGCCTGATCGGGCGCAGCCGTGCCGTCTGGCTGACCGGCTTCATCGGCCTGGCGCTGATGGGCCACGAGCTGCTCAAGAAGCTCGGCTGGATCGTCTCCGACCTGAGCCTGGAGAGCCTGTACTCCAACTGGCTGCTGGGCTATTCCAGCCTGCTAGGGCCAATCGCCGGGATCATGGTGGTGGACTACTTCCTGGTCCGCCGCCAGCAGCTGGACCTCGCCGGGCTGTACCGCGACGACGTGTACCCGGCGTGGAACTGGGCCGGGTTCATTGCCTTCGGCGTGCCGGTGGCGCTGACCGTGATGGCGATTGGCAACAGCAGTTTCAGCTGGTTCTACGACTACGGCTGGTTCACCGGTTCGCTGCTCGGCGGCGGGCTCTACTACGCCCTCGGCGGCATCGCGGTGCGCGGCCCGGCGCGGCTGGCCAAGCCGATGCCCTGATGCGCCGCATCGCGGGGCAAGCCCGCTCCCACGTGATGGTAAAAATAACAGCCTGAGGAGACACCCCATGACCACCCCCGCCAAGGAAATCCTGCAATCCAGCCAACACCACATAGACAGTAACCGCCTGTGGCAATCGCTGATGGACCTGGCCCGCCTCGGCGCCACGCCAAAGGGCGGCGTATGCCGCCTGGCGCTGACCGATCTCGATCGCCAGGCTCGCGATCTGTTCGTGCAGTGGTGCGAAGCAGCCGGTTGCACGGTGAGCATCGACGCCGTAGGCAACATCTTCGCCCGCCGCCCAGGGCGCAACGCCAAGCTGCCACCCGTGATGACCGGCAGCCATATCGACACCCAGCCCACCGGCGGCAAGTTCGACGGCTGCTTCGGCGTGATGGCCGGGCTGGAGGTGATCCGCACCCTCAATGATCTCGGCGTGGAAACCGAAGCGCCGCTGGAGGTGGTGGTGTGGACCAACGAGGAAGGCTCACGCTTCGCCCCGTGCATGATGGGTTCTGGGGTGTTCGCCAACAAGTTCACCCTCGAGCACACCCTGGCCAAGCGCGATGCCCAGGGCGTGAGCGTCGGCGAGGCATTGAACGCAATCGGCTACGCCGGCAGCCGCACCGTGTCCGGCCACCCGGTCGGCGCCTACTTCGAGGCGCATATCGAACAGGGCCCGATCCTCGAGGACCAGCACAAGACCATCGGCGTGGTGCTCGGCGCCCTCGGCCAGAAGTGGTTCGACCTGACCCTGCGCGGCGTCGAGGCCCACGCAGGCCCCACGCCGATGCACCTGCGCAAGGACGCCCTGGTCGGTGCCGCCGCCGTGGTCGAGGCGGTCAACCGCACCGCCCTCGCCCACCAGCCACATGCCTGCGGCACGGTCGGTTGCCTGCAGGCCTACCCCGGCTCGCGCAACGTGATCCCCGGCGAAGTGCGCATGACCCTGGATTTTCGCCACCTGGAAGGCCAGCAACTGGAGTCGATGATCGCCGAGGTGCGCCAGGTGATCGAGGCCACCACGGCCAAGCACGGGCTGGACTACGAGCTGGTGCCCACCGCTGACTTCCCGGCCCTGTATTTCGACAAAGGTTGCGTCGAGGCGGTACGTGATTCGGCACGCAACCTGGGCCTGGCGCACATGGACATCGTCAGCGGCGCCGGGCACGACGCGATTTTCCTTGCCGAACTGGGCCCGGCGGGGATGATCTTCGTGCCGTGCGAGGGCGGGATCAGCCACAACGAAATCGAGAACGCCGCCCCCGAGGACCTCGCCGCCGGCTGCGCGGTGCTGCTGCGGGCGATGCTGGCCGCGTCGGAGGCGATTGCCAGCGGACGATTGGCGGCGTAGCGATGATCTTCTGGAGATCGCCCACCCCTTGGGCTGCGCTGTCGCGCAGGGAATAGCGTTCAAGCATCACCTGCGTGGGAGCGGCCGTGCGCCGCTGCCACGCAGCTCCACAACAAGGCCACCAACGACGGCAAATCACACCAACCTCTTCCCGACAGACGGCTTATCGCTATATATTCCGCACCATAACGATAATCCCTCAGGAGCCGTCTTCATGCGTATTCGCTTGTCCTATCTGGCCGCCAGTACCCTCGCCAGCCTGATCTTCCTCAACAGTGCCTGGGCCGATGAAGTCCAGGTCGCTGTCGCGGCCAACTTCACAGCGCCCATCCAGGCCATCGCCAAGGATTTCGAGAAGGATACCGGCCACAAGCTGGTCGCTGCCTACGGCGCCACCGGCCAGTTCTACGCACAGATCAAGAACGGCGCGCCATTCGAAGTGTTTCTCGCCGCCGACGACAGCACTCCGGCCAAGCTGGAACAGGAAAAGGAAATTGTTGCAGGCTCGCGCTTCACCTACGCCATCGGCACCCTGGCGCTGTGGTCGGCCAAGCCAGGCTATGTCGACGCCAAGGGTGATGTGCTGAAGAAGAACGAGTACAAGCACCTGTCCATCGCCAACCCCAAGGCCGCGCCCTATGGCCTGGCCGCCACCCAGGTACTGGACAAGCTGAAGCTGACCGAAGCCACCAAGGCGAAGATCGTCGAGGGCCAGAACATCACCCAAGCCTTCCAGTTCGTTTCCACCGGCAACGCCGAGCTGGGCTTCGTCGCGCTGTCGCAGATCTACAAGGATGGCAAGGTCAGCGAAGGCTCCGCCTGGATCGTGCCCGCCGAGCTGCATGACCCGATCCGCCAGGATGCGGTGATCCTCAACAAAGGCAAGGACAACCCGGCCGCCAAGGCCCTGGTCGATTACCTCAAGGGCCCGAAAGCCGCCGCGGTGATCAAGTCCTACGGCTATGAGCTCTGATGCCTCTCGACGCCAGTGACCTGGGCGCCATCTGGCTGACCATCAAGCTGGCCAGCCTGACCACCGCCATCCTCCTGGTGCTGGGCACGCCCATCGCCTGGTGGCTGGCGCGCACCCGTTCCTGGTTGCGCGGGCCGATCGGCGCGGTAGTGGCCCTGCCCCTGGTGCTGCCGCCAACGGTAATCGGCTTCTACCTGCTGCTGGCCCTCGGCCCCCATGGCTGGATCGGCCAGGCCACACAGGCTCTGGGCCTGGGCAGCGTGGTGTTCAGCTTCACCGGGCTGGTGATCGGCTCGGTGGTGTACTCGATGCCCTTCGTGGTGCAGCCATTACAGAACGCCTTCGGCGCTATCGGCCAGCGCCCGCTGGAGGTGGCAGCGACACTGCGCGCCAGCCCCTGGGACACCTTCGTCCACGTGGTGCTGCCCCTGGCTCGCCCCGGTTTCATTACCGCCAGCATCCTCGGCTTCGCCCATACCGTCGGCGAGTTCGGCGTGGTGCTGATGATCGGTGGCAACATTCCCGACAAGACCCGTGTGGTCTCGGTGCAGATCTTCGATCACGTCGAGGCCATGGAATATAGCCAGGCCCACTGGCTGGCCGGGGCCATGCTGGTGTTCTCGTTCCTGGTGCTGCTGATGCTCTATGCCGGCCGCCGTGGCAAGGCAGGCTGGAGCTGAAATGAGCGCATCGATACAGGCGCGCCTGAAACTGGCGCGTGACGATTTCACCTTGGACGTCGACCTTGACCTGCCCGGTCGCGGCATCAGCGCCCTGTTCGGTCACTCCGGCTCAGGCAAGACCTCGTGCCTGCGCTGCCTGGCCGGCCTGGAACGGGCCGCCAGCGCCTACATCGAAATCAATGGCGAGGTGTGGGAAGACAGCGCCCGCGGGCACTTCATCCCCCCGCACCGGCGCCCGGTCGGCTACGTGTTCCAGGAGGCCAGCCTGTTCCCGCACCTGTCGGTGCAAGGCAACCTTGAGTTCGGCTGGCGCCGTATCGCACCGCAGGCCCGCAAGATCAGCCAGGAACAGGCCTGCCAGCTGCTGGGCATCGGCCACCTGCTGGCGCGCAAGCCGGCGACACTGTCCGGCGGCGAGGCACAACGCGTCGGCATCGCCCGAGCCTTGCTCAGCAGCCCGCGACTGTTGCTGATGGACGAGCCACTGGCTGCCCTCGACAGCGCGCGCAAGCGTGAAATCCTCCCGTACCTGGAGCGCCTGCACGACGAACTGGATATCCCGCTGATCTATGTCAGCCATGCCCAGGACGAAGTGGCGCGCCTGGCCGACCACCTGGTGTTGCTCGAACAGGGCAAGGCAGTGGCCAGCGGGTCGATCGGCCAGACCCTGGCCCGCCTCGACCTGTCATTGGCCCAGGGCGAGGATGCCGGGGTGGTGCTCGAAGGCGTGGTGGTGGGCCACGACCCGCATTATGAGCTGTTCGACCTGCGCCTGTCCGGCACGGAGGGGCAATTGCTGCGTATCGCCCACCCCGCCTTGCAGGTGGGCAGCAGCCTGCGCCTGAAGGTCCAGGCCCGGGACGTCAGCCTGGCATTGGCCGCCGACGGCGCGTCGAGCATTCTCAACCGCCTGCCGGTGCGGGTCCGCGAATGCCGCCCGGCGGACAACCCGGCCCATGTGCTGGTCAGCCTGGATGCCGCCGGCAGTGCGCTGCTGGCACGCATCACGCGCTATTCGGCGGACCAGCTCGACGTGCGCGCGGGCCAGTTGCTGTGGGCGCAGATCAAGTCGGTGGCACTGTTGGGCTGAGCAATGACGCGGCGGATGCTGTCCATTGCAGCATGAGTGCCCTCGATGGACTGCGCCGATGCCCGACTGCCCGTTGCCTGCCGCCCTGCATTATGTCGATGACAGCCAGCCCGGCCTGACCCGCCGGCGCTGGCGCGACCGCTTCCACTATTTCGACGCCGGCAACCAGCGGGTACGCGATAAAGAGACCCTGGCACGCATCGCCGCCCTGGTGATCCCGCCGGCCTACACCGACGTGTGGATCTGCGCCGACCCGCAAGGGCACTTGCAGGCCACCGGGCGCGACGCCCGGGGGCGCAAGCAGTACCGCTACCATACGCAATGGCGCGAGCTGCGCGACCAGCACAAGTACGCGCGCATGCTGGCCTTCGCCGAGGTGCTGCCGAAGCTGCGCAAGCAACTGGACACGCACCTGGCTTCCCCCGGACTGGGCCGGGAGAAGGTCATGGCGCTGGTGATCAGCCTGCTCGACACCACGCTGATCCGCATCGGCAACCGTCAGTACCTGCGCGACAACCGCTCCTACGGGCTGACCACCCTCGACACCCGCCATGTGCAGGTCAAGGGCAGCCGTATCCGCTTCCAGTTCCGCGGCAAACGCGGTGTCGAACACAACGTCACCCTGACCGACCGACGCCTGGCCGGCCTGGTCAAGCGCTGCATGGAACTGCCCGGCCAGGCTTTGTTCCAGTACCTGGACGAACAAGGACAGCGCCATGGCATCGGCTCGACCGAGGTCAACCAGTTCCTCCAGCAGCTGACCGGCGCCGACTTCACCGCCAAGGACTACCGCACCTGGGCCGGCAGCAGCCTGGCCCTGAGCCTGCTCAGGCCACAGGCCTGGGAGCCCGACAGCGAGGCGCGCCGGCAGGTCGCCGCCATCGTCCGCCAGGTGGCGACGCGCCTGGGCAACACTCCGGCGGTGTGCCGACGCTGCTACATCCATCCAGCCGTCCTTGAGCACTTCCACCTCGGCCGTCTTTCGGCATTGCCCCGTGTCCGTCCGCGCAAGGGATTGGAAACCGAGGAAGTAGCACTGCTACGTTTCCTGCAGATGTTGGAGCGCCAAGACGATCATTGACGGACACTATTTACTTCATCGAGCAGAGAAATTTCCCATATGGCGCCAAGCACCCTATCCTTGCCACCGAGCACCTTGCCGTGGAGTGGCCTCGCAGCCCTGCCGGCACCTGCAACTAAAGATCGACAACAGAATTTGTCTGTCGGGGAATTACTATCCGCCGAAAGCGTCTTTAATGAGAAGGAAGAGGGACAGGCTCCCACCGCAGAGCACCTGGCTCGGCGGTTTTCTACATCACCAAGGAGAACTACATGCTGATACTCACCCGCAAGGTTGGCGAAAGCATCGTCATCGACGATGACATCAAAGTCACCATTCTGGGCGTCAAGGGGATGCAAGTGAGGATCGGTATCGATGCACCGAAAGATGTCCAGGTGCACCGTGAAGAGATCTACAAGCGGATCCAGGCGGGCAGCCCGGCGCCCGAAAAAAGCAACGACGAGTAACCCGCAAGCCAACTGCATCATGCCGCACGGATGCGCCTGATCGATTGCCCGCCCATGCGGGGAGCCTCTCCTGAACCTCAGGTGCCCAGCAATTCGCGCACCGTGGCGATCATCCGGTCCATGTCGAATGGCTTGTCGAACACCGCCGCGAACCTCCCGGGGCAGGCCCGACCCTGGCTGGCCTGGGCGCCACTCATGAGAATGACCGGCAGGTCCGCCAGTTGCAGCTCTTCACGTATGGCTTGCAGCAGTTCTTCGCCATTGAGCACCGGCATCATGTAGTCGGTGATCACCAGGTCCACGCGCTTTTCCTTCAAAGCCTCCAGGGCCTTGCGCCCGTTGCTCGCCTTTTCAACCAGGTAGCCTTCGTCCTCCAGGGCAAAACCGAGGATATCGGCAATCAGGTACTCGTCGTCGACGATCAGGATGCTGTTCATCCCATCAACGATCTCCAGGCGGTGTCGCCGAGCCACTGAGCACGCCACTGGCACCGTCGAACGCCCGCGCCAGGCTGATGCCATGAGGCCCCAGATTCAGCGCCTGCAAAGCAGGGTCGTGGTCGCTGTCACGCACCTTGATCACCGACAGTGCGCGGTGCAGTTGCGCGTCGAGCTCGGCGAAGCGCATCAGTATCAGGTTGTCGACGATGCTCGACAGGTCGGGGGCCGGCGCGGTGATCTCCGCGCCGAAGATGTCACGCATCTCCCAGGTCAGCAGCACCGTCACGCCACGGGCGCGCAGCTCACCCGTCAGTGCGCGGAAGAAGGCATTCAGGCGGGCAGGCTCCAGCGCCAGGCGGCCGAAGGCTCCAAGGCTGTCGATTACCACGCGCCTGGCAGCGAGCGCCTCGACCTGTGCCAACAGCTGGGCGCCAAGTTGATCCAGCAAGCCTTCGCTGGTCGATTGCCAGCTCAGTTGCACGCTACCTTCACGCTCAAGTGCCTGCAGGTCGAAGCCCAGCGCACAGGCCTTCAACCGCAACCGCGCAGGCGTCTCGTAGAAACCGAAATGCAGACCCGGAGCAGCCTGGGTCGAAGCGGCCAGGAACGCGATGCCCAGCGCTGTCTTGCCTACGCCCGATGGCCCCATCAGCAGGGTCACCGACGCCTCGGCCAACCCGCCACCGAGCATGGCATCGAGGTCGGCAACACCCGTGGCGACCCTGCTCAGGGTTTGCGCTCCTGCCTGGCTGGGGCGACTGTACAGCGACTCCAGGCGCGGGTAGACCTGCAACCCGGCCTCCGTGATCAGGTATTCGTGGCGCCCGGACAACGCGCCACTGCCACGCGTCTTGCGCAACTGGACATGGCGCACCGCCGTGCTGCCGACCAGGTGTTCGCCGAGCTCGATCACGCCATCAACCATGGTGTGCTCGGGGCTGCCTTCATCCAATCGCGCACTGGTCAGCAACAACAGTGTGCAGCCGGCGAATGCCGCATGCCCCTGCAGCTCGGAAACGAATTTCTTGGTATCGAGGCTGGTTTCCGCCCTGGAGCGGGCGTTGAGCAGCCCGTCGACGATCAGCAAGGTGGCCTGCTGCCGGGCAATTTCCTGGCGCAACAGCCTGACCACCGCGTCCAGGCCCTCCTGCTCCAGGGTGTCGAATGCGCTGACGAACTGAATGGTGTCGCCCACCAGCGCCGGGTCGAAGAAGCTCAGGGTCGACAGGTACTGGAACAGCCGTTCATGGGACTCGCTGAGCAACGTCGCCACCAGTACCCGACCACCTTCACGCACATGGTTGCACGCCAGCTGGTTGGCCAGGATGGTCTTGCCCGAACCGGGATGCCCTTGAACGATATAGGAGGCGCCAACCACCAACCCCCCTTTGAGCAGCGCATCGAGCCCCGCGATGCCCGTGGCCAGTCGCTTTAGTTGCTCTACCATGGCTGTCTATCCGTCGGTCGAAAGCGAATCGGGGCCCGTCCGGGCTGGTAGGTACAGGCTCATGCAGGTGCCCTCGCCAAGCCGGCTGGACACCTCGATCGCACCATTGCTCTGCCGGGCGAAACCATAGGCCTGACTCAGGCCAAGGCCAGTGCCCTTGCCGAAGGCCTTGGTGGTGAAGAACGGCTCGAAGATCCGTGGCAGCACCTGCGGGTCAATGCCCTGGCCGTCATCACGTACATCAAAGCGCACGAAGTGCCCGCACAGCCCATCCACTTCGCCGGACAACTGCACGCATTCGACCACCAGACGGATCTGCCCGGTGGCGACAATGGCGTCGCGGGCATTGAACACCAGGTTCAGCAAGACCATCTGCAACTGCCCGGCGTCCACCTCGATCAGCGGCAAGTCAGGCTGTACCTGGGGTAGCAATTCGATTTCCCGGGGCAATGCGTGCTCCGCCAGCCCGCAAATGATATCGATCGCCTCGGCAGGCACGATGCGCGTGATGCTCAGTTGCCGATGCCGGGCAAAGCTCAAAAGTTGCTGGGTCAGCTGGGTGCCGCGCTGGCCAGCATCGAGGATATGCTCGAGCAAGCGCCTCACACGTGCCGGATCCTGGCTGCTGCTGGCCAGCCGGGCCGAGCTGAGGATGATGGTCAGCAGGTTGTTGAAGTCATGGGCCAGGCCTCCGGTGAGTTGCCCCAGGGCCTCGAGCTTTTGCGCCTGGAACAATTGCGCACGCATGGCATCGAGCTGCTGGGCCGACTCGCGACGATCGGTGATGTCGCGGGTGACCTTGGCCAGGCCGATGACCTCGCCTTGCGCGTCGCGAATCACATCCAGCGCGGCGAGCGCCCAGAACTGCGTGCCGTCCTTGCGCACGCGCCAGCCTTCGTCCTGCGCCTTGCCTTCTTCCAGTGCCTGGCGCAGCAAGCGTTGCGGGCGGCCGTCGGCACAATCCTGGGCGTTGAAGAACAGCGAGAAATGCCGGCCGATCACCTCGTCGGCAACGTAGCCCTTGATCCGCTGCGCGCCGGCGTTCCAGGACACCACATGGCCGGTTGGGTCGAGCATATAGATGGCGTAGTCCACCACCGCCTGGACCAACTGCTCGTAGCGTGCCTCGGGCATCACCGAATGGGTGGGGCGGTCTGTCGAAACCATGTGAGCTCCACAAGCACCGCGAAAGGACATATTGAGCGTAGTCAAAAGTCCAGCATGCACTGCACCTTATGCGACGATCGTCAGCGCTCGCGCTCCACCACGGTCGGCACCAGCCTGCGCGGCATTGCCACCTTGAGCAGCCATACCCCCACCAGCAGGATCAGCGCTGCGCCTGCGAAGGCGAGCAAGCGCCTGGGCTGCGCAGCCTCCTGGTCGAAGCCGAGCATCAGCAGGTAACCACCCAGGCTGATGAAGCCTGCGTAAAGAAACGCCGCCAGCAGGCAGACCAGAAGGAACAGCAGGCGCCAGAACAACTTTGGGCGAACACGCCGCGTTGCGTCCGGGCCAGGGGGAAGCGATGACATGGCGACAGGCCTGGTTGGATCCAATGCGCGACAGTGGCGCAATGGCGGCATCCTGTCAATTGAACTATAGTGCCCGCGCCCCGGATCCCACAGGAACCATCATGACCTCCAACCTTCGCTTGCAAGGGCTGCAGGACGACCTGATGCGCAGCGCCAGCGAACTCGATGAACTGAGCCAGGCGCTGGACGGCCATGTCCGTTACCTGCGTCATTCGATTCATCAGGCAGATGCGCACACCATGGGCGGGCACGTTGATGACCTGCGCCATAGTGCCCGCGAGATGCGCGATATCGCGCGTGCCATCGCCCCCTGAACGCCTAGGCAGGTTGACGCATCTATAACGATAGGTTATAAAGCGCGCCTGATTGTCTGGTCCAGGCTGCCCTGCGGCGCGCCAGCCAATCGTGCGAGTGTGGTGGAATTGGTATACACAGCAGACTTAAAATCTGTCGGCGTGAGCCTTGCGGGTTCGAGTCCCGCCACTCGCACCATCTTCTGTCGATGAAGGCGCCCTTGCGGCGCCTTTTTCGTACCCGCCGGAAATCCGCCGCGCAGCTGCTAGAGTGGAACCTGTCCCTGTTCACTGGAGCGCCGCCATGCGCTATAGCCTGCTCGATGGTCAACGCGACTTCATTCTGCTGCTCGCCCGCATCCTGTTGATGATCCTGTTCGTGCTCTCCGGCTGGAGCAAGCTGACCGGGTTCGAAGGCACGGTCGGCTACATGACCTCCCTGGGCGCCCCCGCCCCGATGCTGGCTGCGGCCATCGCCGTGATCATGGAACTGCTGGTCGGCATCCTGTTGATCCTGGGGTTCTACACCCGCCCCCTGGCCTTGCTGTTCGCCCTGTTTGTGCTGGGTACCGCGCTGATCGGGCATCCGTTCTGGAACATGGTCGAACCCGAGCGCAGCGCCAACATGACCCAGTTCCTGAAGAACCTCAGCATCATTGGCGGCTTGCTGCTGCTGGCCGTCAGCGGTGCCGGGCGGTTCTCCCTCGACCGCCGCTGAGCAGCCGCGTCGACATCAGTCGTCGCAGTCGTCGTGCCAGGCCGGGTGGTCCTCTTCGTCATCGAAGTCGTCGAGCGACTCTTCGTCCTCCTCGACTTCGTCAAGGGCCCCGTATGCATCCGCCTCGGGGTCGTAGCCCTCGTGGAATTCAGGGTCGAGCAGATGGTCGTGCTCAGGTTCGTGCAGATCGTCTTCTTCGTGCATCACAGGCTCCGGTAACAACGGCAGGCCTATATAGGCGCATCGACGCACAGGGTCAATCCTCATGGCGCTTAACCCCGGCTTAACCGACTAGGCGCACAGTGCAGGCTCTCCCTTCAAAAACGCTCTTTGCCCGCCGCCCTGGCGGGCTTTTTTTGCCTGGACCTCCCTTGCCCGATGAACCGAGCGCCCTTTCAAGGCTCGCATGCGGTGCAGGATCTTTATCATCAAGGAGGTATCCACCATGACCGTGAACATCGACAACCTGATCATCACCACCCCAGTGGCAAAGTCGTCCAGCAACCCAGTGGCGCTGGAATTGACCGGCGCCCAGGCCCTCGCCACCCTGCCCCAGGTTGTCAGCCGCCTGGACGATGGTGCCGTGCGCATGACCGCCCCAACCAAAGGGGCGGCGAGCAAGAGCACCCACCGCACCCGCTGTGAGTGGAAGGAAGCGGTCTACTGGACGCTGGCCAGCGCCGGCCGGCATGTCAATCACCAACGCATGGTGCTGGAGCGGGTCAACTCGGCACAGAAGGTGGTGATCGCGCAGATGCATGTGAAAGATGACGACAGCCCGGTCATCAAGGTGTTCTGGAACAAAGGGAAGGTCACCCTTGGTTTTCGCCAGGACTTCAACCAGGGGATACCGACCAGTAGCACCATCCTGGCCGAGGTGCCGCTGGGCGCGCCTTTCGACATTACCATCGAGGTCACTGCGGCGGGCGCCGCCACGGTGTCGGCCGTTTGCGCCGGCCGCACCGGCAGCAGCGCAATGCTGAACATGACGTCAAGCTGGAATGGCCATACGTTCAACTTCCACGGCGGGGTTTACAACCAGTTGGATTTCAGCTCGACCACTCCGGCCTCGGATGGCTCGACATGCGTGATCAGCCAACTGGAACTCCTGCATGGCTGAGGGGCACGGCTGCACTGAAATCGCCATTTCGGACGTCTTTGAGCAAATAGGATGACAGCAATATGGCCAGCATCAGCGCAGCATGTGATCACCTCGCGTCCTACCTTGCGCGAGTAACTGCCTCGCAAGAAAGGATACACAATGCATTACCGCCCCCTACTCATTGCCGCACTCCTCATGCTGACCAGCGGCTGCGCCTCCGGCCTGAACTCCATTCAGCAGGCCGAACTCGACCATTACCGTGCCAACAACCTGGCAGCCGAAGAAAAGAGCCCCACGGCCGCAATGCTATTAGGGCTGTTACCGGGTGGCGGATCGTTCTACGGACAAGCGTATGTTCCTGGTACGGTCAACCTGTTGCTCTGGCCAGTGTCTGTTCTATGGGACCCATTCAGTGGCTACAACGCAGCAGAGTCGATCAATTATCAGGCTACCCGGGCGCATGTCGCACGCCTGAAAAGAAACGAGATGGAGGAACTCGACAGCCAGTTACTGTTGAATGCCATCGACCAAAAGCACTACGCGGTCAAACGCCGCATGGTCAATGAAAAATTCAGTAACGGTTACTGAGCGCCTGCCAGAATGACATTCACGAAATTCTGACATTCTACAAGGCAGACTGGCCTGGCTTCGATACGTTCTGTTCAACCCGCCGATCTGGCGGGTTTTCTTTTTTCTGGGCTTTACTTCCTGCACACGCCTGGGTCGTTGACAACATTTTCACGTCTGCTGTGGCAAGTTGACGACTCATCCGTGAAACACTTGGCCCGCCCTCCCCAGCGGGCCTTTCTTTGCGCGCAGCACAAGCCCTCGCGCGGTCTATGCTTCACCTGCGTACGCAGGAGAGGCTTACGATGTGCGGAAGGCTCAGCCAGTACCGTGGAATCCATGAATTCGTAGAAACGCTCAGCATGCCGGATGCCTGGCGTAACGCCGTGGGTGACCGGGCATTGCTGCGCTACAACGTCGCCCCCGGCACGCCCGTGGCGGTACTGCACCGGGAGGCTGCCTGCAGCAGGGCCGACCTGGTGAAATGGGGCTGGCGCCCACATTGGGCCACTGACCCTGTCACGCCGATCAATGCCAGGGCCGAGAAGGTCGCCCATGGGCCCTACTTTCGCTCGATCTGGCCCCACCGCGCCGTCGTGCCCGTGGATGGCTGGTTCGAATGGGTCGATGAGGGCGCGGCGAAGAAACAGCCGTATTTCATCCGCCGCCGCGATGGCCACCCTGCCCTCTGCGCGGCCATCGGCCAATTTTCCGACAATGAACGCGACGGCTTCGTCATCATCACCGCCGACGCTCAAGGCGGCCTGGTCGATGTCCACGACCGCAGGCCAGTGGTGCTGTCAGCGCAGCTGGCCGTGGCTTGGATGGCGCCCGACCTGCCCAGCGAAGCTGCCGAGCAGATGGCCCTAGGCCTGGGCGAGCCGGCCGAGCGCTTAGAGTGGTATCGGGTCGGCATGGCAGTGGGTAATGCACGCAACCAGGGCGCCAAGCTCATCCAGCCGCTACCATGAACGACTTACCCGCGGGCTCGGGGAGCAAGACATCCGCTCGAAAACCGCCAGCGTAGTGTGCAAAATTTCGTAACACTTACCCATCACCCATTCCATGAAACCGAACGGGATCAATGCTGTCCGATTGCCATCGGTAGCTGCAGAGGTCACCTCGAGTTGTCGCCGGACAACCCGATACATCCTCGACAAAACCGGCTTACCGGCGCGCGCCCCCCACCTGCGAGGATGCCGCCCTTATTTTTCAAGGCTGAAAGAGCGAACCATGAAACAGAATATTCTCC
The DNA here is from genome assembly GCF_054062095.1 of Pseudomonas sp. TE6288. Lineage (NCBI taxonomy): Bacteria > Pseudomonadati > Pseudomonadota > Gammaproteobacteria > Pseudomonadales > Pseudomonadaceae > Pseudomonas > Pseudomonas sp. TE6288. The sequence goes on from NZ_JBSSEW010000004.1 coordinate 31,608, forward strand.
TCGTCGCCGTCTGTGCCGCCCTGCTTCAGGCCTGCACCCCGGCTTCCACCTCCCATGAAGGATCGCCTTCCATGCCGGCCACCACCGCGTCTGCCGCAGCCCAGCCTCTGCTCTCGGCCTACTACTGGAACCTGGCATCGGCCAGCGATGCAGCCGGCAAGCCCAACGCAGCCCTGGCCTCAGGCATCGAGCGCAAGTTGCGCCTGAATTTCGGTGACCAGCGCCTGAACATCAGCGGTGGCTGCAACAACCAGTTCGGTGGCTACAGCTATCAGAACGGTGTCCTGAAGGTGCAGCAACTGGCTTCGACCATGATGGCCTGCGACAAGCGCCTGATGGACCTGGATGCCGAGATCGGACGCCTGTTGAAAGGTGATCTGCGCGCGGCCTTCAGCGGCGAAACCCACGCACCCGTGCTGCAATTGACCACCCAGGACGGCTCGGTGCTGAAGTTTCAGGGCGAAGCCACTCCAGAAACCCGCTACGGCAGCAAGGGTGAGACCAAGTTCCTGGAAGTTGCCGCCAACACGGTCAAGTGCAGCCATCCGCTGATCCCCAACTACCAGTGCCTGCAGGTGCGCGAGCGCCGTTATGACGACGCTGGTCTGCAACTGCCGACCCAGGACAACTGGCACCCGCTGTACCAGTCCATCGAGGGCTACGAGCACCATGACGGCGTGCGGACCGTGGTGCGGGTAAAGCAGTACGAATGGAAGAACCCGCCAGCCGACGCCCCGTCGCAAGTCTATGTGCTGGACCTGGTGGTCGAGCAGGACGCTTCGGGCAAGTAAATGCCAGTCGGCGCAGGCCGCCCTGCAGCGGCCTGCGCCTGGAACCGACGGCGATCGTGAAACGGCTCAGGTAAGCGCCGCGTTGACCTGCGCACTGTCGACGTATTGCTCCATGCTGACGATCTTGCCGTTGTTCAGCCGGTACAGATGGGCAAAGGTAGCAGTCATCGCTTTCCCGGTCTTGCGATAGGTGCCCGAGTAGACGCCAAAGGCGGCAACCCGGTCGTCCTCGGCCACATAGGTATGCACCTTGGCCTGGTAGCCATCCCATTCGGTGGCCAGGCGATGGAACACACCCTCCATGATCGCCTGCGGGCCGACATAGGTACCGGCATAAGGGAAGCCAGCCGCCTCGGTCCAGGTCACGTCCGCAGCCAGCGCCGCCAGCAGATTCCGGCCATTTTGTTCGGCAGAGCCTTCGTACGAGGCTCGGATGATGTCCAGGTTGCTCCTGCTCATGGTTTTACCCCCACGTTCAGCTCGCGAATGAAGGCCTGAGGATCTGAAAAGATAGCGCTGGCAGGTAACAACTGCATGGCGTCGTCCGCTTGTTGCAGAACGAATGTCGGCACGCCTTGACCGCCCACGCGACGCAACAAGGCGCGCCCCTGCCCCACACGATCATCGTTGGCCTGCAGCAAGGCCAAATCCGGACGCGTCAGCCGCTGCGCGGCGGCATCCAGCCCCAGGTCCGCCATCACTGCTGTCAACGTCTCCAGTCGAGTCACGTCCAGGCCATCGACGTAGCGCGCTGCCTGAATCGCCTTGAGCGCTTCGAACTCGTGCTCTGGCGAAGTCAGGTTCACTGCGCTGAGCGCCAGGGTAGACGGACCACTGTCGAACCCCTGAAGACGGTCGGCGAGCACCTGGTCACGATAGCGTTCACTGAAGACCTGCCCGGTCAGGCGTTCGATACGCTGGTCGTTGCTCCAGGCGTAGGCCGCAAAGTCATCATCCATGGCGCGAGCACCGCTGCCGGAAAACAGCCCCGTCGGTATCAGGCGCAACGCAAGGCCCGTGGATTGGAGAACGCGGGGCAGCGGTCCACCTGCACCGTAGCACCAGCCACAGAGTGGATCGAAGAGGTAAACCAGAGCCTTGCTCATAGTGGATCGCCTTGAATGGAATGCCTCGAATCTTATAGATCAAGCATTGACATTTAAACACGTACAAAATAAACGAACTGTATGTTATTGGCATATATTAAGGACATATCAATGACCGGCGCTTCCAGCCTGAACAGGCTTGCGTACTTCACCGCGGTGGTCGAAACCGGCTCCTTCACCGCAGCAGCAGAGCGCCTCGGCATCACCAAGGCCGTGGTCAGCCAGCAGGTGGCGCGACTGGAAAGCGACTGTCGCACCACACTGCTGGTTCGCAGCACGCGGAAAGTCCGCACCACCGAGGCGGGCCAACAGTTCTATCACCGCTGTGCATTGATCCTCAAAGAGGCTGAAGAGGCTTTCGAGGAATTGTCCGAAGCCGCCAGCGAGCCGACGGGCACCCTACGCCTGACCGCCCCTTTCGATTACGGCATTGGTGTCGTGGTGCCGGCCATCACCGCATTCTCGCAGCGATATCCGCAGTGCAAGGTCGAAGCACACTTCAGCGACCAGACCCTGGATCTGGGCGCCAACGATCTGGACCTTTCCATTCGCGTTGGCTGGATAACCGAGCAATATCTGCAGGCCCGGCGAATCGGCGAGTTTGCGCAACGATTAGTGGCCGGCCCTCAGTGGCAAGCGCGAGTGGACAAACTGCAGGCCCCGGCGGATCTGGCCGAGTTGCCAATCGTGGCGAACCTGGCGCTGCGAGAACCGACCCGATGGGTATTTGCCAAGGACGCCACGCAGCGCGAAACGGTGGAGATGAGAGCCAGCCTGTCGCTTAACGCCACCTTGGCAGTGCGCGAAGCCACGCTACTCGGGGCCGGGCTATCGGTCCTTCCGGACTATATGGCTGAACCAGACCTGCAAGCAGGCAGGCTGATCGAAGTGCTGCCGCAGTGGTCGCTGCCCCGAGGCGAGATCCATGCGGTCTTTCCAACGGCTCGCTTTCGACCGGTCAAGGTGCGGGCGTTTATCGAGCTTCTGGCAAGCCGCCTGGCTTAGGGTCTGTACGGAGTGTGTCTGCGCGAAGGCAGACAAGGCGAAACGGCGGGAGGAAGCGCAGTGTACTGGAGTACATGAGCATTCCGAGCCCCGTTTCAACGCAGTATGGGGAAGTGCAGATAACATTTCGTACAGAGCCTAAGGCAATTGCATACAGCAGGGCACTCAAAAAAAGGGATCACCGAGCGCGTTTACCGTCGCGTAGGCGCAATCGCCACACTGGCTGTGGCGAGCCTGAATCAGAAATGAAAAAGCCCAGCGCGACGGCTGGGCTCTATTACGCAAGGAGATAGAAGATCATGGGGTCCAGTAAGCAATCTTGCCGGCTGCACCAACAGCTACAAAATTGCCGTTACCGTAGGCGACGCTCCGGATATCGGTTCCTGCGAAAGTGTTGGCTTGCTGAACCCAGCCGATCCCATCCTCGGAAACGGCTGTCTTGCCGCCGTCGCCGACAGCTACATACTTGCCATTACCGTAAGCAATGTCGCGGATGATGGTTCCACCGAAACTGGTATCTTCAACAGCAGTCCAGCTAAGCCCATCGGATGAATATGCCATCTTGCCATCCGCACCAACGATAAACATTTTCTCGTTGCAAAGCTTCATGGAAAGGATGGTGCTAGTGCCGAAGGTGCTGGTTCTGGTCGCGAATGATTGCGGATTACCCGTTGGCATCTTCACAGCGCTAAGCAGCTTCCCATTCGATCCCGCAATCAATACAAAAACGCCAATGACGTTGACGCAGTACACAGTCTCGCTAGAAGTGAAGGTCGTAGTGCGCTCCACCGTGCCTGACCAATCCTCATAACGGGAAAAGACTTTACCGTTAGACCCAACCAGTATCCAGGTCGCGATGTCGCCGTAAATTGGCTGATAATACACAATGCCATGCAAGTCTACATACGCGCGAGCAGCTGCCGTAAGGTCTGTCCAATCCCTTAAAGGGCGTGCAATGCTGCCGTGGACCACATTGCCGGATTGAGAAAGGCCTTGAAGCGTTGTCCCAAGACCGTTCCAGTACAGCTCGTTGAGGACCTTTCCGCTATCAGAGGTGACGGCGCCCTTGAGCTTGGTCCACGCTGTACCAGTTGCGTCTCCGCTGATGAGCTGAGTGGTTGTGGGAAGACCGTTGCCACCAGCCGCATAAAACTTGCCTTGCGCAAAAACCACGCGCCTAAGCATGCCGGTGTTCTCCACCGGCTCTACTTGAGCCCAAAGATCTTGCAAGGTTTGAGACGCCGAGTTTGCGTTATCCATTTTAAACTCCGTTACTGAGCTGATTTAAGTTCAGGCCTCTGTATTGGGCGTATGGCGCTCATGGGCGATGGTTCGAGACTCGAGGTCTTCTGGCGAGATCAGGGGTGACGAGGTTTCAACAACCTCAGACCTGTCGCTGATGTAGGAAACTATGTCACATAAGCACTGTATATTCAACCAGTATTCTGAAGTTTTTATTCAGCGAACTTCGGTTGAGCGCTTGTATCGTCGAGTCGGAGCGATCGCCAAGCCTTCCAAGTGATCCAGTTTTGGGACTGCGCGTAATTTGTTTTGGGACTTCGGTAGTTTCCTGCGCACAAAGAAAAACCCCGCAGACCTAGATCTGCGGGGTTTCGAATAGTGGAGGCCGAGGTCGGAATCGAACCGGCGTAGACGGATTTGCAATCCGGAGCATAACCACTTTGCTACTCGGCCTCAAAGTCGGAGTCAGCTTTCGCTATCTCCTTGAAACCGCTGAGCTTTTTCAAGCCAGCTGCGTTTCGATGGACGCCATTATGTCGGCATTCGATGCACCTTGCAACCCCCTTGAAGAAAAAAATCTTCAAGGGGTTCAAGGTGTTAGCGCAGACGCCCGAGTTTGCTCCACAAGCCTACCAGGGTATTCTCCACCGCCCCGCTGGCGGCCATGCCGATGCGCTCCTGCAGGCTCTTGCGCTCGGCGAAACGCAGATGGAACACGTTGGCCTCGCGTGCGCTGCGGCTCAGGTACTCGTCGCTGGTGCCCAGTTCGTCGACCAGTTGGCGATTGAGCGCAGCGATGCCGAGCCAGACCTCGCCGGTCGCCACTTCGTCTATATGAAGCTGCGGGCGGTAGCGGGCGACGAAATCCTTGAACAGCTGGTGGGTGATGTCCAGGTCTTCCTGAAACTTCTCCCGACCCTTCTCGGTGTTCTCGCCGAACACGGTCAGGGTGCGCTTGTATTCGCCGGCGGTGAGCACTTCGAAATCGATGTCATGCTTCTTCAACAGGCGATTGAGGTTGGGCATCTGCGCCACCACGCCAATCGAACCGAGCACGGCAAACGGTGCGCTGACGATCTTCTCGCCGATACAGGCCATCATGTAGCCGCCGCTGGCGGCGACCTTGTCGATGCAGATGGTCAGCGGGATGCCGGCCTCGCGGATGCGCGCCAGCTGCGAGGCCGCCAGGCCATAGCTGTGCACCAGGCCACCGCCGCTCTCCAGGCGCAGCACCACCTCGTCACGCGGGGTGGCCAGGGTCAGCAGCGCGGTGATCTCGTTGCGCAGGCTCTCGGTGGCCGAGGCCTTGATGTCGCCGTCGAAATCAAGGACGAACACCCGGCGCTTGTCCTCAGGCTTTTTCTTCTGCTGTTTTTCCGCCTTGGCCTGCTGCTTGCGCACGGCCTTGAGCTGGGCCTTGTCGAGCAGGCCCGACTCCAGGCGCTCGCGCAGTTCCTTGTAGAACTCGTTGAGGCGGGTGACCTGCAGTTGCCCGCCCGGCTTGCGCCGCCCTTTGCCACGCAGGCCGGCGATGGCCGACAGCACCACCAGGATGGCGATCACCAGGGTGGCGGTTTTGGCGAGAAAGCTTGCGTATTCGGCAAGAAACTCCACATTGACTCCTTGATAAACCAGCGCCGCAAGGGCGCGAACTGGATGCAAGCATACCGGGGCGCCAGAGCCGCTGCCAGCGGGTGAAAATGCTGGCAACACAGTTCAAACGACCTTTTCAAACGCTTGTATGTTTTTTCGTTGACAGCCCGCCTGGGGCAACCTAACCTCGCAGCAACCTCCAACCGGGCCGGACTTCAACGTGGGCAATCTCTACCTGATCCGACATGGCCAAGCCTCCTTTGGTGCCGCCGACTACGACGTGCTGTCGCCCGTGGGCGAACGTCAGAGCCAGGCGCTGGGTGAACACCTCGCCCAACTGGGCCTGCGCCTGGACCGCTGTGTGGCCGGTACCTTGCGTCGCCAGCAGGACACCGCCCGCCTGGCCCTGGACGCGCTGCATGCCCAGGGCAACCCGGTGCCGGCCATTGAGACCGATGCGGCCTTCAACGAGTTCGACGCCGATGGCGTGATCCGCGCCCTGCTCCCGCGCCTGCTGCCTGAAGAGCCTGAAGCCCTGCATGTACTGCGCAACGGTGCCCAGCACCGCAGCGAGTTCCAGCGCCTGTTCGCCCTGATGGTGCAGCGCTGGCACGACGGCGACCACGACCACGACGATCGCCTGGAAACCTGGCAGTCTTTCAGCGGCCGGGTCGGCGATGGCCTGGGGCGCCTGCTAGACAGCGCCGCCAGCGGAGACAACATTGCCCTGTTCACTTCCGGCGGCACCATTGCCGCCCTGCTCCACCTGGTGAGCGGAATCACGCCGGCTCAGGCATTTACCCTGAACTGGCAGATCATCAACACGTCGCTAAGCCACCTGAAATTCCGGGGCCGCGACGTCACCCTGGCTTCCTTCAACAGCCAAGCCCATGTGCGGCTGTTGCGGTTGCCGGAGCTCGTCACCTACCGATGAGCCCGGTCTGTTGTGTCCTTGCGGACGCGAATATCACTTAACAAGGAATACACCATGAGCGATGTAGCTAAAGCCGTCGAGGCGATGAAGGCAAAATTCAACCCTGCAGCTGCCGCCGGCCTGGACCTGGTGTTCGGCTTCAACATCACCGACGAAGACAAGCACTACGCCCTGCTGGTCAAGGACGGTACCTGCGAGATCCAGGAAGGCGAGAACGCCGACGCCAACTGCACCCTGGTAATGGACAGCGAAACCCTAAAGGGCATCGTCAGCGGTGACACCGACGGCATGCAGGCCTTCATGGGCGGCAAGCTGCGCGTCGAAGGCGACATGATGCTGTCGATGAAGCTCAGCGAGCTGTTCCCGGCCTGATTGGCGCGGTAGATCGCGAATGAAAAAGACCGAAGCCTGATGCGCTTCGGTTTTTTTTCGCCCGCGCAAAGCCGGTCCATCAGGGCCATTGATCGGCCGGCAACACCCAGGCCAATAAGCGTCTGGCACGCTTGTACCAGCTTCGACAGGAAATTAGATTAGCCAATAGTCCTTGCTATCGATCATAAGGAAATCGCATGACGCTCACCGACCAGTCCACCCAGGTACGCCCCGGCGAAGAACTCGACGCGGCCGTCATCGATCCGTACCTCAAGGGTCATATACCTGGCCTGCAGGGCAGCCCGACCATCAGCCAGTTTCCCGGTGGCGCCTCGAACCTGACCTACCTGGTGGCCTACCCGGGCAAGGAATTCGTCCTGCGCCGCCCACCGTTCGGCCACAAAGCCAAGTCGGCCCACGACATGGGCCGCGAGTTCCGTATCCTCAACCAGCTCAACGCCGGTTTCCCCTATTGCCCCAAGGCCTTCGTGCACTGCACCGATGAAGCCCTGATCGGCGGCGAGTTCTACGTGATGGAGCGGGTCAACGGCATCATCCTGCGCTCGGACATCCCTGCCGAACTCGACCTGGACGCCGGTCGCACCGAAGCGCTGTGCAAAAGCTTCATCGATCGCCTGGTCGAGCTGCACCAGGTGGACTACCAGGCGTGCGGCCTGGCCGACCTGGGCAAACCTGAAGGTTATGTGCAGCGCCAGATCGAAGGCTGGGCCAGCCGCTATGAAAAAGCCCTGACCCCCGACGCACCTCGCTGGGAGCAAGTGATCGCCTGGCTGCGCGAGAAGATGCCCGCCGACCACCCGCGCCCAGGCATCGTGCATAACGACTACCGCTTCGACAATGTCATCCTCGACAGCACCAACCCGATGCGCATCATCGGCGTGCTGGACTGGGAAATGGCCACCATCGGCGATCCGCTGATGGACCTGGGCAACAGCCTGGCCTACTGGATCGAGGCCGGCGACCCTGCGCCAGTACAGCTGATGCGTCGCCAGCCGAGCAATGCGCCGGGCATGCTGACCCGCAAGCAGTTTGTCGACTACTACGCCGAGCGCGCCGGCATTCGCATCGACAATTTCGACTTCTATTACTGCTATGGCCTGTTCCGCCTGGCCGGCATTGTCCAGCAGATCTACTACCGCTTCTTCCACGGCCAGACCCAGGACAAACGCTTCGCCCAGTTCATCCACATGAACAAGCTGCTGGAGCACATGAGCCTGCAACTGATCGGCAAATCCAGCCTGTAACCCGGCATACAACAAGGAATACCCGAATGTCCAAGACCCACCTGTTCGACCTCGACGGCAAGATCGCCTTCGTTTCCGGTGCCAGCCGTGGCATCGGTGAAGCCATTGCCCACCTGCTAGCCCAGCAGGGCGCCCATGTGATCGTCTCCAGCCGCAAACTCGACGGCTGCCAGCAGGTCGCCGAGGCGATCGTCGCCGCTGGCGGCAAGGCCACCGCGGTGGCCTGCCATATCGGCGAGATGGAGCAAATCCAGCAGGTGTTCGCCGGCATCCGCGAGCAGTTCGGGCGCCTCGACATCCTGGTCAATAACGCCGCCACCAACCCGCAGTTCTGCAACGTGCTGGACACCGACCTGGGCGCATTTCAGAAGACCGTCGACGTCAATATCCGCGGTTACTTCTTCATGTCGGTGGAAGCCGGCAAGCTGATGCGCGAGCACGGCGGTGGCAGCATCATCAATGTGGCCTCGATCAACGGAGTTTCACCGGGGCTGTTCCAGGGCATCTATTCGGTGACCAAGGCGGCCGTGATCAACATGACCAAGGTGTTTGCCAAGGAGTGCGCGCAGTTCGGTATCCGCTGCAACGCCCTGCTGCCCGGCCTGACCGACACCAAGTTCGCCTCGGCGCTGGTGAAGAACGACAGCATCCGCAATGCCGCGTTGCAGCAGATCCCGCTCAAGCGCGTGGCCGACCCGAGCGAAATGGCCGGGGCGGTGCTGTACCTGGCCAGCGACGCCTCCAGCTATACCACCGGCACCGCGCTCAATGTAGATGGCGGATTCCTGTCCTGAGTACACAGGTCCCTGGCTGAAATGGCGCGGATTTCGTGGGAGCGGGCTTGACCCGCGATTGCAATCGCGAACCTGTCGCGGGGCAAGCCCGCTCCCACGGCTCGCGTACATGCCAAGCCCTTGACCTACCCTTTGACCGCCTGCAACGTATAGCTCAGCGGCAGCCGCCAGGGTGCCTCGACCAGGCGCCACTCGCCGTCATCACCCAACGCCATCTGCCCAGGCAAGGCCTCCCAGGGAATGCTCTGGTGCTCCTCCAGGGCGGTGATGCGCAGGCCATTGCGCAACAGCGCGGTGATCACCTCGCCAAGGCCATGGTTCCATTCATGGGTTTCGATCTGCGTCAGGGCCTGGTCGGTATCGACGTAGGTCTGGTCGCTGATCCACACGGTCGGTGCCTCGCACTCGAAGTACGGATACTCCAGTTGCAAACGGTCCTCATGGTCTTCGTTGACCGCCATCAGCATCGGGTGGCCATCGCGCAGGAACAGGCGTCCGCCCGGCTTGAGCAATGCCGCCACCGCCTGCGCCCAGCGCTCGATGCTCGGCAGCCAGCACAACGCGCCGATACCGGTGTAGACCAGATCGAAACCAGCGGCCGGTAGTACCTGAGCAGCCTGGTAGACGTCCGCCTCGACATAGGCAATGCCAGCGCCGCAACGTTCGGCCAGGTCACGCGCCTGGGCCAGCGAGGCGGCGGAGAAGTCCAGGCCACAGATATCCGCACCCAGGCGCGCCAGCGACAAGGTGTCGGTACCGATATGGCATTGCAGGTGCACCGTGCGCAGGCCATGGATATCGCCCAGGCGTGGCAGGTCGAAACGCACCACTTCGGACAGGTGGCCGGCTTCGGCAACAAAGCGTTCGACCTCGTAGTCCTTTGAAGCGGCGTGCAGCGGCGCCCGTTCATTCCAACTGGCGCGGTTGAGTTCCAATGATCGGCTCATGCGGTGCATCCCTGTCCTTTACAAGTCAGGCGCCACGTTAACCGGCGCCGCCGGGCGCGGCAACCGAGCTGTCAACCTCAAGTTGACGGCTCAGGTATACTGGCTGCCTCGCCCACGCCCAAGGATCCAGCACCCATGACGGAAAACAGCTTCGCCTTTCGCCTCAAGGAACTGCTCGAACACCACAAGCTGACCCTGCAGGCGGTGGGCACGGCCTTGGGGATCTCGCGCACGGCGGTGCACAAGTGGACCCGCGGCGGCGAGATCGACTACGCCAATCTGCGCAAGCTGGCCGACCTGCTCAAGGTCAACTGGATCTGGCTGCGCTATGGCGAAGAGGCCCTGCACAGCATGCAGCAGGCCGAGGTGGTCGAGCTGCCGATGACCGACGTGCGCCGCCGCTATACTGCCGAGATAATGGAGAGCGAGACGCGCATGAAGCTGGCCCAGGAAGGTGCGCGCATCGTCACCTGGGAATGGAACCTGGTCACCGACGAAGTGACCTACTCGCCCAACGTCGAGGCGGTATATGGCTGGCCACTACGGCGCAATGAGGACTTCTGGGAGCACATCCATCCCGAGGACGCCAGCCACATGCAGGACATGTATGCCCAGGCCGTGGCTGACGGCACCGGTTGCGAATGCGACTTTCGCATCACCCGCCCCGACGGCGACCAACGCTGGATCGCCTCGCGCGCCACGGTGCTGAGCGACAGTGCCGGGCGCCCGGTAAAGATGGTCGGCATCAGCATGGACAACACCGAGCGCAAGGTGGCCGAAGAGGAATTGCGCCAGAGCGAGGCGCGCTTTCGCACCATCTTCGAACTGGCCTGGGGCGCGCTGGCCTACATCGACCCGGATGGCAGTTGGCAACGGGTCAACGGCAGCCTCTGCGAATTGCTGGGTTACCGTGAGGACGAGCTGTACGGCACGACGTTCCAGCAGCTCACCCATCCCGACGATCTGCCGGACAACCTGGCACTGCTGCGGCGTATGCTGGCCGGCGAGATCGAGCGATACGAAGTGCAGAAGCGTGTGCGCCACAAGGACGGGCACTACCTCTGGGTGCGGGCACGCACCTCGCTGGAGCGCCGCGCCGACGGGCAGCCGGAGCATCTGATCAGCGTGTTCGAGGACATCGGCACCGAACGCGAGGCAAGCCCGCGTTCAATCTGATACCTGCCCAGCGTCCAAGCCTGGCAGGTACGGGTGAACGTCAGCGCTGGACGCCGTGCTGGATGACGATCGAGTCGGTGCCCAGCTTGGCCATCACTTCGGCCTTGCGCGCATCGGCCTCGACCTTGGCCGGGAACGGCCCCATCAGCACCACCGGCTTGCCGTCGCGGTATTCGACCCAGGACGGGATGCCCTTTTCGATCAGGCGTGCGGTCATGTCGGTCAGGGCGCCCATGTTCGGCCCCTGGATCACCTCCACGTCCCAGCCTTCCGGTGCCGGCTGGTCGGCCAGCGCCTCGGCGCGGCGCTGCAGGTCGGCGCCACCGCAGACTTCACGGATACGCAGGTTGTTGCCGGTCTCGTCGATGAGGATCTCGTACTGACCGTCGTGCTTGATCGCCACGTAGCTGCGATAAGGCTCGTACTGACCGGCGTCATCCTTGCCGCGCACCTGGCCACAGATGGAACCCTGGGTGTCGAAGCGCACGTTGGCGAACTTGGCCGTCTTGGGGTTGTGCAGGTGTTCGGCCACCTGCTTGTGCACGCCTTCGACCTCGTTGTTACAGCCCGCCAGGGCCAACACCGCCATTACCACCGCCAGTTTGCGCACGCCTGTACCTCCAGATTCGAAGGGGCGGATTCTAGCATGGCCCGGAACATCCCCTCATGGCACTTCTGTCGCAGGCTTTGTCTGTTGCCTTCGGTAATCGACCTGGCCGAAGATGTTGCCGCACCACAATGGACAGACAGCGATACAAGGACTCAGGTTGGAACCTTCAAACGCCACAGTCACCACCGCAAGCATGCCCGAACTGCCGCAGGAGTGGCCCTCGCACCTGCAACCCGAAGCCAGCATCACCCCCGACACGCGCATCTACCCGCGCACGACCTTCGTGCTTGATTACGCGATGCCGGCGGAATCCTTCGAACAGCTGTGCTGGTGGCTGCTGAGCAAGGAACAACCGCTTGGCGGCTGCCACCGCCTCGGGAAAAGCGGCACCCGGCAAGGCGGCATCGACCTGTTCGCCCAGGACGAGGAGAGCCCCGACCAGCTGAACGTCTTCGAATGCAAGGCCTGGAAGGACTTCACCGGCACCGAGCTGACGGGAGCAATCGATGCCTTCCTGAATGGCCCCTGGCCTTCGCTCACGCGCTCGTTCACCCTGATCCTCGCGCAGCGCGAGATCGGCACGCTGGCCAGTCGCTGGATCGGCGAGAAACAACGCCTGAAAGCGGCAGGTATCGAAGGGCAGCTGTGGACCGCCCACGACCTGACGCAGAGACTGCAGCAGCATCCCGACGTGCTGTCGAAGTTCTTCCCTGGCGCGCATATCGAGACGTTTGGCAACCTGTGGATGGAACGCGTGGGGTTCACCGAGCTGGTTGCCAAATCCATCTTCGACCCACGCCCCTACGTGGCACGCAAAGCCAGGGCATTCGTAGAACGCCCAGGCAGGCTGAGCGACCACCTGGCCGCCGCCAGGCATGCGCCCGACAGCGCCTGCAGCCCCGATGCCTTCACCCGCATCGGCCATCACGGCCGTCACTGGTACTACCGCGGGCCTTGGTTTTCGCTGAGCGTGTTCCTGCCGGACCTTACCGCGTCCCGCGCCACCGCCGCCTTCGACTTCCACCAGCACGACCTGCGCGGCGTGACGATCACCGTCAGCCACGAATGGCTGCTCGAGCGCTTTCTGTTCGCCAGCGGCGCGCCACTGGACAGCCAGTCGCGCCCGTTCATCGTCGGGCTGATGCCAGGCGACAAGGACCGTTACCTGATCGACCTGCCCAGCAGCCGGCTGATACTCGAAGAACCCGTGGTGCAGGCACTTGCAGATGTCGCCGACGCGCTCACCGTGGTGATGCGCGACACCTTGCAGGCACTGGAGCGCAGCCTGTCCGCCAGCGGATTTCCGTTTATCGCCCACGGTGGCTCGCACCGGGTGAAAATCGGCTCGCTGCGCAAGCGTGCCTGGAGCTACATCGCCCGCTTCTGCGAGGCGCACGACTACGCCGCAGGCACAAGCCCCTGGCACATGTTCGACGCCCACCCGAGCATGCTCAAGCCCTGCCACGCACAGGCAACCGACCGTCACGACAGCGGCTACCACGCGGTGATCACCACCCATGCGTCGACCGAGGCATTCTCCAGCGATTGGCTAGACCTGCTGTGGACGCCCCACGACCTCAGCGAACGCGAACCGTCAGCCAGAGGCTGGTGGCCTTGCCAGGACACACTGGACTGGCTCAACCAGGAACTGCTGCCACAGGTCAGGCGCTGGACCTGGGAGCGCGAATTCGGCTCACGCTGGCGTCGGTTGCGCTACGCCAGGGAAGCTCGGAGCTTCGCAGGCTATCTGGATTATCTGCTGACGATCGGGGATGTACGCGAACAAGCACTGGTAGCACAAGGCCGCTGGCAGGCGGACCTGCCGTACGCCATCAACCGACTCGAGCGTTACTATGCAAGCCGCTCGGCAGGGCACATCGACAAGGAAGATGTCGTCAACCTGTACCGCGCAGTCGCCATGATGGCAGGCCACAAGCGAGGGCTGCCCAGGTATCTTGCCCTGTCGCTGAGCCTCGAACCGACAGAGGATCACGACACGCTGATGGCATCGATTCACCACCACATCGAGACATCAAAAACAGTCGTCAACAATACAGTGGTCGAATATGCGCTAAGGGCCCTGGGCGCTCAGTTCGAGGGGGCAGACAGCCCTTTGCAGGCCAATGAACGCCAGCAGATGCTGGACTGGCTGCTGCCGTTGGCACATACGTGCGATGACGGTACGCTGGTGCGACGCCACAGCAGCAAGCGCTAAGGCCGTACCAGGGCGACCGAGGAAAAACACCGCAAGCGTCTTTTCTTGCGCAAACAAAAAGGGCGATCCTTGCGGATCGCCCCTTTCTGATTTGGTAGGCACAATTGGACTCGAACCAACGACCCCCACCATGTCAAGGTGGTGCTCTAACCAACTGAGCTATGTGCCTGTCGTGTGGTGCGCATATTAGTGATCGACTGCGCACCTGTAAAGCGTTTTTTTCAAAAAAATCAAAAACTTTGCGAAATTTATCCGAACCGCCCCAGTGACCTGCGGGCAAGGCTTTTACCGGCCGATCTCGCATACGGCTCGCCCGCTGGAAGCGACCAAAAGCAAAAAGGGCGATCCTTGCGGATCGCCCTCTTCTGATTTGGTAGGCACAATTGGACTCGAACCAACGACCCCCACCATGTCAAGGTGGTGCTCTAACCAACTGAGCTATGTGCCTGTCGTGTGGGGCGCATTCTACCCGATCCAGATACCCTGTCAACTGTTTTTTTCACGCTAAGCTACTGAATCTTAAACTATTTATAGAAAGGTCGAGGCTCAGGGGGGCGTAAAGGATTTTCACCGGACGACTAGCGGGTGTTTATTATTATTGATAGCATCGGTACATTCGTTAAAAATATAAAACACGAGGTCCCTCGAGCATGGCTAACACCCCCTACCCCCAGTCCTACTACGCCGCCTCGGCCAACCCGGTGCCGCCACGTCCGGCGCTGCAGGGTGAGGTGGAAACCGATGTATGCATCATCGGTGCCGGCTACACCGGCCTGTCCAGCGCCCTGTTCCTGCTGGAGAACGGCTTCAAGGTGAGCATCGTCGAGGCCGCCAAGGTCGGTTTCGGCGCCTCGGGCCGCAACGGTGGCCAGATCGTCAACAGCTATAGCCGCGACATCGATGTCATCGAGCGCACCGTCGGCCCTAAGCAGGCGCAACTGCTCGGTCAGATGGCCTTCGAGGGCGGGCGCATCATCCGTGAGCGCGTGGCCAAGTACAACATCCAGTGCGACCTGAAGGACGGCGGCGTGTTCGCCGCGCTGACCAGCAAGCAGATGGGCCACCTGGAATCGCAAAAACGCCTGTGGGAACGCTTCGGCCACAACCAGCTGGAGCTGATGGACCAGAAGCGCATCCGCGAAGTGGTGGCCTGCGACAGCTATATAGGCGGCATGCTCGACATGAGCGGCGGCCACATCCACCCGCTGAACCTGGCCCTGGGCGAAGCCGCCGCGGTCGAGTCGCTGGGTGGCATCATCTATGAGCAAACCCCGGCCGTGCGCATCGAGCGTGGCGCCAACCCGGTGGTACATACCCCGCAGGGCAAGGTGCGCGCCAAATTCATCATCGTCGCCGGCAACGCCTACCTGGGCAACCTGGTACCGGAGCTGGCTGCCAAGTCGATGCCCTGCGGCACACAGGTGATCACCACCGAGCCGCTGGGCGAAGAACTGGCCCGCACCCTGCTGCCGCAGGACTACTGCGTCGAGGACTGCAACTACCTGCTCGATTACTACCGCCTGACCAGCGACAAGCGCCTGATCTTCGGCGGTGGCGTGGTGTACGGTGCGCGTGACCCGGCAAATATCGAGGCGATCATCCGCCCGAAGATGCTCAAGGCCTTCCCGCAGCTCAAGGACGTCAAGATCGACTACGCCTGGACCGGCAACTTCCTGCTGACCCTGTCGCGCCTGCCGCAGGTCGGCCGCATCGGCGACAACATCTACTACTCGCAGGGTTGCTCGGGCCACGGAGTCACCTATACCCACCTGGCCGGCAAGGTCTTGGCCGAGGCCCTGCGCGGCCAGGCCGAGCGCTTCGACGCGTTCGCCGGCCTGCCGCACTACCCGTTCCCGGGTGGCCAGATGCTGCGTGTGCCGTTCAGCGCCATCGGTGCCTGGTACTACAGCCTGCGCGATCGCCTGGGCTTCTGATGTAAAGCCATCGCGGGGCAAGCCCGCTCCCACAAGGCCATCTTGTGGGAGCGGGCTTGCCCCGCGATCATTTCAGCCTCACCGTCCGAGGCTGATGACAGCCTGCTTCGCCGCGATCTCCTGCCCCGAACGGGCCAGTTCATCCGCTGCCTGCAGCCAGCGCTGGCGATCCACCTGGGCCGGCAACTGTCGCGGCGATTGCACCAGCACCGCCCAACGCCCCTCCTTGCCCCATGCCGACTCGAAATCGTCGAAAGCCATCAACTGGCGCCGGTGCATGCCCGAGCGCAGCAATACCCGCTGCTTGTAGCGGTCATAGCCAATCAGCACGGCATAACGCGGCTCGCTCCACCACGCCGAACCTTCCTGATAACGCAGCAGCACCGGGTAACCGGCCGCCACCTGGGCGAGCAAGGCATCCAGGTGTTTGTCCAGCGGGTAGACGACCCTGCTGTATTCACGGGCAACCCGAGGGATGCCGGCTTCCAACGAATCGGCGGCGGCAGGCAGGCCCAACGACTTGTCGAGCAGGCCCGGCGTGATCGGTGCGCCCTGCTGCGACAGCACGGCGGCCAGGGCCATCGAGCCACTGTGGTTGGCGTTGCCGCCGTAGAAGGGAACGCTGCTGATCTCGACCCGCTGCGGCAGGCCCTTGAGCGCGGCCGGTGGCGTGCCGGCGCAGCCGGACAGGGTCGCCGCCACCAGGCAGGCGGCCAGCAGGCGACGTGGGCCCTGGGCCCGAAACTTGGAGAGCTTTTGCAACGTGGACACTCGCTTGTTCCGCGGCCAGGCAGGCAGCGCCCGGCCAAGAAGCCGATCATAGGACGCCGGCGCCTGCGGGTATAGCCCGATGCGGGCTTGGAACGAAACGGCCCAAGGACTAGACCTTCGGTCAATGGAACGTCACAGCCGACAGGCTAGACTAAAGCAGTGTCTGGATGGCGAGCCTGGCTTGCCAGAGAGAAGGAGGCACGCATGAGCCTGACAATGGCGATTCTAATGCTGGTCGGCATGTGGCTGAGCGTCGCAGCCGCCATGCTCTGGGGCGTACTGCGCATCGTGCGCCGGCATGCACACCCACATCACCTGCCCCCTGAGGCCCTGGTCAAACCACAACCTGTGCGCCGTGCGCGTCGGCATGCCGGGGCCCATTGAGCTGAAGTTTTCCTGAAACGCATCGCGGGGCCAGCCCGCCACCACAAGATCCATGTCCTGTGGCGGCGGGCTGGCCCCGCGATGGTTCACGCCAGATCAGCCCTCGGTAGCCTCACGCTTCAAGCGCGCCCGGCGGGCCATGATGTTGAGGATCTCGATCGCGGTAGAGAACGCCATGGCAGCGTATACGTAGCCCTTCGGCACATGGGCACCGAAGCCTTCGGCTATCAGCGTCATGCCGATCATGATCAGGAAGCCCAGGGCCAGCATCACCACGGTCGGGTTGTCGTTGATGAACTTGGCCAGCGGGTCGGCGGCCACCAGCATCACGATCACGGCACTGATCACGGCGATGATCATGATTGGCAGGTGCTCGGTCATGCCCACGGCGGTGATGATGCTGTCGATCGAGAAGACGATGTCCAGCAGCAGGATCTGGAAGATCGCCGCAGTGAAGCCGATGGTCACGACGTGGCCGGCCTTGGACTCTTCCTTGGCGCCATGTGGGTCGACACTTTCATGGATCTCCTTGGTCGCCTTCCACAGCAGGAACAGGCCACCGGCAATGAGGATCATGTCCTTCCACGAGAACGTGTGGCCGAACACCTCGACCACAGGCTCGGTCAGCTGGACGATCCAGGCCACGGTGCTGAGCAGCGCCAGGCGCATGACCAGAGCCATGCTGATACCGATGCGCCGCGCCTTGGAACGATAGGCCTCGGGCAGCTTGTTGGTGAGGATGGAGATGAAGATCAGGTTGTCGATGCCCAGCACGACCTCCATGGCCACCAGGGTGGCGAGGGCTACCCAGGCGGTGGGGCTTGCGGCGAGTTCCAGCAAATATTCCATTGGTCAGTCCTGCTCTCAGATGTCCTGGGTGTCTTTCTTGTCGTCTTCGGCCTTGGCTTTCTCGCCATCGCCACCGATCGCGTCGCTCAAGGCCTGCTGGGCGGCGTCATTGGTCTTGTCGATGGCCTGCTTGGCCGTTTCAGCCGCCTGGTCAAGCATCTGCTGGGCGGATTTCTCGGCCTGGTCGCAACCGGACATGGCAAACAGGGCCAGTGCCAGTACCAGCGGTGTGCCAATGGATTTGAGTTGTAGCATGAGGTCCTCGCTTGTCGAATGCCGGGCGGCGCGTCATGCGCCTGATGGGGTGGCATTCTAGAGGGACTGAAACATCCGGAAAATTCGTATTTTCAGCGTGTATACTTCGATTTTTCCGAATCGAGGCAGGCATGCTCAACTATCGCCAGCTCCACTATTTCTGGGCTGTGGCCAAGACCGGCAGCATCGCCCGCGCCAGCGAACAGCTCAACCTGACGCCGCAGACCATCAGTGGCCAGATCAGCCTGTTCGAGCAGACCTGGAATCTGGAGCTGTTCCAGCGCGTCGGGCGCCAGCTGGAGCTGACCGAGACCGGGCGCCAGGCCCTGGCCTACGCCGAGCAGATGTTCCAGATCGGCGGCGAGCTGGAGGCCATGCTGCGCGCCGGGCCGCAGGAGCAGATCCTGTTTCGCGTGGGGGTGGCCGATGTGGTGCCCAAGTCCATCGTCTATCGCCTGCTGGCACCGACCATGGAGCTGGAGGAGGTATTGCGCATCAATTGCCGCGAGGACAAGCTCGAACGCCTGCTCGCGGACCTGGCGATCCAGCGTCTGGACCTGGTGATTTCCGACAGCCCCATGCCCAGCCACCTGGGCATCAAGGGCTACAGCCAGAAGCTCGGTGAGTGCGGCCTGAGCTTTTTTGCCACTCAGGCATTGGCCGAGCGCCTTGATCGCCCCTTCCCCGCCTGCCTGGACGACGCGCCGCTGTTGATCCCAGGCCAGGAAACCGTGCTGCGCAGCCGCCTGTTGCGCTGGCTGGCCGAGCAGCAGGTACAGCCGCGGATCGTCGGCGAATTCGACGACAGCGCGCTGATGCAGGCCTTCGGTCAATCGGGCAGCGGCATCTTCGTGGCCCCCAGCGTGATCGCCGAGGAGGTCTGCCGCCAGTACGGCGTGCGCCTGATCGGCCAGACCGAGGCGGTGAACGAGTCGTTCTACGCCATATCGGTGGAGCGCAAGGTCAAGCACCCGGGGATCCTGGCGATCACCGAAGGCGCGCGGCGGGAGTTGTTTCACTGGTAGGCCCGCGCCTACAGGAGCCAGCGCGGTCTGTGGTAAAGTCGCGCGCTTTCACGTAACTGGATTGCGCTGCACATGACCCCCATCCTCCGCCTCATCAACCGCACCGGCCTGGTGACGCAGATCTGCATCGGCCTGGTGGCCGGCATTGCCCTGGCCCTGCTCGCCCCCGCCGTGGCCCGCGACCTGGGGTTCCTCGGCAAGGTCTTCGTCAGCGCCCTGAAGGCCGTGGCGCCGATCCTGGTGTTCATCCTGGTGATGGCCTCGATCGCCAACCATCGCCATGGCCAGGAAACCCATATCCGCCCGATCCTCTGGCTGTACCTGCTGGGCACCTTCGCCGCTGCGGTAGTGGCCGTGGTGGCCAGCATGCTGTTCCCGTCGAACCTGGTGCTGAGCACCGGCGAGGCCACGCTGAGCGCGCCCGGCGGCATCACCGAGGTGCTGCAGAACCTGTTGCTCAGCGCCGTCGACAACCCGATAAACGCACTGCTCAATGCCAACTTCATCGGCGTGCTGACCTGGGCCATCGGCCTGGGCGTGGCCCTGCGCCATGCCGGTGACACCACCCGCACCGTGGTCGAGGACCTGTCCAACGGCGTGACCCTGATCGTGCGCGTGGTGATCCGCTTCACCCCGCTGGGCATCTTCGGCCTGGTCAGCGCCACCCTGGCGCAGTCAGGGCTGGATGCACTACTTGGCTACCTGCACCTGCTGGCCGTGCTGATCGGCTGCATGCTGTTCGTGGCGCTGGTGATGAACCCGCTGATCGTATTCTGGAAGATCCGCCGCAACCCCTACCCGCTGACCCTGCTGTGCCTGCGCGAGAGCGGCATCACCGCGTTCTTCACCCGCAGCTCGGCAGCCAACATCCCGGTCAACCTGGCACTGTCGGAGAAACTCGGCCTGCACGAGGACACCTATTCGGTGTCGATCCCGCTGGGCGCGACCATCAACATGGCCGGTGCGGCAACCACCATCACCGTGCTCACCCTGGCCGCCGTGCACACTCTGGGCATCCCGGTCGACCTGCCGACCGCGGTGCTGCTCAGTGTGGTGGCCGCGGTCTGCGCCTGCGGCGCCTCGGGCGTGGCCGGTGGCTCGCTGCTGCTGATCCCGCTGGCCTGCAGCCTGTTCGGTATCCCCAGCGAGATTGCCATGCAGGTAGTGGCGGTCGGCTTCATCATCGGCGTGCTGCAGGATTCGGCCGAGACCGCGCTGAACTCCTCGACCGACGTGCTGTTCACCGCCGCGGCCTGCCAGGCCATGGAGCGGCCCAGCACCTGAAGCCCCAGCCGTGCCAGCTCCCATGCCACAGGGGAGCTGGCACGGCCGGCGACGCCAGCGGTGATTGCTTAAGCCCGGCGCTTTACCTAGGCTAGTGGCCTTTTCCTCGCAATGAGACAGGGCCATGTCAGAACACGAAACCTCCCGCGAAGGCCGTTTCAACAGCATCGAGATCCGCGTGCTCGGCTCACTGATCGAGAAACAGGCCACCAGCCCGGAAACCTACCCCCTGACCCTCAATGCCCTGGTCCTGGCCTGCAACCAGAAGACCAGCCGTGAACCGGTGATGAACCTTTCCCCCGGCCAGGTCGGTCAGGCCCTGCGCGCCCTGGAGAACCAGGAAATGGCCCGCCTGCAGATGGGCAGCCGCGCCGACCGTTGGGAACAGCGGGTGGACAAGGGCCTGGAGCTGGTGCCGGCGCAGCTTGTGCTGATGGGCTTGATGTTCCTGCGTGGCCCACAGACCCTCAGCGAACTGCTGACCCGCAGCAACCGCCTGCATGAATTCGAGGATGTCGATCAGGTCCAGCACCAGCTCGAGCGCCTGGTCTCGCGGGGCCTGGCCTTGCACCTGCCGCGCCAGGCCGGCCAGCGCGAAGACCGCTACACCCACGCCCTGGGCGACCCGGCCGAGATCGAGGCGATCCTCGCTGCCCGCCAGCAGGAAGGCGGCACGCGCGCCAGCGCGGCGGACGAGCGCATCGAGGCGCTGGAAGCACGGGTGGCGGCGCTGGAGGCGCGCCTGGCCCAGCTCGAAGGCTGACTCAGGGCTTTTCGGCGTCGGGGAAGTTACGGCAACTCTTGCGTTCGGCCAGCTCCCGCTCACTGGGTCGCTGGTCGACGAACACAGTACGGCCGTCGGCGTAGATTTCCAGGTAGCCCCAGTGCAGGTCCTGCTCGGTCTGCCCGGGCTTGGGCGGGACGAGCCACCAGGGTTCGCGGCTGATCAGGGTCATGGCGGGCTCCAGCGAATGTCTGGGGTAACTATAGACAGGCGTGCCAGGCGGGATTGTTCCTCCAAGAGCAATTATGAAGTGCCCAGGGCACCGATTCTCCCCGCCAGCCGACCGGACTACTCTCGGTTCTGCAAACCAAGCCCACCGACCTTGAGGATTGACCACGATGTCCCGCCCACCACTGCCCCCGTTCACCCGTGAAACCGCCATCGAGAAAGTCCGCCTTGCCGAAGACGGCTGGAACAGCCGCGACGCCGCCAAGGTGGCCCTGGCCTACACCACCGACACCCACTGGCGCAATCGCGCCGAATTCTGCAGCAGCCGCGAAGAGGCCCAGGCCTTCCTCACCCGCAAGTGGAACCGCGAGCTCGAATACCGCCTGATCAAGGAGCTCTGGGCCTTCACCGACAACCGCATTGCCGTGCGCTACGCCTATGAGTACCGCGACGACAGCGGCCAGTGGTACCGCGCCTACGGCAACGAGAACTGGGAGTTCGCCGAGGACGGCCTGATGCGCAATCGCCACGCCAGCATCAACGAACAACCCATCAGCGAAGCCGAGCGCAAGTTCCGCTGGCCACTGGGGCGCCGTCCGGACGATCACCCGGGCCTGAGCGACTTCGGTTTCTGAAGACCGACACCGGAGCAGCGGGGCCGCTCCACGGCCCCGTTTCAGGTTTGGGAAACGGACTACGCGGTCTGGGGAAACAGTGAGCCCCGTGCAGTGCCAGTGGACTCGTACTTCGCCTCGGTGATCGCCGACTTCATCCGCCAGCGTCTGCTGGAAGCGAAGCAGAGTTTCACCTTCGAAAGCGTCATGTCGCACCCAAGCAAGATCGAATTCATGCGCATGGCACAAGCCCAGGGCTATCGCACCTACCTCTATTTCGTCTCGACCGAAAACCCGCGGATCAATATCGAGCGGGTCGCCATTCGCGTGCGGGCTGGCGGCCATCCCGTCAGGGACGATCTGGTGCGCAGCCGTTACGAGCGCTCCCTCGACCTGCTCCCGGAGGCCATGCCGCCAGCCATCGTGCCTATGTGTTCGACAACTCCGGGCAGAGCGCGGTGTGGCTGGCGGAAATCACCGATGGCGTGCAACTGGAGTACCGCAATGAAGATATACCCGACTGGTTCTTCGAGGCCTACGTGGATGAAGTGGAGCAACCGGCGGACGTATAGTGATGTTGGCGGGCAAGGCGGATTGTTTCGTCGAGCAGTACGCTGATCTCACCGCAGCGCAGCGCTTGCCGGCCAGCGCTGCAACTCTTCCCACAGGCTGGCGTAGCGCGCCTGTACCGCAGGCGGGCAGGCCAAGGTGAACTCAGCGTTGTCCAGCACCGCCTGAGGGATATTCAGCTCGGGCGCTGTCTTCAGGTGCTCGGGCAGAAAAGCATCGGCGCCTTCGATGCCTGTGGCATAGCCGTGAAACGTCGAATTGAGCGCGGCATTGCGCGGCTCGAGCACAAAGTCCATGAACAACCGCGCATTCTCCACATTGCGCGCCTGCGCCAGCAGTACCAGGCTGTCGCTGAACACCTGTGTCCCCTCGCGCGGCAGGCCAAAATGAATGTGGGCATTGGCCAGGCGCTGGCGCAGGGCCGCGCCGTTCCAGTCGATGCTTGCCTGGAAATGCCCGCTGGCCATCATTGCCACGCTGCCGTAGTCCAGCGCCTTCCAGGCCGGCCTCGCCTTGAGCAAGGTCGTCCGCACCTTGGCCATCAGCACGGGATCGGCCTCGCACATGCGCCCGCCATGCAGGCGCACCGCGGCGTAGATCACTTCGTTGAGGTCGGCGCCGATATTGATGGTGCCGACCAAGGCCGTCGGTGGGTCCAGGACCACCGACCAGGTATCGATGTCACCGCTGTAGCGGTCGGCATGCACCGTCACACCCACCACACCCCAGGCCCATGGCAGCGAATGCTCGCGCCGTGGGTCGAATGGCGGATCGGCCCAGGCGGCCTGGACATGCCGGAAGTTGGCCAGGCTAGCCGCCTCGCTTGGCCGCAGCAGGCGCGCCTCGCGCCAGGCGGGCAGAAAGTTGCTGGCGACCACCGCCAGGTCCGCCTCTATCTTGCCCTCGCGCAACTCGGCCAGCGCCGCTTCACTGGTGCGGTACTCGATCAGCCGCACCTTGATGCCGTGGGTCTGCTCGAACCTGGCCAGCAACTCAGGGCTGGTGTAACTCTCCCAGTTGTACAGCGTCAGGCTACCGGCAGCACTGGCCAGTCCGGTCAGCAGCAGGTTGCACACACCAGCCAGCAGGCCAGTGCACAGTGTGTTGAGCATGGTGCGCTTCCTTAGCGGGGTTCATGGGTCAGGCCATGGGCAGCAGGATACGGCCCAGCGCCACCTGCTCGGCGCGCTCGTCCGTCCCGTCCAGCGTGGAGTAGGCGATCGAGGCAGAAAACAGCATCAGCATCACCGAGGCTGTGCGCAGGAAAGTGCCAGCATGCATAGACCAGGCGCTGCGCAAGGTCAGCAGGTGGCCGAGGCAGGTCCACAGGCTGCCGATCGGGACCAGCACCAGCAGGAACACCCCCATGAACCAGGCAAACTGCTGCACCGAATGGAACGCCGACAGCGGAAAGACGCTACTGGCGAACAGAAAGGCCTTGGGGTTGAGCAAGGTCGCCAGGAACACCTCGAAACGCCCCGCGCTGCGTCGCTCCGCCACCAGGCGTGCCGCGCCACAACGCCATAGCTTGATCGCCAGCCACAGCAGGTACAGCGCGCACAGCCATTTCATGCCACTCAGCAGCCAGGGCCGATCAGCCGCAACCACCAGCAGGACGCTGCCCCAGGCCAGTATCGACAGGCCATAGCCTGCCGCCTCCGCGCCGACCAGGGGCAAGGCGCGGCGCAGGCCAACCTGCAGGCCAGCCGAGAACAGCAAGGTATTGGTAGGCCCCGGCACCACCAGGATCAGCGCGGCAAGCAGCGCCATGGGTAACAGTTGTTCGAGCGTCGGCATCGCAAGTCCTCGCTGAACTGGCCTAGGGTGCGGTGAAAGGTAGTGAGGTGCGCAGCGGCTCGACGCTGTCCAGCCCCAACCCCATGCGACACAAGCGCTCGATCCCGATGCCGAAACCGGCGCTGCGTGGCGGTACGCTGCCGTCGCGCATCAAGGCGCACATGATCGCGTCCTCAGGGCCGAAACTGGCCAGGTGACCGGCTTGGGACTCGAAGCGGTCCGGGTCGTCCTCGTCGGTATAGCCGTGGACCACTTCCACGCAATCGATGAGTATCTCGAAACGCTCGACGATCGCGCCAGCGCCGTCACGCCGCCTGGCACGTACCTCCGGCAGCAGCGGGAAGTCGGTCACCACCATGCAGCAGCCACGCGACAAAGGCTCGATCTGCTCGGTGATGTAGCGGTCGATCAACCACAGCGGCGAGATATCCGGCTCGTCATACAGCTGGCGGAACGTTCGCACCAGCGCATCCCCGGCCGCCGGATCGGCGAACAAGTCGATGCCCAGGTCATCACGCAAGTGGCTGGCGAACGACAGCACCTGGATCGGCCCCGGATAGAAGGCTTGCACCAGCCGGCAAGCCAGGTCCAACATTTCACCAAGGCTGGCATCCTGGCGATAGAGATCGAGCATGGTGAATTCGGGCAGGTGGGTGGCATCCAGCGCATCCGGCCGGAAGCACGCCGCCAGTTCGTAGACCGCCGGCGCGTATTGCAGGTTGCAACGCAAGGCAAAGGCCGAGGATTCCCGCAGCCAGCGACCATCGCTCAACTGCAGGCGAGGACGGTCGGCATCACCGGGATAACGCCGCAGGATGGGGGTCATGATCTCGAGGTAGCCTGCGCTGTCGAGCATCTGGCGGATACGCCGCAGCATCAGCGCCTTGTAGAGCACCGGATGGGTGTCGGGGGACATGCACACTCCTTGTGGCGGGCCGCACACGGCCCGCAGTCAGCTCAGGGTTGGGGGTCGATCTTCCACCAGCGTGGACGGGACGATGTGAACGAGTGGGAGGTCGGACGCAGCGCCTTGTCGCCCTTGGCGTCAAAGCAGCCCAGCAACAGGCCCACGGTGGGCGCGTCGTCGATGGCGCCGATGCTGCTACCGCACGTGGGGCAGAACGCCCGGCTCGAGTGCTCCGAAGAGCGGTACAGGGCCGGCATGCCACCCTCTCCCACCCACTCCACGGCGTCCTTGTCGTACTCCACCCAGCACAGCGTCAAGCTGCCCGAGTGGCGTTGGCACATGCTGCACGAACAGGTATGCGGAAAACGCGGCACGCCAGTGGCGATGAAGCGGATGCGGCCGCACAGGCAGCCGCCTTTGTAGACGGTGGTTTTCATCGGGCTACCGGCTCCTTGCCATCGCGTGCCGCGTCGACCATGGCACTGAGTTCCACCCACTGGTCGACGAAGGGGTTGAGCATCTGCAGGAAGCCGTCGATCACCTGCGGCTGAAGGAAGCCGAACAGCGGAGCCTGGCGAATGAAATGGGCAATGCCGTCCTGATGCCCCTGCTCCACCGCCACCTTGCCGTTGGCTGCGGCATGCTCTTCATCCAGGTGCATGCGGTAATAATCGTGCAACCGGGGGAGATCGGCGCCGCAGCCACGCCCCAGCACTAACCCGAGCCGGTCGGTGATGGCCTGCAGCAGGCGGGTCTCGGCGATAGCCACCGCCTCGGTGGCGTAGTACATGCCAAGGATGGTCGAGGGGCAGTGCGACCACGCCAGCACGTCGATCAACGAAACCAGGCTACGGGTGGAGGCCGCCCTGGGCATCCAGCCGTTGACACGCAGACCAAGGTCGGCGATCAACGCACCACTGAACACCACATAGTGTGCCGGCAGCTTGCCGCGCTCGCCGCCCTCCTCCAGGTAGTTGCGTGTCAGTTCCTGGGCCAGCTCCGGACAGAAGCCGCGCACTGTGTCGGCCGCCCGCAACAGCAAGGTCGAATTGTAGCGGGCGAACACCGACAGTTCGCCGATGTACAGGCGCGCCTCGTCCGCACTCAGTTGCAACGGGCCGACCCGCTGCCAGATCTGCTGGTAGACACGGGCAATCAATGGGTCGAAATGTTCGCTGATAAGGCTTTGCCCGGTGATGACTGCGTGGCCTTGGCCAATCGCTTGCTCGAACACCTGGCGGGTAGCGCTTGCCTGGTCGAGGTCATCATCCACCAGGCTGGGAAAGTCTCGGTACATGCTCAACGCTCCTTGTTCATGTTCAGAACGCTTCCAGGCAGCCGGTGCGCGAGAGCACCTGGCCGACCACACACTGCTGCTCGGTAAGCACCTGCAGGGCATCATGGTTGTTCAGTTGCTCCAGCCATGCCCCATGGCTGCCGTCAGGGTCGTCCAGCACCACGCTGCGCGCGGCAGCGAAGACCCGCCGCTGTCCAACAGCACAACCTAACGCCGCCTGCTGACTGATGCGGAACGGTTCGCGCAACCGAATATGCTGCCCTATCGTAAGCGCCAGCGGCTCGTGCAAAGGGCGTTCCTCGCGCACCTGGGCCGAGATGGCCCGCGGCAGCTCCCAACCACCATTGCTGACCAGGCGATGCCAGTGATAGCCGAGGTACTCCGGCAGCGCACCGTCGCTCCAGCGCCGCAATGTATCGTCGAGCAGTTGCCCGAGCGGTAACAGCAGCGGGTTGCGACTGCCGAATGGCAGCAGTGCCGAAATGCCTTCCTGATCGAACGGCAGGCTTTGCTCACTGAGGTCGGGGATCACCCGGCGAGCGAGAAACCGGGTCAGCGGATAGGTATAGAACGGCAGCGCCACCGACACGGAATACTGGTCCTGCCGGCCAATGTGATAGACCGAGGCAGGCAGATACAACACGTCACCAGGCTTGAGCACGAACAGCTTGCCGGTCTTGAGCAACGCCTCGTAGGCGCCGGCATCGGCAAAGGTCGGTGCACGCCCTCCGGCGAGGGCCAGGTATTCTTCACGGGTCCAGCAATAGAAGTCCTTCACCCCGGGGCCGAGGTGGCAAAGGAAGGCATGCTCGAAGCCTTCATGGATACCGAAGGCCGTGCCGGCATAGTTGCCACAGAATGCGGCCTGTTCCACGCCGCCAATCGGCATGCCGCGGAACTCGAAGAACGAGCGGATGAAGCGACCGAAGTCTGCCGCCAGTTGCGGGCTGATTTGTTCAAGGTTGTTGATCACCAGGCTGAAGCGTTGCTTGCCGGTGAGGCGCTGCATGAAGGCGACCAGCGACTCGTTGTCGAGGCGAGGCTGCTCATGGGCCTGGTCGATAAGTTCATCCCGGCGTGCTTCGCCATCATAGACCCGAATACGGCAGTCGGTACTTTCGCGCAAAGTCTGCTCGGCCAGGGCATAAAACGCTTGCTCTACTTTTTGCGGCCCGGCAAAGCCTTCACTCAATGGCAGGACCGATTCAAACAAGCAAGGCGCCCGCCCGTTTGCGGTCTTCTGGTCAAAACCATCCCACAACTTTACGTCAAACATAGACAGACATTCCCTTGCGCCAATGAATAACAACGTTACGGTTGTATAAGCCGGTCACCGGCGGTTCCCGGTGGCCGGCTCTGGCAGCAATCAGGCGTCAGGACGCACGCCTGCCTTCATCGCGTCTGGCCGAACACCAGCCTTCATGGCATCCGGCCGCTCCCCGGCCTTGAGCGCATCCGGACGAACACCGGCTTTCAGGGCATCAGGGCGTACACCAGCTTTCATCATGTCCATTTCGAAAGTCATCATGCATGTTCCTTCTTGATGATTGGCAAACTAAGGTTGCCCGCACGCACAGGTACAACACTGGCCCCGGCAAAACTTGGAAGTTGCATCCAGTTCCACCACGCCAACTTGCTCAGGCCATTTGTTTTTGTACTTGCTGGTACAGACAGTTGTTTCAAACACGCTGTCGAAGTGGGGTTCGGCGGCGTCGGAGAAAAACTACCTTTTGCGTAGGAAATTACCAGAGCGGAAAGTGTTTCGACTTGTTTTAAAGTGCTCAACACATTGATTCAGCATTGAAAAAAGTCAAAAAAAGATAAAAGTCGGCAGGGCATCGGCAGGTGTCGAAGATGAGCGTTGCAGGTCTGTTCCAGGGTTTGTACGCAAAGCCGCTCGGGCACTTTTCGTACAAACCCTGAAACGCGCCTGCTGTCACGGCATGCCTGGTCTTGCAGGAGCAGGCATGCCTGTGATGTGACACACCATCTTCAGGACGTCAGGATAAAGTCCGCCGCCGTCACGCTGGTCGCGTCCCCCACCCCAACCAGGCGGATGGAGTCAGGCCCACCGAAACTCACCAGCGTATCGGCACCCACATCGGCAATGCTGACACTGACGGCAAAGGTCGCCGCGGTAATGCTCAGTGCCGTGATATCCAGCCGGTCCTGGCCGCCTGCCGGGGCGGCGTCGAAACCGAACACCTGATCGGTGCCGAAGCCCGCCGCGAACTGGAAGATATCGTTGCCGTCGTTGGCGACCAGCGTGTCGTTGCCAGCCCCGCCACTGACGATGTCGTCACCGGCACCGCCATCGACGAAGTCATTGCCGTTGCCACCCTGCACCACATCGTTGCCGCCCCCGCCCAGCACCGTGTCGTCGCCATCGCCACCGGCCAGCACATCGATGCCGACGCCACCATCGAGGTTGTCGTTGCCGGCCCCGGCCTGCAGCGTATCGTTGCCAACGCCGCCATTGAGCGTGTCGTTGCCGTCACCGCCGTCGAGGCTGTCATCGCCACCACCACCGTTGAGGCTGTCCGCGCCAAGACCACCGATCAACTGGTCGTTGCCGGCATCGCCATTGAGCGTGTCGTTGCCCGCGTTGCCGATAAGGGTGTCGTTGCCGCCGTCGCCGGTGAGCGTGTCGTTGCCGCCACCGCCGGTGATGACGTTGTTCAGCCCGTTGCCGGTGCCGACGAAATTGCCGACGCCGGTGTAGGTCAGGTTCTCGACGTTGGCACCCAGGCTGTAGCTGGCCAGCGCGGTCAGCACGGTGTCGGTACCACCACCGCCTGCCTCGACCACCACATCCGAGGCAGAGTCGACAATGTAGGTGTCGTTGCCGGCACCGCCTACCATTCGGTCACCACCTGCCCCGCCATCGAGCCGGTCGTTGCCGGCAGCACCCGTGAGGGTGTTGGCCAGTGCGTTGCCTAAACCTGCGAAGTTGCCGTTGCCGGTGTAGGTGAGGTTCTCGACATTGGCGCCCAGTTGGTAGCTGAGCAGGCTGGTCTGCACCAGGTCGGTGCCGCCACCGGCCACCTCGATGACACTGTCGCCTACATTGTCGACCACGAAGGTGTCGTTGCCGAGGCCACCGTCCATGGCGTCCGCGCCAAGGCCGCCGTTGAGGGTGTCGTTGCCGTCCTCCCCGAACAGTAAGTCATCGTCGTCGCCGCCGTTGAGGATGTCGTTGCCCACCCCGCCGAACAGCTGGTCGACGGCCCCCAGGCCATTGAGCGTGTCGTTGCCGCCCAGGCCACGCAGCACATCGTTGCCGACGCCACCGGTGAGGGTATTCGCCGCATTGGTACCCACCAGCGTGACGCCACTCAGCAGGCGCACCGCGGTGGTCGCCGCGGAGGTCACCGTCTCCTGGGCGCCGAAGCCGTCGGTGTAGCGCACGATCACCCGCAGTTGCTGGTTGCCCTGGGCGAAGCCCGGGGTGTAGCTAGCTGCGGTGGCGCCGGCGATGTTGACGAAGTTGCCAGCCACGCCCTGCTGCCACTGGAAGCTGAAGGCCCCCAGCCCGTCGAGGTCGGCGATGCCGGCGGTTGAGGCAGTCAGCAGTTGCCCCTGGTCCGGCGTGGTATCGCTGATCAGCACCGCGCCGGTCGGCGCGTCGTTGACGTTGGCCACCGGGCCGAGGATGTCGCTGGCGGCGCGCTCGGCCACGCCGAAGGTGTCCACGTAGCCCACCTGCACCCGCACATGCTGGCCGACCTGGGGCTGGCCGAGGGTAAAGGTACTGGCAGTAGCGCCGCCGATGTCAAGCCAGCCCCCACCGTTGTTCATCTGCCATTGGAAGGTGAACGGCGCGCCACCGATACCATCGGCGTCGACGATGGTAGCCGGGTTGGCGGTCAGTACCTGGTTCTGCGCCAGCAGCCCGGCCACGGCGGGCCCGCTGCTGGGCGCGCTGTTGGCCGACGAATCGACAATCTCCAGAGTGCCCTTGGCGTCCTGGTAGACCGCACGTACACGAATGTTCAGGCCGGCGACATCGTCCGCCACCCGATAAGTGCTGCCGGTCACCCGCGAGGCTTCGCCGGCGGCAACGAAGGTGATGTCCTCATACACGCCCGTGCCGGGGATGCTCTCGACCTGCCAGTAGTAAGCCACCGGCCCGTTCAGCGCGCCGTTCGGGTTGCCCGCGCCCTGGTTGTCGGCATCGTGCACCGCCAGGTTGCTGACCCGCAGCAGTTGGCCCGCGACCGGTGTGTCATCGCGCAGGCCGCTGGCATCGTCGACGATCGCCAGGTGACCGGTAGGGCCGTTGTTGATGGCGCTGCCCACGCCCGAGGCCAGGGCGCCGTCGGCGAACTGCAAGCGCTCGATGCCAGTCAGGCGGTCGGCGCCGTCGCGCCCGACCACCGTGTCGGTGACGATCACGGTGTTGCCCTCGATGACGATACGGTAGTCGGTGGCAATGCCCGAGAACAGCGCGGTGTCGTACTGGTCGGTACCGCTGAGGATCTCCCGCACGATCACCAGCTGGCCGGGGTTGTAGGTGCCCTTGAGCATCAGTGGCACCATCGGTTCCATGCTGTCGAACGAAGCGATTTCCGCCCCGCTGCCGTCGTTGTTGGCACGCACGCTGATGCGCACGTTCAGCCACTTGTCGCCATCGAGGATGTCGTCGCCGCCACGCCCTTCGATCAGGTCGCTGCCGCTGCCGCCGAGGATGATGTTGCCGCCGTCGTAGAAGGTCGCGCCGGCGCGCAGCAGCCCGGCCAAGCCGTTGATCAGGCTGATGTTGGTGAGCACGCTGCCGGTGGCCCCGGCAGTCGGCAGCGAGGTGGCGTCCTCGTTGTCGCCGCGCAGGAAGTCGCCATGCGCCGAGCCCGAAAGGCCTTCCATGATGTCGAAGCGCACCAGCGCCGAGGCCCCCGAGCCCGGAACCGGCGGCACATCGAAGAAGCGGTCGCTGTAGTCGATGCTCACGCCCTGGGCCAGGCCCTTGAAGGTTGCCCAGTCATAGCCCGAGCCGCCGATGTAGCGATCGCCGAAGCCGAGGCTGCCGACCATGATGTCGTCACCGCCCTCGCCGTTGAACTTGTCGTTCTCGTTGCCGCCGACGAACACGTCGTTACCGATCACCGGGTCGTTGCCAAGCGGGTCGAAGTTGTCGCCGGGAGCCCCGTCCGAGGTACCCTTTTCGATCCAGTCATCGCCTTCGTTGCCCATGTCCTGCTCGTTGGCCTTGCTGCCGAGGATGAAGTCGTTGCCCTGGCCGCCGATGGCTTCGGAGGCATCCTCGCCGGTGACGATGAAGTCGTTGCCGAAGCCGCCGATGATCAGGTTGACGCCATTGCCACCATGCAGCACATCGTTGCCGTCTCCGCCCTGGATGTTGTCGTCGCCGCCCATGTCGCTGATGATGTCGTCGCCGGCGCCACCGCGCAGCTGGTCGTTGCCGTAGCCCCCTTCGATACGATCGTTGCCGCCATCACCCCAGACCGTGTCATCACCTTCGCTGGAAACGAGGATGTCATCGCCCTGGGTGCCGCCCAGCACGATGTGCTGGTCACCGGCATAGCGGATGTAGTTGCTGTCGGGGCCATCGGTCAGCGGGCTGTCGCGGAACACCACTTGCTGGCCGTTTTCACCCAGCGGGTCGGCGTTGCCCAGGCCATCGTTGTACTGCTTGTCGCGATCCAGTTCCAGGTAGAAACCGGGATCGGAGAACACCAGCCCCGGCAAGTGGGTGGCCGAGGTGTTGGCCATGATCAGCTTGGCGAACGAGTTGCTCTCAAGCTCCGCGTTCATCGACAGGCCGGCGGTGCGCTCCAGGTAGTAGAAACGGTCGCCGTCCTGGAGTTTCTCCAGCTGGTTCTCGAACACGAAATTGAAGGTGCTGCCGAGCATGCCGCCGAACGGCGTCTTGGCCTCGGCCAGACCGCCGATCCACAGGTCGATGGCATCGACGCCGGTCACCGTCACACCCTTGAGGTCATCGGCAGTGCCCATCACCCCATCCTTGCCGGCCAGGGCCACGTTGGCCCAGGTGCCGCTGCCGTTGAGGAAGTCCAGGCGGTCGCTCGGCGCGCCAGCGCCGCCGAATACCAGGGCCAGCGCCGCGGCACGCTTGTCGTCCAAGGTGATGGCCGAGGTGATGCTGCCGTGGGTGCCATAGGCTGCAATGAAGTTGATCAGCGACTCCGGATGCTTCAAGTGCTGCACCAGGTCGACCCAACTGGTATAGGGCTTGAGCTGGGTGTCTCCGGTCTGCCCGAAGATGTCGCGGCGCACGGCGTTGAGCGATGGGATGCCGACATCGCGGCCACGGGCGATGTTGATCGCCGGCAGGTCCAGTGGCAGGCCGAGCAGGTTGTTGCGCAGCGCCTCGGTGACGAACTCGTCGATCTCGTTGCCGGCCTGGCGGGTCACCCCACGCACGATGGCGCTGGTCGCCTCCTCCGGCGTCACGCCGCTGGCGGCATACGCCAACGGGTTGAGGAATGCCGCGATCAGGCCGAGCTGCTGCTCGGGGTTGGCGCTGGTCGGGTCACCGATCACTTTGAAGTCGATGTCGAAACGGTCGACGGTTTCGGTCAGCATCGAGTGACCGAAGCGGTACACGGTGTGCGCGAACTCGGCGACGATCGAGGCATCGAGGTCGACGTCGTAGACCTGGGTCGGGGCGAAGAACAAGTCCACGCGCGGCTGGATGGTACGGGCAAACTCCTCGAACACCAGGTGCTGGTACTGCATCTCGGTGCCGAACTTGGCCGCCTGGAACAACCGCTCGCCGTTCCACACCAGCGCATCGACCTCTGCCTGGCTGACAGGCAAGGCGCTGACCGGCGCGAGCAGCCATTCGTTGAGGAAGGCCAGGTCGCCCGAGTCGAGCACGGTGTCCTGGGTCTGCGCTACCAGCCGGTTGTGCTCGGCGTGGAAGATCGCATGCACCGCCGTCAGACCGATGTTCTCGTTGACCCGGCCATCGCCGGCGATGTAGTGGGCGTCCAGCAGTTCGTTGTCGTAGGCCAGGTTGGCGCCGGTGTGCGGGTTGACCGGCACGGCATTGCCGATGGCAGCGTCGGCGTCGGGAGCCAGCACTCCACCGGTGAACACTGGCACGGCATTGTGGGCGATATCGGCAAGGAACTGGTGGCCGGTGCGCACCGCGTTGGTCAGGTCGATCGGCGCCAGCGGGTTGCCTTCGACCAGCACGTCGTCAGCAGTGCCGCCCAGG
Source organism: Pseudomonas sp. TE6288 (assembly GCF_054062095.1). Lineage (NCBI taxonomy): Bacteria > Pseudomonadati > Pseudomonadota > Gammaproteobacteria > Pseudomonadales > Pseudomonadaceae > Pseudomonas > Pseudomonas sp. TE6288. Next base: position 65,498 of record NZ_JBSSEW010000004.1, read on the forward strand.
CCGTCGGCGCCCTTCATCACCACCATCGGATAGCCATGCGGCCCTTTGATGAAGTTGCCATAGGCGTCAGTGGCCAGCAGCGGCACATTGTCGACGTCGGCGTCGGTCAGGCGGAGGCCGAGAATGTCGTTGGCCTGGGCCTTGACCACCTTCCAGGTGGCCATGCCACCGATCTCGCTGTCGTCGCCGGTACCGAACTTGCCGTCGCTACCCAGGTCGCGGTTGGTGATCAGCCGGCCAGTGGCGATGGGACCGCTGGCGGTGAGCTGGTAGCCACGCAGGAACACTTGGTGCGAGGGGTGCGAGCTGTAGGTCTGGTTCTGGTCCACGAACGGCGTGGTGGTGTTGCTGTGCTCATGGATGTCATCGGCGGTGCCGAGGATGCCGTCCGGCCCTGGCAGGTTGGTGGCTCGGGTCAGCACCATGAAGTTGGCGGCGCCGCCTGGCACGTACAGCGGATCGTCCGGCTGCAGGGGGATGAAGATGGTCCCCGAACCGCCCTTGGTGACCAGGTCCAGGCCATGGTCGAAGAACTGGCCGAAGAAGGTCATCCAGGCGTTGAACGGCGCCGACAGCCCGGCATCCGCCGAGGTGTTCTCGAACAGGAAGACATCATGGTCGTCGCTGGTGCCGAACTGGCCGTCCATGCCCGGGCTGGCGACCACCCGCACACCGTCCTTGAGCTGATCGTCATTGCCGGGGGTGCCGAAGTCCAGCACGCCGTTGGCGCCGGGGTCGTAGGCACTGGCGTATGCCGCCGGGTTGTTCGAGGTCTGGTCGACGATCAGGTTGCTGATGGTGCGTGGCTGCGAGTCGAACACGTAGCCGCTGGTCTGCTGGTAGGACGAGCCGGGAATGGCCGGCGAACCCGGACCGAAGAACCCGGCGGGCGCGCCCTCGGCAGCGTTGAACACAGGGTCGGTCAGACGCGGGAAGACATGGTCGGCGGCGCCGTAGCCGGTGTGGTCGTGGCCATTGAGGTTCATCAGGTTGTTGTTCGAGCCGTCGACCGCACGCAGGCCCAGGGGCGCGCGGATGTTGGGGATCAACGAGAGGATGTCGTGCCCGGCGGCGTCCGCCTCGGCGATCTTGATCTGGGCCAGGATGAAGTTGAGGTCGGAGCGGACCATGTGCAGGCCATCGCCCCCCGCACTGGCATCGACCACCGGCGTCGGCGCAGTCGGCACCACGGGGGCACCGGCCTCGACCACGCTGGTGGGCGCGCTGAACAGTACCTCGGTGGTGCCATGGCCATCCTGGTAGATCGCCTTGACCCGCAGCGACAGCCCCGCCAGGTCCGGCGACACCTTGAACGCGGTGCCATCGGCGCTCTGGAACGCCAGGTCGCCGGCCGGCAGCAGGATGATGTCCTGGAACACGCCGCTGCCGGGATCGGCCTCGAACTGCCAGTAGTAGGACACCGAGGCATTGGCCAGGGTGCCCAGCGGGTTGCCCGCCGTGACATTGTCGCCATCACGCACGCCGGCCATGCTCACGCTGAGGATATCGCCGACGGTGATCGCACCACCGTTGCCGTCGCTGAGGCTCGGGCTGCCGGTCGGCTGCGCGTTCAGCCCCGGCACCAGCACGCGCTGGGCATCGGCGAACTGCAGGCGCTCGATATGCAGCAGGGTATCGGTGCCGTCACGCCCGGCCACGGTGTCGGTGACGGTCCACACATCGTCCGCCAGGTCGGCGGTACCACGGGTGTCCTGGGTCACCGCGTACTCGGCCTGCACCCCGGAAAAGACCGCGGTGTCGAAGGCGGCGCCGCCGGTCGAGGTGCCGGGCAGGATCTCGCGGATGGCCTTGAGCTGGCCCGGGTTGTAGGTGCGATCGAGCATGAACGGGATCATCTCGACCATGCTGTCGAAGCTGGCGATCTCGGCCCCTGTGTGGTCGACGTCATCCGCGGCGTAGACCGCGATGCGCACGTTGAGCCACTTGTCACCATCGATCAGGTCGTCACCGCCACGGCCTTCGATCAAGTCGCTGCCATTGCCGCCCAGCAGGATGTTGCCGGTGGCGAAGCCGGTAGTCGGCAGCCCGGCGTCGGCAAGGAACTGCGCCAACCCGCGGATCAGCGCAACATTGCTCAGAGCACTGCCCGTCGTGCCGCCATGGTTGAGGATGGTCACCGCATCGACGTCATCGCCCTTGAGCACGTCGGCGAAGCGCGAACCGGACAGGCCCTCGACCTCGGCGAAGCGGTCGAGGATCGACGCCGGCGAGGCGCCGACCGGGTTGAACACCCCGGCGTTCTGGTTCGGCGCGTTGCCATGGGGCTGCGCCAACGCGGCCAGGCTCAGGTCGGCGGTGACGCCGACCTGGTCGTTCTTGTAGGTGACCCAGTCGAAGCCGGACATGCCGTCCATCTTGTCCTGGGCATCGCTGCCGACGAAGATGTCGTCGCCGCCCTCACCGATCATTTCGTCGAATCCGCCGCCACCGACGAAGATATCGTTGCCCACCACTTCATCGGTGAGCAGCGGCGCGAAGTTGTCGCCCGGTGCGCCGTCCTGGGTGCCCTTCTCGATCCAGTCGTCGCCCTCGTTGCCGGTGGGCGGCAGGTTGGTCTTGGCGCCAAGGATGAAGTCGTCGCCCTGGCCGCCGAAGGTGGTGCTGATGTCTTCGGTGGTGATGATGAAGTCCTGGCCATCGCCGCCAAGGATCAGGTTGCCGGCAGCAAGCATGCTGCCCGCCACGATTACATCGTTGCCGGCGTTGCCCTCCAGGCGGTTGTCGCCGAACGCATCGGTGATGATGTCGTCGCCTGCACCACCGAGGACGGCGTCGTTACCGGCGCCGCCCTCGAGATAGTCGTTGCCGCCATCGCCATACAGCGTGTCGTCGCCTTCGCCGGAGATGATGATGTCGTCGCCCGAAGTACCGCCGAGCACCACATGGTCTTCGCCGGTGTAGTGCAGGTAGTTGCCATCCGGCCCCACGGTATCTGGGTTGTCCCGAATCACCAGCGGCACGATCTCCACGCCGTTGATCTGCAGGCCGCCGGTAGGGTCGGCGCGACCGTCACCGCCCAGCCCGGTGAACTGGTTGGCCTGGTTTACCTCCAGGGTGAAGGTCGGCGTCAGGAACACAGTGTTGGACAGGTGGGTGACATCCGAGTTGGCCATGATCAGCTTGGCGAACGAGTTGTTTTCCAGCTCCGCGCCGAAGTTCAGCCCGGCGGTACGCGCCAGGTAGTAGAAGCGGTCGCCGTTCTGCAGGGCCTCCAGCTGGGTCTCGAAGACGAAGTTGAAGGACGAGCCGAGCATGCCGCCGAAGGGCATCTTCTGTTCGGCCAGGCCGCCCACCCAGAAGTCGATGGCATCGACCCCGGTGACCGTCACCCCGGTCAGGTCGTCCGCGGTGCCCAGCACGCCGTCCTTGCCGGCCTTGGTCACGTTGGCCCAGCTGCCGGTGCCATTGAGGAACTCCAGGCGGTCGGCGGGTGCGCCGCTGCCCCCCAGCACCAACGCCAGCGCCGCGGCGCGTTTGTCGGCCAGAGTCGCCGCCGAGGTGATGGTGCCATGGGTGCCATAGGCGGCGATGAAGTTGACCAGCGACGCCGGGTGCTTGAGGTGGTCGGCAAAGTCGACCCAGCTGATATAGGGCTTGAGCTGGCTGTCGCCGGTCATCGCGTAGAACTCGCGCCGCGCCTCGTTGAGCGAGGGGATACCGGTATCACGACCACGCGCCAGGTTCAGTGCCGGTAGGTCCAGGGGCAGGCCGAGCAGGTTGTTGCGCAGTGCCTCGGTGACGAACTCGTCGATCTCGTTGCCGAGCTGGCGGGTCACGCCGCGGATGATCGCCCCGGCCGCTTCATCAGCGGTGGCACCACTGCCGGCGAAGGCCAGCGGGTTGAGGAAGGCGGCGATCAGGCCCAGTTGCTGGTCCGGGTTGTCCGGGTCGCTGAGAATCGGGTTGAACGCCGGATCGAAGCGGTCGACGGTCTCGGTCAGCATCGAGTGGCCGAAGCGGTACACCACATGGGCGAACTCGGCGAGAATCGCCGGGTTGATCGAGGTGTCGTAGCCGTTGGGCGCGAGGAACTCGTCGATCTGCGGCTGGAGGGTACGGGCGAACTCCTCGAACACCAGGTGCTGGTACTGCATCTCGGTACCGAACTTGGCGGCCTGGAACAGGCGCTCGCCGTTCCACACCAACGCGGCCACCTCGGCGGGCGTAGCGGGCAGTGCGACCACGTCGATGGCCAGCCACGCGTTGAGAAACGCCAGGTCGCCGGAGGCAAGCACGGTGTCCTTGGTCTGCTGGACCAGGCGGTTGTGCTCGGAGTGGAACACGTGGTGCACGGCGGTCAGGCCGATGTTCTCGTTGACCCGGCCGTCACCGGCGATGTAGTGGGCGTCGAGCAGTTCGTTGTCGTAGCTCAAGTTGTTGCCACCCGGGCCCATGGGCTGGACATTGCCCACGGTAGTATCGGCGTCGGCCTGCAGCACTCCGCCCACCAGCACCGGCTCGGCGTTGTGGGCGATGTCGTCGAGGAAGCCGTGGCCCGTGCTCACGGCATTGGCCAGGCTGATGGGCGCGGCGCGGTTGCCTTCGACCAGCTGGGTGACGTCGTCGGCGGTCCCGGCAATGCCGTCGGCACCATTGCCCACGCGGATCACCACCTGCGGCATGCCGTTGGGCCCGCGCAGGAAGTTGCCATAGGCGTCGGTGGCCAGCAGTGGCACCCGATGCACGTCGGCGTCGGTCAGGTTGATGCCGAGAATGTCGCGGGCCTGGGCCTTGACCACGGCCCAGGTAGCCATGCCGCCATTCTCGGCATTGCCGTCGTCGCTGGTGCCGAACTTGCCATCGGCGCCCAGGTCGCGATTGGTAATCAGACGCCCGGTCGCCACCGGATGGCCGCTCGCGTCGAGGGCGTACTCGCGCAGGAACACCTGGTGCGAGGGGTGCGAACTGTAGGTCTGGCTCTGGTCGACGAAGGGCGAGGTAGTGTTGGGCTGGCCATCGTCGGCGGTGCCGAGCACGCCATCGGCGCCAGCCGTGCGCACGGCACGCGACAGCACCATGAAATTGGTCGGACTGTTGGCCACGTAAAGCGGATCATCAGGTTGCAACGGGATGAACACGATCTCGCTGCTGCTCTTGGTGACCAGGTCCAGGCCATGGTCGAAGAACTGGCCAAAAAAGGTCATCCAGGCGTTGAAACCGGCGGTCAGGCCAGCGTCCGGCGACTGGTTGGGGATGAAGAACACTGCTTTGTCGTCCGCGGTGCCGAACACCCCGTCGATGCCGGGGCTGAGCACCGGCGCAGCACCGCCGTTGGCCTCGACCGCGGCCGGGTTGCTGGCCGTCTGGTCGACGATCAGGTTGCTGATGATGCGTGGCTGGCTGTCGACCACCATGCCGGTGCCGGCATAGGCCGCCCGGTACTGGGCATCCATCAGGCGCAGGAAGGCGTTGTCGGCGGCGCCGAATTCGCTTTGCCCGGCCACCAGGTTGTTGTAGCTGCCATCGACGGTGCGCAGGCCAAACGGCACCTGGCTGTTGGGCAGCAGGTCGATGAGGCTGGCGCCGTTGGCATGGGCCTCGGCGATGAAGATCTGCTGGAGGATGAATTGCAGGTCGGACTTGCTGAAATTGGCCATGTTGGCTGACCTCGATCTGTCGGGCGGCGGGCAGGCGCAGGCGCTCGCCACGCCCGGTCATTGGCGTGCACGGTTATGCGGTTCGGTTGCCTAGTGGCGAACACGGGCGCAGCCCGCCGAGCGGGATACGAACCTGGAATTCGCGGGGTTCAGGGCTCGCCGACGATCAGGCGCGGCGCTCCCGGGCCCTGGGTGGGCCATGGTTTCGCGAGTAGGAGGGGAACATCCTGTAGAGCCCATTCACTCGGCACAAGAACAGGAAACGAGTCATGTTCTGCTCCTACAGGAATGTCGACGGAGGATTCGCGGAGGGGTCGGGGCGACAGCAGGCCTGCGGCGAAAGTTCCCACGAACTGATTAAGACTAAAGTTGCGCTGCAAAATCTTGTCAATATTTCGTCAGAAAAAAACCTTGCCAGCGATAATGGTTATCAACCCACTGTTTTTAATAGGAACTTGAAGGAATCCATAGAGCAAAAAGATATTACAAGATGTTTCTGAGGAACCTACTCTGCTGCTTGTGGGCTGCTTGCACTGTATTCGGAAAACGCGCCAAAAGAGCGACCAACCTTTCTGCAAACCAGCAACCACAAGGCTTCTAGCCCGACCGCCGCAACGGCGGACGGCTTTTGCGCAGAGGGAGGCTCCCCCCGATGACCAGGCATCCAGGTACCCGCTCAGAGCTGGCCGAGGCAGTGTTTCATTTGCGACGCAGCTTCTATGCCCTGGCGGTGTTCAGTGGGGTGATAAACGTCATGATGTTGACACCTGCGGTGTACATGCTGCAGGTGTACGACCGCGCGTTGGTCAGCCGCAACCTCACTACCCTGGGCATGCTGACGGTGCTGGTGACGGGCCTGTTCCTGCTGATGACCGCTCTGGAGCTGCTGCGCAGCCGAGTACTGGTGCGGGTTGGCAATCGCCTGGACATGGCGCTGAACCGGCGCCTGTTCAGTGCCGCCTTCGAGCGCAACCTCAGCCGTGCCGGCGGCAGCCCCGGCCAGGCCCTGCAGGACCTGGCACAGGTGCGCCAGTTCCTCACCGGCAATGGCCTGTTCGCCTTCTTCGACGCGCCCTGGACACCGATCTACCTGCTGGTCGCCTACCTGATCCACCCATTGCTGGGGCTGGTCACGCTGGTCGGCTCGCTGATCCTAGCGGCCCTGGCCTGGCTCACCGAGAAAGCCACCAAGCAACCGCTGTCCGAGGCCAACCACGCCGCCCTCGCCTGCGCCCACTACGCCAACAACAACCTGCACAATGCCGAAGTGATCGAGGCCATGGGCATGCTGCCGTCGATCAGCCAGCGCTGGTTCCAGAGCCACCTGCGCATCCTGCAGATGCAGACCCTGGCCTCCGACCGCGCCGCCGTCATCGGCAGCATCGGGCGCTTCGTGCGCATCACCTTGCAGTCGTTGATCCTCGGCACCGGCGCCCTGCTGGCCATCGAAGGCAAGATCACCCCCGGCATGATGATCGCCTGCTCGATCCTCACCGGCCGTGCGCTGGGCCCGGTGGAACAGGTGATCGCCGCGTGGAAACCGCTGCTCGGTTGCCGTCTGGCCTGGAGCCGCCTCAACGGCCTGCTGCAAGACTACCCGCAGCGCCCGCCGAGCATGTCGCTGCAACGGCCCGTGGGCATGCTTGCCGTGGAGAACGTCTACGCCGGGGCGCCCGGTACCAGCAACACCATCCTGCGCGGGGTCAGCCTGAGCCTGTTGCCGGGCGAAAGCCTCGGCGTCATCGGCCCCTCGGCGTCCGGCAAGTCGACCCTGGCCCGGCTGCTGGTCGGGGTATGGCCAGCCCAGGCCGGCAAGGTGCGCCTGGACGGCGCCGACATCTTCACCTGGAACAAACGCGAACTGGGCCCCTGGCTCGGCTACCTGCCCCAGGACGTGGAGCTGTTCGAAGGCAGCATCGCCGACAACATCGCCCGCTTTGGCGAGGTGGACAGCGACGCGGTCATCCGCGCCGCCAGGAGCGCCGGCGTGCACGACATGATCCTGCGCTTTGCGCAGGGCTACGACACCCGCCTGGACAGCGACGGCAGCCCGTTGTCCGGTGGCCAGAAGCAGCGCATCGCCCTGGCCCGCGCCTTGTACGGCGAACCCAACCTGATCGTGCTGGATGAGCCGAACGCCAACCTAGACGACGTCGGCGAAAAAGCCCTGGTCGACGCCCTGGCCGAGCTCAAGGGCCGCGGCGCCACCGTGGTGCTGATCTCGCACCGCCCCAACGTGCTCTGCGCCGTCGACAAGGTACTGATGCTGCGCGATGGCGGCGTGCAGATGTTCGGCAGCCGCGACGAAGTGTTCGCCGCCCTGCGCACGGCCAGCGTCATCCCCGCTGGCACCGCGCCCCCACTGGCCGCCGTCAAGGCAAGGGAGTGACCGATCATGTCCACCACCGCGCATACCGAACTGCTTGCCGCCAACACCGAGCTGCTCGACCTGGACGTTGGCAAACCCGTGCGCTGGGGCCTGTGGCTGGTGCTCGCCGGCTTCGGCGGCTTTCTCCTGTGGGCCTGGCTGGCGCCGCTGGACGCCGGCGTGGTCGCCACCGGCACGGTCAAGGTCACCAGCAACCGCAAGGCCGTGCAGCACCTGAGCGGCGGCACCGTGGAAGCGATTCTCGTGCACGAAGGCGAGCGGGTCGGCAAAGGCCAGCCGCTGGTGCGCCTGGATGCCCTGCATGCCGTGGCCGAACATGGCGCGGTCAGCGCCCAGTACATCGTCAGCAAGACCGTGGAGAACCGCCTGGAAGCCGAGCGAGATGGGCGCGACACGGTCATCTTCGCCCCCGAACTGCTCAGGCAATACGCAGGTGACCCGCGCCTGCTGGCGGCCATGGACCTGCAACAGCGCCTGCTCGATACGCGCCGCGCGGGGCTCGCCGGGGAGATCAGCATCCTCGAGGAAAACCTCGCCGCTTCGGCGGTGCAGCTCAAGGGCCTGCAGCAGGTGTACGGCGCCCGCGCCTCGCAGATCGGCTTCCTCGGCCAGGAGCTGCAAGGCACGCGCATGCTCGCGGCCGAAGGCTACGTGCCGCGCAACCGCTTGCTGGAGCTCGAGCGCAGCAATGCCGACCTCTCCGCCGGCCAGGCGGAGAACCTCAACAACATCGCCCGGGTGCGCAGCCAGGTCACCGAGCTCAAGCTGCGCGTCCTGCAACGTCGCCACGACTACCTCAAGGAAGTGCAGTCGCAGTTGACCGACACCGCCAAGGAGAGCACCACCCTGGCCGACCGCCTGCGCGCCCTGGACGACGAGGTGACTCACACAGTCATCCGCGCGCCCATCGACGGTATGGTCCAGGCCCTGGGCATCGCCACCGTTGGCGGGGTGGTGCAGCCCGGCGCGCGGATCATGGAGGTGGTCCCGCTCGACGAGCCGCTGCAGGTCGACGCGATGATCCCGGTGCAGGCTATCGACAAGATGACGCCGGGGCTGGCCGTGGACATCGCCTTCCCCGCTTTCAACCATGCCAGCACGCCGAACATCCCCGGGCGCGTGCTGACCGTCTCCGCCGACCGCCTGCTCGACGAGGAGAGCAAGCAGCCGTTCTACCTGGCCCAGGTGGAGGTCACGGCCGACGGCATGGACCTGCTCGGTAGCAACCATATCCGCCCGGGCATGCCGGCCACCGTCACCATCAAGACCGGCGAGCGCAACCTGCTCAGCTACCTGCTCAAGCCCCTGCTTGAACGCGTCGACGCTGCGTTCAAGGAGCAATGAGATGAATCGCCACTGCCTTGGCCTGTGCCTGCTGGCGCTGGCGTTGCCGGCCGCCGCCATGGACCTCAGGCAAGCTTGGGACCTGCTGCAGTACCAGGGTCCGATCTACCGCGCCGCGGTGCATGAACAGCAGGCCGGCCTGGAAAACCGCGCCCTCGGCCAGGCCGGCCTGCTGCCGCAGGTCAATGCCTCGGCCTACGCCAACCGCATCGACGGCAGCCAGCGTCAGCACGGCATCGACAATGACCTGGACTACGACGCCACCGGTGCCAACCTGCGCCTGCGCCAGCCGCTGTTCAACAAGCAGAAGATGGCCGAATACCGCCAGGGCCAGCAACGCGCCGACTACAGCGTGGCGGTGTTCGACGCCAAGAGCCAGGACGCCGCCGTGCGCCTGGCAGACAGCTACTTCGACGTGCTCCTGGCCAGCGAGACAATAACCCTGGCCCGGGCCAAGCTCGGCGCCTTCGAGGAGCAGCTCAGCTCGGCCAGGCGACGCATGCAGCTGGGTGCCGGCACCATCACCGACATCGACGAGTCCCTGGCCCGGCGCGACCTCGCCGAAGCCGAACTGATCGAGGCCCAGGACAACCTGGCCAATGCCAGCCGCAAACTGGCCGAATACATCGGCGAAACGCCCGCATCGCTGACCACCCTGCAAGCGGACTTCGCCACCCCGCCGCTGCTGCCGGACAACCTGCGCGACTGGCTGACCCGGGCCCAGGCCGACAGCCCCTTGATCCATGCGCGCCAGCACAGCTACGCGCTGGCTGAGGAAGAGGTCAAGCACGCCAAGGCTGGCCACTGGCCGACCCTGGACTTCGTTACCGGCTACACCGCCGGCAAGAGCCAGTCGATTTCCGAGCTCAACCAGCGTAACCACTACAGCTCGATCGGCCTGGAATTGAACATCCCGCTGTACAGCGGTGGCGGTGTCAGCGCACTGAGCCGCCAGGCCAGTGCCAACAGCGCCAAGGCCTTGGACGAACTGGACGCCACGCGCCAGGAGGTCATCACCGGCACCACCCGCGAGTTCCGCGGCGTACAGAGCGGCGCCCTGCGCGTGCACGCGCTGGAAAAGGCCGTGGCCTCAAACGAACGCTCGCTGCTGTCGGCACGCAAGGGTTTCAGTGCCGGCGGCACCAGCACCAATGCCGATGTGCTCAACGCCGAGGAGTTGCTGTTCGTGGCACGCCATGACCTGTTCGAGGCCAAGCTTCGCTACCTGATGTCGCGCCTGCGCCTGGCCTCGGCGGTGGGCAGCCTGGGGGACGACGACATCGACCAGATCAACCGGTACCTGGGGCCAGAGCTGTTGGTGAACAACTAGGTTGAGCTACACCCCCACGACATCCGCCCTCGGATTGGCGATACTACGCGGCCCTCATCCCTGAAAAGGACTTCGCTGATGAAGCGACTGCTTGCCCTCACCCTCCTCACCTTGGCCATCGCCGGCTGCGACAAGGCCGACCAGACCACCGCAGTGTCCGGCCAGTGCGCCAAGGACATCGACTGCAAGGGTGAGCGTATCTGTGACAGTGGCCAGTGCGTTAACCCGCAGCCTCAGGCCGCGCTACTGGCCAAGCCCGCCGTCACCGCGCCGCTGGCGCCGAGCATCGCCTATGAGCCGCTGCCGATCAGCGACGAAGGCGCCGGTCCGTTCACCGTCCAGAGCATGGAGCTGGGCACCGCGCTCAACTACCAGTCCCGGGCAGGGGTGATGAACGTCATGGAGTCCATCGTCGCCGACGCCGAAGGCACCGGCTACGTCGCCATAGAGAAGGCCTATGCCTTCGGCCCGAGCCGCTATGTGCTGGTGGTGTCCACGGGGGAAGGCGGCAATGCCTGCCCAGCGTCCACCTATGTCTTCAGCTTCGACACCAGCGGCGAGTACGTGGACGGCAAGACCGAGGTGGACGGTTGTTCGGAAATGGTCGAAAGCATGGCCGAGGGCAACAAGCTGACCATCAAGAAGGACGGCGCCGCGACCGTGGTGTACAACGGCCAGGTGAAGTGATCAAGGGCGGTCAGGTGGCCCGGCTCGCGCCAGCCGCAACGCACTGAAGTCGTTGATGATTCCGGCATGGGCCCGGCAGAACTTTTTCCGTTTTGCCGGTCTATTGAGTGAGTGCGCCACGCAGTTGTCCTGGCAATCGCTGGCCACACGCTCAATTGCCCACAGAGGTTGTCTTCACTGATGAAAATCCCTGCCCCATGCATGCTGCTCGCTGGCCTGTTCGCGCTCGCGGCAGCCGGCTCGGCATCCGCCGCACCGATGAAGACGTCGACACCTCCCGCCCAGGTCCTCGACACGGCGAGCCACCACTCGCCGGAAAACCCCTGGCCAAGCCTGGCAACCGCACCAACGGCACCGCTACTAGCCCATGACGACCGCTACCGCCACGACGAGCGCTGGCATGATCACCGTGACGACTGGCGCCGGGAGCAGTGGCGCCGCGAACAATGGCGCCGGGAGCAGCACCGCCGGGCAATGGAGCGGCAACGCTACTGGGACCGCCACCATGATCGCGCCCAGCACCATCGCTATGACGACGACCGCCGCTACTATCGCCGTTGAGCAGCAGCCCTGTGTATTCAGCCCCGCGCTAAAGCTCCACTGGGGCTGGAGGCCATCGCGACGCTTCGCTAGAACATCTTGAAAAATCCTGCAGGCCCGACCGGTTGGTGGCAATCTATGGCGCGCAGCAAACCCTCTTCAGGATATTCAAGGGAGTCATGCACTCATGCCTGCAATGGATCGCATTTTTCATGACCTTCACCAGCAAGAGCTGTTGATGCTGGCCAATGTGGCGGACGCCGGCGGTGCACGCCTGGTCGGGAGCGTTCGAGTAGCCGCCTTCGATATCCACGGTTTCCTCCACGGTGCCATGCGCGGCCTGATCCAGCGCTTCCTGCAGAGCGGGCAGCTCGAGACCAGCGGGTTGAAGGCCCACAGCAATGCAGAACTCAACGCACTGATGGCACCTCCCCAACGGTAGGGAAAGCCTGTAAATGCTGAAAAGCACCTGACCCTCATGGGTTCGTGTGAGCTGGTCAAGGCCTTGCTCTACCTGGACGGTGGCGGATGTTCTAAACGGAAGAGCAAGCGCTCCACTACCGTGGGCTGTTCACCTTCGGTCCCCTGGACGAATAGCCGGAATCGCCCTAGCATCGGCGCCCCCACGGCTTCACTCACGGACGATCATGCCCCCCATCGCTCACCTGCTTGCCCTGTTCGCACTGTCCGCCCTGGTCAGCGCCTGCAGTATCAATGGCACCTACATCGACAGCACCCGCCCGGATGCCGCCAAGCTGCGTTACATCTCGGGCAATGGCAGCGCCACCCTCGACCTGTTCGACAGCGCGCGCTGTGAAGCCCGAACCACCGGCATGCTCAACAACCTGTTCGTGCCCGACTCGCGTCGGCGGGCCGACATGAGCGTGCCGCCACCGGCAAACAGCAACAGCTACTACGAGATCCGCCTCGAACCCGGCCAGCCGGTACATGTTCGCGCCAACACCCAGGGCGCCACTACGGTCTGCTCGGCCTCGTTCACCCTGACACCGCAGGCAGGCTCCGAATATGAACTGCGCTTCGACCAGTCACCTGGCTACTGCCAAGCGGCACTGGTGCGTCTGCAACGCGTCGAGGGCAAGGACCAGCGCCAGCCCTATCCGATGATCGACACCATCCCAAGCGCCTGCCGGGGTACCTCAGCGTTGTTCCCGAAACAACCCACACCGCTGCCCGATACCCCCCGGCGCACCGCGTTGATCGATAGCATCATCCACGACAGCGTCACCCCGGAGATGGAGCAACTGACCACGTCGCGCACTGCCGTCGCCATCACTCGTCAAACCTCTCCCGAAGCCCAGGTAGCGGCACGCAAGCGGGAACTGGGCCTCGATCTTCCAGAGGCCTACTGGCAGCAGTACCAGCAGAATCTGCAGAGGCTCGCCGAGGCGCTCGCCAACCTCAAGGCACGTACGCTGGAGCGCTACGACGCCGACAGCCGCGCCTACCTGCGTAGCGTGCGCGACGAGCAGTTGCAGGTCTGGGCCGGTGGCAACAACGACGTAGGCCTGCGCAGCAAGGCCCAGCGCATGCGCGACATGGCGTACTACTACAACTATGTCCTGCAGGAGACGGTCGCGCAGATCAGCCTCGAACACTTGCGCAGCATGGCTGAACTGGATCAACGCGAAGGGGTTTGCAAGCGCTTCGCCGGATGCTGGAGGCTGTAGGCAGTCACCCGAGCGCAAGTCTGTCCCATGCTAGTGATCGCCGCCCCCTTGAACCTCGGCCTCAGCTCCCTGAGGCCAGCCACCAACCCGCCGGCTCCATCAGCCTAGGCGCAGCCCGGCACTTGCCTGCGCAAAGGCCACGCCCTGCGCCCGGTCACTCTCGCCTTGGGGGACAGGGTACGCGCCGCCAGACTGCACCATGCAGGCTTTGCTTGCTCACAGGTAGTGTGCCCCGCCCCCGACCCTGTGTATGCTGCACGGGCGCGGCAAGCGGCCCACGGCGGCTTGCAGGACATCGCGCGGCCGCCCTGCGTGATCGGACCATGACCGGGCTACCCGTATCGGATACCCCCGCCCTATGCCCGTCGACCTGCAAGCGCTGTACCCCAGGCTGATCCACCTGATGCTGGACACCGTGTTCGTGGTCGACCAAGACGACACCATCGTGTTCGTGAGCGATGCCTGCGAGGCCTTGCTCGGCTACCGCGCCGACGAGCTGACCGGCACCCCGATCACCCGCTACATGCACCCGGATGATCTGGAGGCCACCCGCGCCTCGATCGTGCGGGTGATGAACGGCAACGCCCACTGTGACTTTCGCAACCGCTATGTGCGCAAGGATGGCGAGATCGTGCACATTCTCTGGGCGGCCTCCTGGTCCGATGAAGTCGGCGCGCGGATCGGCGTGGCCCGCAACATCACCGCCCTCACCCAGGCCGAGCAGGAACTGCGTTTCCTGGCCCATCACGACCCGCTGACCAAGCTGACCAACCGCTCGCTGTTCAACGACCGCCTCGCCACGGCCCTGCGCATGGCTCGCCAGCAGCAGCGGCGGCTCGCCTTGCTGTTTCTCGACGTCAATGATTTCAAGGGTATCAACGATGTGCATGGTCATGCTGCTGGCGACCGCGTGCTGTGCACCATCGCCCGCCGGCTGCAGGACAGCGTGCAGGCGGCGGACACCGTGGCGCGGATCGGCGGCGACGAGTTCATCGTGCTGCTGACTGACGTGCCCTCGGAGGATGACGTGTACGAGATGGTCGAGCAGATCGCCAGGGTCATGGAGCAACCGCTCGGCGCCGAATTCGGTGAGGTCAGGATGCCCTCCTGCAGCATTGGCGTGGCCTGCTACCCCAGCGATGGCGAGGATGCCGACACCTTGCTCAGCCATGCCGATGGCCAGATGTACCTCAAGAAACGGCGGCGCGTACGCGTGGGGTGAGCCGACCTCATCGCGGGGCAAGCCCGCTCCCACGCGTTCGGATAATGGTCCGAGCGATTGCTCAGCCCTGCCAGGCGTCCACCACCACCCGCGTGGCTGCCGCGATCGTCTCGCTGTTCCAGGGCGCATCCGCCTTGGCTCCACGGCTGAACACCACCAGGATCCACGGCGCCCGGCCTTTGGGCCAGATGACCGCGACATCGTTGGCCACACCGTAGTCACCCGACCCGGTCTTGTCGCCCACCACCCAATCCTTCGGCACGCCGGCGCGGATACGGGCATCGCCCGTGGTGTTGCCCTTGAGCCAATCCTGCAGCTGTTGACGCTCGGCAGCAGCCAGGCCGTCGCCCAGCAACAGGCGCTGCAGAGTCACGCCCATGGCCAGGGGCGTCGTAGTGTCACGCGGATCGCCTGGCAAGGCGGTATTGAGCGTCGGTTCGTTGCGGTCGAGGCGGAACGTCGGGTCACCCAGGCTGCGGGCAAACGCCGTAAGCCCCGGCGGGCCACCGACCAGCTCGAGCAACAGGTTGCCGGCGGTGTTGTCGCTGTACTGCACCGCGGCGGCGCAGAGCCCGGCGACGGTCATGCCGGCGCCCACGTGCTTTTCAGTGACCGGGGAATACACCACCAGCTGTTCGGCGCCGTAGGCGATGCGCCGCTTCAGCAAGCCCGGCTCGGCCTGGCTGCGGTGCAGGATGGCGCCGGCGAGGACGGCCTTGAAGGTGCTGCAGAACGCGAAGCGCTCCTCGGCGCGCCAGGCCAGTTGCTGGCCGCTGCCGGTGTCCAGGGCCCACAGGCCGATCGTGCTGCCGGTGGTGGCCTCCATTTGCTGCAATGGCTTGCGCAGCGGGTCATCCGCCCAGGTTGGCAGGGCCAGCAGGGCCGAGCAGCCGAGCGCGCCCTGGAGCACGCGACGGCGGCTGAGGGTGGGAGTCATGCGGGTATTCCTTACGCCAATGAGCAAAACGCGAAGGCTAGAACGTTTTAGCATGCACGCCAAGCAGAGGAAGCGGCCAGGCCTGCCTGCGCGGCGCATGGCACGCGCTTGTGCTGCGAGCGAGCCTGGCCAACTGTTTTTCGCGCCACCGCCCTGACTACCCTTGCGCTGACCGGCAAAAGGCAGGACAGTAACCGGGTATTCCCGCAAAGAAACGGAGATTCGCCTTGACTACCGATCGCCTGAGCCTGCTCCAGTTCGAGCACCTCAGCCTGAAACCCGCCGCCGCCAGCCAGTTCGCCCTCTCGTTGAAGGAGCTTGAACAGCTGACCCTCCCCGAGCGCTATGCCTTCCGCGCAGCCCACTACCTCGGCGACCTGGCCGAAGCGGAGAACAGCCAGCAGCTGGCGGTTGCCAAGGACCAGGGCATCGGCTTTACCCAGGGCCTGCTCACTGCCGCGGCAATCGAAGACGCACTGGCGAAAAGACTGATCGAGGTCTTCAATAACGCCAGCGAACGCGCCCACAAGCTGTTGCCTCAGTAATACCTTCAAGAGCCCGGCGCCATGCCGGGCTCTGCCCTGCCCCGATCTTGCACTAGTGTGGTGTTTTGCAAATACGACCAATAAATCGCGAGCGTTTTTTGCGCTCAGGCAAGGCGTCGCGACGAGTCGTAGCCCAGCTACGGCGAGGAGCGACAACGCCGCATGAGCGCAAAAAGCGCCGCGAGTTATGGTCGTTATTTGTGAAACACCACACTAGCGATCAACATCTGCCCCAGTAACTGACGTCACCGTGCAGAAAGAACGTCCTGTTTGGGCATGAGGAACCGGGCGAACAATTCCGATTGTGAACGGACATTCAACTTGGCATAGAGGTTACGCCGATGAACCTTGATGGTCTCCACCGAGAGCGCCAGCTTGCCGGCCACTTCCTTGTTGGAATAGCCACTGAGCAACAACCTGAGCACATCGCTTTCGCGCGAGGTGATCTGCGTGGCCAGCTGAGCAACCGTTTCAGGCCATGACAGTGGCTCGGCGAGGTGTTCGTTCGCGTCGACTTCAAAGGCCATGCGCTGGTGCATGAGCGCAGTTACCCAGGGCTTGATGATATCGAGCAGGGTAATTTGCTCCTGGCTGAAACGTACCTTGCTCCCGATGGACATGCACAATGTTCTATCGGGGTCGAGCTGGACATTGTATTGGACTTCATCCGCCGAAATATAATGAGCGAAATACTGCTGATAGTATTCAGTTTCGACGAAGTATTCCGGCGCTATGTCCAGCAGATGAAAGAAGCCACTCTGCGGGTTTTCCCGATTGGCGATATAAAACGGGTCCAGCAGGTAAAGCCCCTTCACATAGCGATGAATGAACGCATCGACCTCCTGCGCATCCGCCACCTCAGGAAGAGCCACCACGTCCACCTGCTGCTGGCTGAAGATCAACACCACCCAGTTGTCGATCTGCACGTACTCATTCAATACCCGCACCAACGAACTCCAGAACGCGGGGCGGTCCAGCTGCATGATCAGCTTGCCGATCGAACGGTGCCACGCCAGGCCATGAAGGTCGAACGGCATTTTCTACCCCTTTTGGGTTAGGAATCAGCAGGTCAGCGCTACGTAATCGGAGGTATTTACTATCCGGGCCTGCCCGGTATAGTCGCTGTCTGGGCTCAGGACGGGCCAGAAGATACATCGTTTCGATAAGGATGTTGCATGAGAACGTCACGTTTGCGAACCCTTTTTGCCGCCTCGCTGCTCGGTGCGGCAATCAGCACCTCGGTGGCCGCGGCCCAGCCCGGCATGCACCTGTACAACTGGTTCGGGCTGCTCGCGCCAGAGACCCCCAAGGCCTTCGAGCAGGCAACTGGCACGCGGATGCGCATGGATGCGTTCGACAGCGCCGACATCATGCAGAGCAAGGTAATGGCCGGGCGCACGGGGTATGACGTGGTCGTGGCCACCTCCAACGTATTGCCCAGCCTGATCCAGGCGGGCGTGCTGCAGCCCTTGGACCGTGAGCAACTGAGCAACCTGGCACATATCGACCCGGCGCTGCTGGCCCAGGTCGCGGTCAATGACCCTGGCAATCGTTACGCGGTGCCCTACCTGTGGGGCACCACCGGCATCGGCTATGACGTCGACAAAGTCAAAGCGGCATTGGGTGAACAGGCGCCGGTGGACAGCTGGGACCTGATCTTCAAGGAAGAGAACATCAGCAAGCTGCAATCCTGCGGGGTGGCGATGCTGGATTCCCCGAGCGAGATCATCTCGATTGCCTTGCATTACCTGGGGCTGCCCAGCAACAGCAAGAACCCGGACGACTACCAGAAGGCCCAGGCGCTGCTGTTGAAGATACGCCCCTACGTCCTCTACTTCGATTCCTCGCGAATCGACACCGACCTGGCTGACGGTAATATCTGCGCGGTTGTCGGTTGGGCCAATGGTGCCCTTGCGGCAAAGGCCCTGAACGAAAAGACCAACACCGGGCGCCGGATTTCCTACAGCCTGCCGCGCGAGGGCGCGCTGGTCTGGTCGGAGAACCTGGTACTGCTCAAAGACGCCCCTCACCCCAAGGAAGGCATGGCGTTCATCAACTACATGCTGCGGCCAGAAGTCATTGCCAAGACCTCGAACCACACGCTGTACCCCAACGCCAACAAAGACGCCACCGCGTTTGTCGAGCAGAAGCTGCGCGACAATCCCTGGATCTACCCGGACGCCACGACGATATCCACGCTGATCCCACTCGAGCCACTGCCGTTGAAACTGGAGCGGATCCGCACCCGGGTCTGGACCAAAGTGAAGAGCGGTGTTTGACCTGAGGTAATGGGGTGTCTGCTGCCCCCTGCCAGCCCTTGATCGTGTCCATTGGCGTGCAGCGCGCTGCGCGCCAATGCCTGTTGCTCAATTGAGTCCGACCTTGAAAAGAGAACAGTGGATGTTCAGCCCAGCCCAACAAACTCGATTCAGTTTGACGATCGACGGTATCGATCACGCTTTCCACGTGCTCGCATTCAAGGGGGAGGAAGCGCTCGGCAGGCCGTACTACTTCAATGTGGATCTGGTCGCCGAGCGGGCTGACCTGGATCTCGAATGCCTTTTCGACCGTGAGGCTTTCCTGTCCTTCGACAACAATGGCAACGGCATTCATGGCCGGGTCTACCACATCGCTCAAAGCGGTAATGCACAAGGCTCGAAGCACTACAGCATGACCCTGGTACCGCACCTGTCCTACTTGCGCCATCGCATCAACCAGAGAATCTATGAACAGTTCTCGGTACCGAACATTGTTGCCTTGATCCTGGAAGAGCACGGGATCGTCGGCGACGCTTATCGGTTTCATCTAGGCTCGAGCTACCCCGAGCGCGACTACTGCACCCAGTACGACGAAACGGATTTGCACTTCATTCAGCGCCTGTGCGAGGAAGAAGGCATCCACTTCCATTTCCAGCACAGTGCCGAGGGCCATGTGCTGGTGTTCGGTGATGACCAGGCGGTGTTCCCCAGGTTGGGGCAACCTGCCGCCTGCAACCAGGACGGCGACAATCCGCTCGATTTTCGTGGTCTGGCAGATCATCAAGCTGAAGGGCAAAGTGTCCAGACCCATTTGGCCAGTGGCCATGTGCTGGACGTTTGCGGGCATCCGCACCAGGCGTGGAACGCCCCGTGGCTCCTGACACGGGTCATTCACCAGGGCAGGCAACCCCGGATAGCCGGTGAGCGCGGCGCCACTGACCACGTGGATGACGTTACTCAGGGATACCGCAACCACTTCATGGCTATTCCCTGGGAAGCGCCCTACCGCCTGCCTTTGACTCACCGCAAACCTGAGCTACCCGGCAACCAGACCGCTGTCGTCATCGCGGTGGAAGACGAGATGTCCCAGCGTGACCGGCGCCTGGCAAAGATACAGGTCAAGTTCCCCTGGGACCGCGAAGACAGGTTCGACGACAAGAGCAGTTGCTGGCTGAGCGCGTCCTCCAGTTGGAGCTGTGCGAGCACGCCACCGCACACGGGCATGGAAGTCATGGTCACCTTTGTGGAAAACGACCCCGATCAACCGCTGATCAGCGGTTGCCTGTGTTGCCGCTGACCGAGCCCGCGACAATTGGTGTACCGTTGCCGCGCCGAACCGATGTTCAGCCCTTACCCTGATCGATGGAGCACGCTCGATGGCCAACGCGCCGTTCTTTCCCCTGCAGCCCCTGGCGGACGAACTGCTGCCCTGCCTGCCCGGCGCCTGTACCGACGGCTCCCACGACCTCGCCCATGTGCAGCGGGTGTGGAGTAACGTCCGGCGCATCCAGGCCAAGGAAGGTGGCGACCTTGAAGTGCTGCTCGCCGCCACCGTGCTGCACGACTGCGTGGCGGTGGAGAAGAACTCGCCTCTGCGTAGCCAGGCCTCGACGCTCTCGGCCAAGCGGGCCGCCGCGATCCTCACCGACAAGGGCTGGCCATCGGCACGCGTCGAGCAAGCGGCCCATGCGGTGCAGGCCCACAGTTACTCGGCGGGTATCGCGCCGCTGAGCCTGGAGGCGAGGATCCTCCAGGACAGCGACCGCCTCGATGCCCTCGGCGCGGTGGGCGTCGCTCGTTGTTTCTATGTCGCAGGGCGCATGGGCTCGTCACTGTACGACTTCGAGAATCCCACTGCCGAAGGGCGGGACCACCAGGATAACCGGTACGCCATCGAGCATTTCCACACCAAGCTGCTAAAGCTCGCCTCGGGGTTCCAGACCACCGAGGGGGCTCGCCTGGCGACGCTCCGGCATGAACGGCTGGCGTCGTTCCTGGACGACTTCATGGATGAGATCGGTGTGGCCTGAGCTCAGGTCGCCGGCACCTGCAACCCGGTCTTCACATTGCTCATCGCCACCAGCGTCTTGAAGTGCTTCACATTGTTGCTCTGGAAGAACAGCTCCCGCGTCAACTGGGTGTACTGCGCCATGTCCCGCACCAGCAGGATCAGCACGAAGTCGCATGCCCCCGCCACGTGATAGCACTGCTGAACCTGCGGGCAGGCCATGAAGGTGCGCTGCATGGCGTCGAGCAGTGCGCGGTCGAAGGGGTCAAGGGTCATGGGAGTGGGCCCTGTCAGGCGTGTGTCAGCGCCACCGACGGCAACAATGGCCGCGCCCTGGCCGCCGCCGCGCAGAGCGTGGGTTGTCGCTGCGTCAGCGTCCTGCACGCCCACGTCAGCGTGGAGCGCGGTCACGGCAGCAGGCGTGGAATTGAGTATCCCAGGCATGCAAACGTCAGAACCATGAAGGCCGGCAGTCGTCTGGGGTTATCATGCCGACACGCTGAACCCGCCCCAGGACATGGAGTCGCCATGAACATCGAAAAACTGCAGAACCGCCTGGACTTCCTGCGCCAGGCCGAACAACTCAAGAGTGTGCTGCGCAGCGCCCATACCTCCACCGGCCGTGCCGAAAGCACCGCCGAGCACACCTGGCGGCTGTGCCTGATGGCCATCACCTTCGCCGACGAACTGGGCGACCTCGACCTGCTCAAGGTCCTGAAAATGTGCCTGGTCCACGACCTCGGCGAGGCCATCAGTGGCGACGTGCCCGCCGTCAGCAAGCAGGGCTTCCCCGACAAGAGCCAGCAGGAGCGCGACGACCTGCTGCAATTGATGGCGAGCCTGGATGCGCCCCTGCGCGAGGAGATCATGGGGCTGTGGGAAGACTACGAAGCCGCGACGTCCGCAGAGGCCCAGGCGGTCAAGGCCCTGGACAAGCTGGAGACCCTGTTGCAGCACAACCAGGGCCGCAATCCGCCGGGCTTCGACTATGCCTTCAACCTCAACTACGGCAAGCGCTACACTGCCGCCACACCGCTGTTCGAGGCCCTGCGCGACCTGATTGACGCCGACACGCGCAGGCACCTGGACAATGGCATCGCCCTGCGCGACGAGCGCCCCGAAGACATCGACGCCATCGGCCAATTGACCGAAGCCGCCTTCGCCGACGCCGAACACAGCAGCCACACCGAGCAGTTCATCGTCACGGCGCTGCGTCGGGCGGGGCAGCTGACGGTTTCGCTGGTGGCCGTGGAGGCCGGCGCTGTCGTCGGCCATGTGGCGATTTCCCCGGTCACCCTGGCGTCGGGCGCCAGCGGCTGGTTCGGCCTCGGGCCGGTTTCGGTGTCGCCGGCACGCCAGGGGCAAGGCATCGGCTCGGCGCTGATCAATGCCGCGCTGGCCCGGTTGCATGGGTTGGCCGGCCAGGGCTGCGTGGTGCTGGGCGACCCGCGCTACTATGCCCGCTTCGGCTTCAAGGCCCAGCCGGGCCTGACCTTGCCGGGCGTGCCTGCCGAGTACTTCCAGGCCCTGGCCTTCACTGGGGACGTACCGCAAGGCGACGTGCAATACCACGCCGCGTTCGAGGCAACCTCCAACGCGTAAAACGCGGTCACTGCAGGCGCGGGGCAAGCCTGCGCCTGCAGGTCACGCATCATCACAGGAATCAACGCCGGCAGATGTGCTCCGCAGCCAGCGACCATCGTCTACCTGAACGTTTTCGACCGCGTCTTTCCTCCGCACCAGGTTTTCCGATGCAAGCACTCCTGCAAGAGATCCTCGACCACGTCCGCCCCCTGCTCGTCCAGGGCCAGGTGGCGCAGTACATTCCCGCCCTCGCCCAGGTCGACCCCAACCAGCTGGGCATCGCCGTGCAGAGCCTGGACGGCCAGTTGCACTGCGCCGGGGATGCGCGAACGCCGTTCTCGATCCAGAGCATCTCCAAGGTGTTCAGCCTGGTGCAAGCGATCAACCACAGTGGCGAAGACATCTGGTCGCGGCTGGGCTACGAGCCTTCGGGGCAGGCGTTCAACTCGCTGGTGCAGCTGGAGGTGGAAAAGGGCCGGCCGCGCAACCCGTTCATCAATGCCGGGGCGCTGGTGATCTGCGACATCAACCAGTCGCGCTATGCCACCCCCACCCTGTCGATGCGCGACTTCGTCCGCCGCCTGGCGGCCAATCCGCGTATCGTCAGCGACACGGTGGTGGCCGAGTCGGAGTACCAGCACCGCGCACGCAATGCGGCCATGGCCTACCTGATGCAGGCCTTCGGCAACTTCCACAATGATGTCGACGCGGTGCTGCGCAGCTACTTCCACCACTGCGCGCTGTCGATGAGCTGCGCCGACGTCGCCCGTGGCTTCGCCTTCCTGGCCAACAGCGGCTACTGCCCGCACAGCGGCGAACAAGTGCTCAGCCCGCGCCAGGCGCAGCAAGTGAATGCGATCATGGCCACCAGCGGGCTGTATGACGAGGCCGGCAATTTCGCCTACCGCGTCGGGCTGCCGGGCAAGAGCGGCGTGGGCGGCGGCATCGTCGCGGTGGTGCCGGGGCGCTACAGCATCTGCGTGTGGTCGCCGGCGCTGAACGCCTCGGGCAACTCGCTGGCGGGGTTGCGGGTTCTGGAGCTGTTGAGCGAACGGATTACCGGGTCGGTGTTTTCGGCGGTCTGAACGTTCGCGGGGCAAGCCCGCGCCTACAGGGATAGCAATCGCCTGTAGGCGCGGGCTTGCCCCGCGATGGGCCGCAGAGCGGCCCCGTCAGCCTTTGTTGGTCAGATCATCAAGCTGCCCCTCGACCGTCACCGGCCCGACCTTCAGCTTGCCGTCATCCAGCGACACGCTGGGCAGGCCGGCTTCAGGCAGCTTGGGCAGGTCGAGGGTGGCCTTGACCTGGTAACCGAGTGGTTTCACCTCGGCCCCGACCGTGTTCCCGCCCTGCTCCACGCCCTTGACCTGCAGCCCCAGCTCGCGCTGCGCCGTGATCTGCGACGTTTCCTGGACCCCGGCCTTGCGCACGAACTCGCCCTGGGCATTGAACGACGGCGTGTAGCCGAAGGCGGGCTTGGCTTCGCCGTCCTTGGCCTCGCCTGGTTTGCCGACAAGGCCGGCGCCCAGGTCGAGACGTACCGAGGTGGTGGTGTCCTGACGCTCCTGGATACTGAGCCCGCCGTCGAGCTTGCCGCCGATGTGCTGGCCTTCGACACGGGCGCCGCTCAGTTGCGCCGCGCCCGTGCTGTTCAACGCCACCGTGTCGGCGGCGATCCGGCTGTTCTGCTGGGTGGTGCCCTGCAGATGATCCACGTGCACCTTGCCGCCGAGGTCGAAGTCTTGGGACGCAGTGGCCTGCTTGCCGGCGTCGACCGGGATATTGCGGCTCAGGTTGCCGCCGGCCTTCAGCTCGACGCCCCAGTTGTTGCGGCTCTGGGTGGACTGCGCCGACTCCAGCGCCAGGCCACCCTCGCCTGCGCCGACGTTGACGCCCGCAGCAGCGACCTGCGTGCCCTGCAGATGCACCGACTGGCCGGCCAGGTCCACATTGGCGCGGCTGTTCAGCTGGCCGCCGCTCAGGGTCTGCGAGCGTTCGTTGGTCTGGCCCACATTGAAGTTGCCGCCCAGCTTGCCGCTCAGGTCGCGGCCCTGCTCACCGGTGGCTACCTTGCCGCCGAGGTTGAGACCGCCGCCCAGGTGGCTGCCGCTGACAGTCCGGGTGTCGCTGGCGGCCTGCAGGTCAAGAGCGCCACCGGCCTTGAGTTCGACCGGGCCCGTCGCGTCGATGCGCGTACCTTGCAAGGTCTGGTCGCCACCGCTGCCCAACCGCACCGGGCCGCTGCCGCTGATGCTCGCCACCTGGGCCTTGCTGTCGGCACTGTGTTCGCCGGCATGGTCGAGTTGCAACCCGGCGCCCAGGTCGACCTTGTCACCCACCGGCAAGGTGCCCACGGTCAGCGAAGCGCTGCCACCGAGGCTGCGGGTGTCGCGACGCTCATGGTTGCTGGCCTGCTCCAGGGCCAGCTTGCCGCCAGTGTTGACGGCCACCGCGCCCTGGCCACCGTCGAGGCGGCTGCCTTCGAAGCGGGCATCGCCGCCGACCTGGATGTTAAGGCCCTGATTGCCACTGAAGGTGCCGACCACGGCAGTGGAACGGTCTTCGGCCAGGCTCTTGCTTCCCCCCGAACCACTGGCGGTCACATTCAGGTCCTCGCCGGTCTTGGTGTAGACCCGGGCGGATACATCGGCATTCACCTGCTGCTCGCTGCGGCTGTGGGTGTTGCTGGCGGCCTCGGCCTGCAACGCGCCGGCCTTGACGTTCAGCGCGCCGCCGTTGGCGTTGTACTGGGTGCCCTGGTCCTTCAGCGCACCAGCCACATCCAGCTGGACGCCCTGGCCGTTGAACTGGCTGACCACCGCGGTGCCGGTCTGCTCACCCTGCTGCTGGCTGGCATGGCCCACGGCCAGGTCGACGCCCAGGTTCGGCGTGCCGAGCTTGCCCAGGGCGTCGGTCAGCGAGGTCTTGCCGGCAAGCACGTCCTTGACATCGCCCAGCGGCAGCTTGCCGTCGAGCGCGTCCTTCACCGACACCTTGCCGTCCACCACATCCTTGACCACCCCGGCGATCGGCCGGGCGATGTCCTTGTATTCGACATTGACGCCGACATCCGCCGTCCAGTTGCTCTGCTGGTGGCTGCTGCTGGTGGTGTCGCGAGCCGCGCGGTTGTCCACCTGGTTGGCGCTGACGCTCAGGGTGCCGGCGCTGTTGACCTGGGCGCCTTCGCTGGCCAGGGTGTCGGCCTTGATGGTCAAGCTGCCGGCGCTGTCGATGCCGGTGGTCTTGGCAGTGCTGCTGCTTGCGGTGTCCTGCTGGGTGCCATGGGCGAAGTCGACCCCGGCGCCGGCACGGTCGAGGCCGGCGGTGAGGTAGACGCCACCCCCGGTGTGGCTGCTGTCGCGGGACTCGCTGCGGCTGTCCTGCTCGGCCAGCAACGACACCTGCTTGCCGGCCAGGGTGGTGTCGCCTGCCGTGGACTTCACCGCTGCGCCCTTGACGGTCAGGTCAGCGCCGGCGGTCAGCTGAACCTCGCTGCCGCTGAGGCTGGAACCCTGCTGGCTGACCTGGCTGCCAGTGGCGCTCTGGCGATCGCTCGCATAGCCGACGCCGGCGCGATACTGCCCCGAGCCCGGCGCGGTCTCCTTGGCCGAGGCCACGAAACCACGGCTGCTGCTGGCGCTGCCGTGCTCGCGGGTGTCCTGGGCCGAGGCGACCTTCAGGTTGCCCGCCGCGTCGGCGTTCAACGCGCCGGTGGCCTTGACCGTGGAGCCGACCACCTCGATGCCTTCGGCGCTGTTCAGGCCAACGCTGCCACCGGCCACCAGCTCGCTGCGCACGGCGGTGCTTTCCCGGCTGTTCTGCTTGGCTTCGTTGTGGCTGACGCCGAAGAACTTGCTCTGCTGGTTCTGGCTGTCGCGCTGGTCGGTGCGCGAGGCGTTGCTGATCTGCACCTGCTTGCCGGCAATGCGGATGTCCTGGCCGCTGGTCAGCTGGGCACCTTCGGCCAGCACCGAAGCCTTGGCCCGCAGTTCGATATTGCCGCCCTTGAGCTGGCTGGTGACGCTGCGCTGGGTTTCGCTGCGATTGTCCCAGTCGGCCTTCCAGAAGCCCTTGGTGTGCTTGCCCTGGTCGCTGTTGACCTGGCGTTCGGTGGCAGCGGTCAGGCGCAGGTCGCCCCCGCTGTTCAGGCTCAGTTGGCCGGGCGCCTCGATGCTGGCGGCATTGACGGTGACATCCTGGCCGGCGTTCGCCCGAGCATCACGCTGGGCCACGACCTGCACCCCATGCTCGCGGGTATCGCTGTCGGTCTGGGTGCGCTGGTAGGTTTCCCAATCGATGCCCAGTGCACCGCTGCGCCAGCTCTCGCGTTTTTCCTGGAGCTTGCGGCTTTGCACGGTGCTCAGGGTGAGGTTGCGCCCGGCGTCGAGCTTGACGTCGCGCCCGGCCACGTCGGCGGCGGCCAGGGTCAGGTCCTGGGCACCATGCAGTTGCACATCGCCCTGGCTGCTGCGCACGCCCGCACGGGTCGCTTGCAGCGAGTCGGCCACGGCGGCGCCGCTGATGTTCAGGTTACCCGCCGAGTCGATGCGCACGCCGTCGCGGCCTTCGATCTGCCCTGGCCCGACCCGCACCCCGGCACCCTGCGCGGTGCTGACGATATTGATGCGCCCGGCCTGCATTGCGCCGAACAGGCTGGCGTCGATACGCTGCTCGCCGCTGGCCGCGCCGCCGTCGAGCACCTTGACCTGGCCGCTGGCGTAATCCACCTGGTTGCGGCCCACGGTGAGGTTGAGCTGGTCCCGGGCATCCAGTCGGCCCTGGCTGTCGATGCGCGGGGCGATCAGGTTGACCGAACCGCCGTCGTTGCGCAGGCCGGCGCCCTGCACCTGCAACTGGCCGTTGGCGTCCTGGGTGCCCAGGGCCTTGAGCCGGCCCGCGTCCAGCTCGGGTCGGCCCACCACCAGGCTGGCATTGGGCGCGTTGATGAAGCTGGCACCATTGACCGAGATGCCGTTGGGGTTGGCCAGCACGTAGTCGGCGGCACGGCCGAAGATTTCCTGGGCGCCATTGATGGCGGAGGCATTGCGGCTGACCACTTCATTGAGGATCACGCTCGCCGCCTGGCCCTGGAACTGCGGGTTGGCCGCCAGCTCGCCGGCCAGCTGCGAGTGCCCGGCCTGCAGGGCGTTGTTCAGTACCAGACCCTGGCGGTCGACGTTGTAGTCGAGGAACTGGTTATGCGACAGGCCCGCGCCGTTGGGGGCGACGATATTGACGATGGGCACGCCGCCCTGGGTCTGCAGTTGCGCCGTGCCCCCGGGCCCGGGGGCGACCACCACACCGCCGGCCAGCGCCTGGGGCAGGCTGGTGGCCAGCAGCAGGCTGGCGATCGCCCAGCGCAGCTTGCCTTGCGGGGACAAATTGAAGGTAAAGGGGGTCTTGGGCATAGGTCACTCTCCATGTAGGTACTGCTAAATCGGTGCGCTCAGATCTGCACGGCGGCCCTGAACAGCCAGACTTCAGGCTCGCGCTGGTAACCGCGGGGAGTGTTGAGGCTGCGCTGGTAGTCGAGGTCCAGCTGCAGCGCCTTCCAGCCCAGGTTCACGCCCAGGCTCGCGCCGCTCAGGCGCTGGCTGGCGGCGCCGTGGTCGGCCTTGATCCAGCCGTGGTCCAGGCCCAGCCGTGGGGTGACGCTCAACGGCCCCTGCGCCCGCCACGGCAGGCGGAGGGTGTTGCGCCATACCGCCCCACTGGCCCCGGACAGGCTGCTGATGCGGTAGCCGCGCACGGCCGAATCGTCGGTGCCGAGCAACTGCTCGATGGCCGGCAGCGGGTCGGGGCTGTACTGCAGGTTGAGCTGGCTCTGCCACTGCCAGGCCTGACCCAGCAGCTGGCCATTGCGCCACTGGCTGAGCCCGGCGCGGTACCTGTGGAACTGCGCCCTGGGCAGGTCGGGCACCGGGCGATCGGCGTCATCGTCGGCACCGAACCAATGCAGCCCCTGGGCATAGTTGAGGTCCAGGTTCCACACCGCGTGGTCGAGCCAGAACAGGTTGAGCCCGGCCTCGGCCACGGTCAGCGTCGGGCTCTGCACGTCCAGGCGCACCTTGGCGAACTCGCTGTCGACATCCTTGTGCGCCAGTTGCAGGCTGGCGCTCAGTTGATGGCGCTGGTCACGCCACAGCACGCGCTCGCCGCGCAGGCTGAGCTGGTCGGTGATGCCGCGGCTATGCAAGGTCAGCGTGCTGAGCTTGACCGGCGAGCGGTACTCGGCATGGCTGGCGAACAGGCTGAAGGTCCAGTAGCCATAGGGGATCGCGTAGTACAGGCTGGCGTTGCGGCTGTAACGGTCGCCCTGGTTGAGGGTATCGCTGGCCGACAGGCTGAGCAGGTCGTTGAGTGCCAGCGGGTTGTCCAGGCCCAGGCTGAGCACGCGACGATCGCGCCCGGTGCTGGCGCTGCCGAAGTTGTCCAGGCCCAGGCCCACGGCCACCCGTGGCTGGCCGGCGCTGCGCGGGCGCAGGATGATCCGCGAGGCGCCCGGCTGGCTGCCGGGGGCGATGTCGGCGGTCAGGTCGACCGAGCGCAGGCGGTTAAGCTGGTCCAGGCCCTGCTCCAGGTCACGCAGGTTCAGCGGCTCGCCGAGCATGCCGGGGAAGGCCCCGGCCAGCGACACCGGCAGGCGCTGGTCGGCCAGTTCGATGGCCTCCAGGTAGCCCTCGTCCACCAGGATGTCCAGCGACTGCCCGGCTGTCGGGGCGCTGCTCAGGTAGGGCCGGCTGGCGATATAGCCCTTTTCCAGGTACAGCGCGGTGATACTCGCCAGCAGCTGGTTGATCTGCCCCACGCCCATGCACGCCGCCACCAGCGGATCGATGCGCGCATCGAGGGTGGCACGGTCGATCAGGGTGACGCCGCCCACCCGCACCCCGGCCAGCGGCCAGCAGTGCGTATCCGGAGCCGCGGCCTGAGGGACCTGCGCGGATGTATCGGGCCCTGTGAACGCACCGCGCTGTAGTTGGCGGCGGCGTTGCTCCAGTTGCAGTTGCTGCAGGTCCTGTTGTTGCTGTTGCTGTTGGCGCAACACTTCCTGGCCAGGCACGAACGTCTCAGCCCGCACGTTGCCCAGGGACAGGCAAGCCAATACGACACACAGCGATACGCGACGGCAATCAATAGCAGACAGGTACGACATACAACACCCATTCGCAGGCAAAGGCACAGCGAGAATCGCAGCACTTGGAACTTCCCGGCACGGTTACCGAGAGTTATCGGCACACGTGCAATAACTTTAGAAAGTTGAGCGTTATTCACTGAAACGCTCACGGAAAAGTTAATGACTGCCAATTACCACCCGAAGCCTGGCATGACCACCTGGTCACCCGACACCCCGTATTGCAGAGGCTAGAGGGACTGACGCGCGAGATCGTCCAACAATCAAACTTGCCGACTGTTTGAGCCAACGGTACTTCTAGACACGAGCGGGAGACACCGGACTTTAGTCGCATGCCGCCTACGTACAGCAACTTGGAAACACACAAGAGGATTCTACCTCGGTGAAACGCGCCGAAACTAAGCCGAATAATTGGCCCGTGCGGCGACGATTCGTGCTGAACTTTCGACTCTATTGAAGCGACTGCCCTCGAATGCACTTGCAACTCGAGTACGCGTTAGAGGCCTGGTGTATGCTCGCGACATCACAGCCCACCGCACTGAAATGCCCCTCGACAAGGACAACAGCATGCCCCGCCTGGACTGGCTTGAACACCACATGGCCCACAGCGATACCCTCGCCCAGTGGCTGCACCAACAGTTCCACTACGAGTACGCGGACGTGCCGATTAGCGACTGGCAACGCGAGTTCGCCGAAGGCCAGCGCAACGGCCAATGGCGATGCCTGGTCGCCCTCGACGGCGACCGCCTGCTGGGCAGCACCGCCCTGGCCAGCGACGACCTGCCCGGGCGCAGCGACCTTGGTCCGTGGCTGGCCTGCGTGTTCGTCACCCCGCAAGCACGAGGGCAAGGCCTGGCGGAACAACTGATCGAAGGCATCTGCGACCATGCACGCAGCAGCGGGGTCTCCACGCTCTATCTGCACACCCACGACCAGAGCGCCTACTACGCCAAGCGTGGCTGGGCACTGCTGGAACCCTTCGAGGCCTGGGGGCAGCAGCACTGGCTGATGTCACGCACGCTCTGATCGCTTGCCCGATGGCCTCTGTAGAAGCGGGCTTGCCCCGCGCCAGGGCCATCCGTGCCGCACACAAATGATCCAGCAGGGAATTATTTAGCGCGCCGTTGTATCTGACCCTAGGTACAAGGCTGGCCAAACCATGGCCATGCCCCCAAGCCTTCAAGGACAACGGCCCATGAAATCACGCAGGAAACCCGTCAAGCCCATCGGCCTGAAGGACATCACCATCGTCGACGACGCCAAGATGCGCAAGGCCATCACCGCAGCCGCCCTGGGCAACGCGATGGAATGGTTCGACTTTGGCGTCTACGGCTTCGTCGCCTATGCCCTGGGCAAGGTGTTCTTCCCCAACGCCAGCCCCGGCGTGCAGATGATCGCGGCGCTGGCCACGTTCTCCGTGCCCTTCCTGATCCGCCCGCTGGGCGGGCTGTTCTTCGGCGCCCTGGGCGACCGCTACGGGCGCCAGAAAGTGCTGGCCGCGACCATCGTGATCATGTCCCTGAGCACCTTCGCCATCGGCCTGATCCCCTCCTACGCCAGCATCGGCATCTGGGCGCCGATCCTGCTGTTGCTGGCGAAGATGGCCCAGGGCTTCTCGGTGGGCGGTGAATACACCGGCGCCTCGATCTTCGTCGCCGAGTACGCCCCGGACCGCAAGCGCGGCTTCCTCGGCAGCTGGCTGGACTTCGGCTCGATCGCCGGCTTCGTCCTCGGCGCCGGCGTGGTGGTGCTGATCTCGACGCTCCTCGGAGAGGAACAGTTCCTCGAATGGGGCTGGCGCCTGCCGTTCTTCCTGGCCCTGCCGCTGGGCCTGATCGGCCTGTACCTGCGCCACGCGCTGGAAGAAACCCCGGCCTTCCAGCAACACGTCGAAAAACTCGAGCAAGGTGACCGCGAAGGCCTGGCCAGCGGCCCGAAAGTGTCGTTCAAGGAGGTGGCGACCCAGCACTGGCGCAGCCTGCTGACCTGCATCGGCGTGGTGATCGCCACCAACGTCACCTACTACATGCTGCTCACCTACATGCCCAGCTACCTCTCGCACAACCTGCACTACAGCGAAGACCACGGCGTGCTGATCATCATCGCGATCATGGTCGGCATGCTGTTCGTGCAGCCGATCATCGGCCTGCTCAGCGACAAGTGGGGGCGCAAGCCGTTCATCATCATCGGCAGCGTCGGCCTGTTCGCCCTGGCGATCCCGGCGTTCATGCTGATCACCAGCGGCAAGCTGGCGGTGATCTTCGCCGGCCTGTTGATCCTCGCCGTGCTGCTGAACTTCTTCATCGGCGTGATGGCCTCGACCCTGCCGGCGATGTTTCCCACGCATATCCGCTACAGCGCCCTGGCCAGCGCCTTCAACATTTCGGTGCTGATCGCCGGCCTGACCCCGACCCTCGCCGCCTGGCTGGTGGAAACCACCGACAACCTGTACATGCCGGCCTACTACCTGATGGTGATCGCCGTGATCGGCCTGCTCACTGGCCTGACCATGAAGGAGACCGCCAACCGCCCGCTGCGCGGCGCCGCCCCGGCCGCCTCGGATATCGACGAGGCCCGCGAACTGCTGCAGGAGCACCACGACAACATCGAACAGAAGATCGAGGACATCGACGCGCAGATCGCCGAGCTGGAGGCCAAGCGCAAGACCCTGGCCCAGCAGCACCCGCGCATCGATTGAGGAGGCTTGCGCATTCCACCGGATTGCTTGCCTGATCCTCTGGACCTGCGGGGTGCATCGATTGCGCAACGGGGCCATGTGCTAGCGTTTCTGGATTGGGGAACAGCGTATTCCCCGCTTCCAGAACCGATGATCAGCAGGTGAGCCCATGGAACTAAGAATCAACCAGCAGACCTACCAGGTCGAGGCTGACGCCGACACGCCCTTGCTCTGGGTGATCCGTGACGACCTCGGCCTGACCGGCACCAAGTACGGTTGCGGCCTGGCCCAATGCGGCGCCTGCTCGGTGCTGGTGGACGGCAATGTGGTGCGCGCCTGCGTCACCCCGGTGGCCGGCGTGGTCGGTCGTGAAGTCACCACCATCGAGGCCATCGAAGCCGACGCCGTGGGCAAGCGCGTGGTCGCCGCCTGGGTCGAGCACCAGGTGGCCCAGTGCGGCTACTGCCAGTCCGGCCAGGTGATGGCGGCCACCGCGCTGCTCAAGCACACCCCCAAACCCAGCACCGAACAGATCGACGCGGCCATGGTCAACCTGTGCCGCTGCGGCACCTACAACGCCATCCATGCCGCCGTGCAAGAACTGGCCCAAGGGGAGAACGCCTGATGAACGCGCGTATCGACACCCCTGACGACCTGGCACGGCTGCGCAGCGGCGAAACGGTCAACCTGTCGCGTCGGCGCTTTCTTGCCGGCAGCGCCATCGGCGCACTGGTGCTGGGCTTCGGCCTGCCGCTGGGCTCGGCGCGGGTACAGGCCGCAGCCGCGACCACTGAGCGCGGCACCCAGGTGCCGGCCTTCCTGGAAATCCGCGCGGACGGCAGCGTGCACCTGCTCAGCCCGTTCATGGAGGGCGGGCAAGGGGTCAACACGGCCATGGCGCAGATCATCGGCGAGGAACTGGACGCCGACCCAGCCACCTTCGTGGTCGAAAGCGCGCCAGCGGGCGAGGCCTACGTGGTGATGGAGAACGGCCTGCGCATCACCGGCGGCAGCATGTCGGTGCGCATGAGCTACCCGACCATGCGCCGCCTCGGCGCCCTGGCCCGCGCCATGCTGCTGCAGGCCGGCGCCGAGCAGTTGGGCGTGCCAGTTGGTGAATTGAGCACCGAGCCTGGCAAGGTGGTGCACGCGGCCTCGGGCCGTGCGCTGGGCTACGGCGAACTGGCCGCCAAGGCCATGGACCTGCCGGTGCCCGACCCTGCCAGCGTCAAGCTGCGCGACCCCAGCCAGTTCCGCTGGATCGGCAAGCCGGTGCAGCGCCTCGACGCCTACGACAAGTCCACCGGCAAGGCCGTCTACAGCATCGACGTCAAGGTCGACGGCATGCTCCACGCCGCCGTGCAGCATGCCCCGCGCCTGGGCATGACCGTAGACAACCTGCGCAACGAGGAACAGGTCAAGGCGATGAAGGGCGTGCACTCGGTGCATCAACTGCCCGGTGCGGTCGCCGTGGTCGCCGAACGCTGGTGGCACGCCAAGCGCGCGGTGGAAGCGCTGCAGGTGGACTGGAAGGAAGTGGCCGCCGACAGCCAGGTGCGGCCGATGCCTGCCGATTTTTCCAGCGATGGCTGGCGCGAACACCTGGCCGCCCAGACCGGGCCGAGCCGCGACGAGGAAAACCAGGGCGATGTCGCCGGCGCCCTGGCCGGGGCCAAGACCAAGGTCGAGGCCACCTACCACAACCAGTTCCTCAACCACGCGCAGTTGGAGCCGCCCTCCGCCACCGCCCGTTTCAACCCCGACGGCTCGCTGGAAGTGTGGCTGCCCAACCAGGCCCAGGACATGTTCCGCGCCGACATCGCCAAGCGCACCGGCCTGGACCCGGCGCGGATCACCCTGCATTCGCCACTGCTCGGTGGTTTCTTCGGCCGGCACTTCCTGTATGACTCGGCCAACCCCTACCCGCAGGCTATCGCCCTGGCCAAGGCGGTCGGCAGGCCGGTGAAACTGATCTGGAGCCGCGAGGAGGAGTTCCTGCGCGATGCCATGCGCCCCATGGCCGTGGTCAAGTTCCGCGCCGCGCTGGACGAGAAAGGCCTGCCGGTGGCCATCGAGGCGATCAGCGCCACCGAAGGCCCGACCGAGGCCATTGCTGGCAAGCAGGGCGACACGGTCGATCCCACAGCCCTGGAAGGGCTGTCGGGCAAGGCCTACGCCATCGCCAACAAACGCATCGCGCAGATCTATGTCAAAGGCCCGGCCATGCTCGGCTACTGGCGCTCGGTGGGCAATTCGCTGAACGACTTCTTCTACGAGTCGTTCCTCGACGAGCTGGCCGACAAGGGCGGCCACGATCCCTTCGAGCTGCGCCTGCAGCTACTGCGGGACAACCCACGCCTGACCGCCCTGCTGCAGGCGGTGGGCGAGCTGTCCGGCGGCTGGAAGCGCGGCCCGTTCACCGCCGAGGACGGCAGCAAGCGCGCCCGCGGCGTGGCCATGGCCTCGCCGTTCGGCTCGGAGGCGGCGGTCATCGCCGAAGTGTCGCTGGAGGGTGGCCAGGTCAAGGTGCACGACATCTGGCAGGCCATCGACCCGGGCAGCATCGTCAACCCGGCGATCATCGAGGCCCAGGTCAACGGCGCGGTATCCCTGGGCCTGTCCCAGGTGCTGCTGGAAGAATCGGTGTGGCTGAACGGCATGCCACGGGCGCGCAACTACGACCTGTACCCGATGCTGCCGCCATCGCGCATGGCCCGGGTGCATGTGCGCATCGTCGAGAGCGGGGCGAAGATGGGCGGCATCGGTGAACCGCCGCTGCCGGCGGTGGCGCCCGCGGTGGCCAACGCCGTGGCGCAGCTTACCGGCCAGCGCGTGCGCAGTATGCCCCTGAGCCGCCATACCTTCAGCTGACACGACAAGGACAGCCCATGAACAACAGCCGATTCGCAAGAACCGCAGGCTGGCTGGCCTTGCCGTGCCTGGTCGCGGCAGGCCTGCTGGCCTGGTACGTCACCCGCGAGCCTGCCTCGCCCTTCAGCGCCTCGGACAGCGCCGACGCCGCCCTGGTCAGCCGCGGCGAATACGTCGCCCGCCTCAGCGACTGCGTGGCCTGCCACAGCCTGCCGGGCAAGGCGCCCTTTGCCGGAGGCCTGGAAATGGCCACGCCGCTGGGGGCGATCCATGCCACCAACATCACCCCGGATCGCGACCACGGCATCGGCGCCTACAGCCTGGCCGACTTCGACCGTGCCGTGCGCCAGGGCGTCGCGCCGGGAGGGCGACGGCTGTACCCGGCCATGCCCTACCCGTCCTATGCCAAGCTCAGCGATGACGATGTGCGGGCGCTCTACGCGTTCTTCATGAAGGGCGTGCAACCGGCAGCCGAAGCCAATATACCCAGCAGCATTCCCTGGCCATTGAACCTGCGCTGGCCCATCGCCCTGTGGAACGGCCTCTTCGCACCGACCACCGCCTATGCGCAGAAACCCGACCAGGATCCGCTGTGGAATCGCGGCGCCTACATCGTCCAGGGCCCCGGCCACTGCGGCAGTTGCCATACGCCTCGGGGCCTGGCCTTCAACGAGAAAGCCCTGGACGAAAGCGGCGCGCCGTTCCTCGCCGGGGCCCTGCTCGATGGCTGGTACGCGCCGAGCCTGCGCCAGGACCACAACACCGGGCTCGGGCGCTGGAGCGAAGCCGAGATCGTGCAGTTCCTCAAGACCGGGCGCAATCGCCATGCGGTGGTGTACGGCTCGATGACCGAGGCGTTCAACAACTCCACGCAGTTCATGAGCGACGACGACCTGGGCGCGATCGCCCGCTACCTCAAGGCATTGCCCGGTGACCCTCGACGTGATGGTGCGCCCTGGCAGTACCAGGCGACGGCCGCCGCACCTGATGCGCCCGGCGCGCACACCTACGCGACCCGTTGCGCCAGCTGCCATGGCGCGGATGGCAAGGGCCAGGCCGAGTGGATGCCGCCGCTGGCGGGGGCCACCTCGATGCTGGCCGCAGAGAATGCCTCGGCGATCAACATCACCCTCAACGGCTCGCAGCGCATCGTCGCCGCCGGGGTGCCGGACGCCTACCGCATGCCGGCGTTCCGCGAGCAGCTGTCGGACCGGGAGATCGCCGAGGTGCTGAGTTTCGCCCGCAGTGCCTGGGGCAATCAGGGTGGCGCGGTGCAGGCCAAGGCGGTGGGCGAGCTGCGCGGGCATACCGACCCTGCCAGCAGCAGCCCGATCATCCTGCATATGCGCTGATACCGCCATCGCGGGGCAAGCCCGCTCCCACGTGTGAAGCGTGGAGCACAGACAACCGAGGACACCATGGAAAGCATCGACCTGCTGGTCCTGCGCACCACCCACGACTGGCTCCAGGCCGGGCACCGCGTGCTGCTCGCCACTGTCGCCCGCACCTGGGGCTCCTCCCCTCGCCCGGTCGGCTCGATGATGGCGCTGCGCAACGATGGCCGGGTGGTTGGCAGCGTGTCCGGCGGCTGCATCGAAGACGACCTGATTCATCGCTACACCACCGCCTATGGCGGCCCCGGCCTGCCTCAGGGCAGGCCCGAGGTGATTCGCTATGGCGTCAGCGCCGACGAGGCCCACCGCTTCGGCCTGCCCTGTGGCGGCACCCTGGAGCTGATCCTGGAATTCGAACCGGCCGCGTTGCCCCTGCTGCAACTGCTGGAGCACCTCGACCAGGGCCGGCTGATGCGCCGCCGACTGGCCCTGCAAAGCGGCGCGGTGAGCCTGGCAGCCACCGCCACCCCCGAGCAGTTCAGCTTCGACGGCCAGCACATGGTCAACACCCTCGGTCCCGGCTACCGCATGCTGCTGATCGGCGCCGGGGCACTGGCCGAATACCTGGCGACCATGGCCTTGTTCAACGGTTTTCGGGTGGCGGTGTGCGACCCTCGCCCCGAACACATGGCCACCTGGGCGGTGGCCGGCGTCGAGCACCTCAAGGGCATGCCGGACGATGCGGTACGCGCCTTCAACGCAGACCTGCGTACCTGCATCATCGCCGTCAGCCATGACCCCAAGCTCGACGACCTGGCGCTGCTCGAGGCCCTGCACAGCCCGGCGTTCTACATTGGCGCCATCGGCTCGCGGCGCAACAGCCAACTGCGCCGCGAGCGCTTGATTGACCATTTCGGCGAGAGCGAGGTTTCGCTGCAACGCCTGCATGGCCCCATCGGCATCTACATCGGCAGCAAGACCCCGGCGGAGATCGCGGTGAGCGTGATGGCCGAAGTGCTGGCCGCCAAGAATGCCGTGACACTGCCCGGGGCGGTGAGCGTATCCGGCGCCAAGGCCCTGGAACAGCCAGCCTTGTAAGCGGGCCACACACCGGCCAACTACTGTCTATGCTTGCTCAACGCGAACCACCCATCGGTATCGACCACAAGGAAGACAGGCCAATGAACTCGACTCTCGCCCGCGCCATCGCTTTCACCTCGCTCATCGGCGCGGCCAGCCTCACCGCCCACGCGGCCGAACTGCCCATCGCCAGCGAGGCGCTGGAAAGCCATATCACCACCGAAGTGACCAAGATCGACCTGCCCAACCGCCAGGTCACGGTCAAGGGTCCCCACGACAAGGACGTGACCTTCCAGCTCACCGAACAGGCCAAGGCCCTGCCCAACCTCAAGGTCGGCGACCAGGTCGACATCAAAGTCACCCGTGCCATCGCCTATGTACTGAACACCAATGTCGGCGGCGCGCCCAAGGCCTCCGAGGAATCGGGCACCATCCGCGCCACCGCGGCCAACCCCAACCCAGGTGGCGAGGCTTTCCGCCAGGTCAAGGTCACCTCGCAGATCAAGAAGATCGACCTGAACACTCATGAAGTCACCCTGCTGCCGCCCGAAGGCAAACTGCAGGTGGTCAAGGTCGAGAATCCCGAACTGCAGGCACGGATGAAAAACCTCAAGGTCGACCAGACCGTCGAAGCCATCTTTAC
Source organism: Pseudomonas sp. TE6288 (assembly GCF_054062095.1). Lineage (NCBI taxonomy): Bacteria > Pseudomonadati > Pseudomonadota > Gammaproteobacteria > Pseudomonadales > Pseudomonadaceae > Pseudomonas > Pseudomonas sp. TE6288. The sequence goes on from NZ_JBSSEW010000004.1 coordinate 103,388, forward strand.
CGAAGTACTGAGCGTGGAAACTTCCCGCCCAGCCCAGTAAAACCTTTGGCCGGCCCGCGCATCGAAAGCCATGTGAGCCTTTCCCCCCTTCAGGAGGTTTCCCATGGCGATGCGCCTGGCCGTGCCGTTTTGCTGCTGCCTTACCCTCGCGCTCACGGGCTGCACCAGCGCCCGCGACGAGCAGCCACCGCCCACCACGCAACAGGTCGAGCTCCAGCGCTATCAGGGCACCTGGTATGAACTGGCGCGCCTGCCGATGTTCTTCCAGCGCAATTGCGTGCAGTCCGAGGCCCGTTATGGCCTGCGCGAGGACGGGCGCATCGACGTCACCAACCGCTGCCTGGAAAAGGACGGCCAATGGAACCAGGCCAATGGCATCGCCGAGGCGCAGGTGCCCGGCCGCACCGACAAGCTCTGGGTGCGCTTCGACAACTGGTTCAGCCGCCTGGCACCGAACCTGACCAAAGGCGAGTATTGGGTGCTGTACCACGATGCGGATTACCGCGTGGCACTGGTCGGCCACCCGAACCGCGAATACCTGTGGCTGCTGTCGCGCACCGCGACCGTCAGCGACCAGACCCGCGACCAGCTACTGGCGCTGGCGCGCAAGCAGGGGTATCCCACCGAGCAATTGATCTGGCGCCAGGCCAGGCCCTAGCCGCCCACTCCCGTGCACGGTAAGGTGAGCCTCCCCGGCTCACCCAAAGGATTGCGTGCAATGATCACCTGCCACCTCAAGTACATCATCGACCCCTACCAGGTCCCCGCCTTCGAAGCCTATGGCAAGCTGTGGATCGGCCTGGTCAACCGCATGGGCGGCAGCCACCATGGCTACTTCCTGCCCAGCGAAGGCGCCAACAATGTCGCCTATGCCCTGTTCAGCTTCCCCAGCCTGGCGGCCTACGAGCAGTACCGCAAAGCTTCGGAAACCGACCCCGAGTGCATCGCCGCCTTTGCCCTGGCCACCGAGCAGCGTTTCATCCTCAGCTATGAGCGCAGCTTCCTGCGGCCCGTGCTCGACTGAATTTCCCAGGCAAGACCCAGGCTCCTGCAGGCGCCCGTAAAGCCAACGGCAAACGCCACTGAACTATTGCACCTCGATCACGATCCTCACCTAAGCACCCTCGACCCAGGATCGTCGATCGACAAGGAGCCTAGCCAGTGACCACTACCACCCTCCCCCGTTGCACCCCAGGGCCGCTGCACGCGACCCTGCTCGCCGGCAGCGTGCCGCTGTTTCTCGGCGCCCTGCTCAGCGACATTGCCTACTACCAGAGCTACCAGATCCAGTGGAGCAACTTCGCCGCCTGGCTGATCGCCGGGGCCCTGCTATCCAGTGGCCTGGCGCTGCTGTTTGCCCTGGCCAACCTGATCCGGGCGCCACGCAAGGCCGGTCGCCCGCTGCTGTACGTGCTGTTGCTGCTGGTCACCTGGGTACTGGGCCTGGTCAACGCCTTCGAGCACGCCAAGGACGCCTGGGCCGTGATGCCCGCAGGCCTGGTGCTGTCAGTAGTGGTCACGGTGCTGGCCATGATCGCCACCTGGGCCGGCCTGACCCGCCTGCGCACGGAGGGCGAAGCATGAAGCACGCATTGAGCGCCCTGAGCATGGCCCTGCTGCTCAGCGCCTGTGGCGGCGACGGCGAGAAGACCCAGGCCCATGGTCCGGACCCGAAATTGCCGGCCCCCGAACGCGGGCTGCTGCCAAGCATGAAGATCGCCCAGCCGGCCGCCTGGGGTGAGCAAAAACCCCAGGTGCCCCAGGGCTACCGCATCAGCGCCATCGCCACCGACCTGAAGATCCCACGCCAGACCCTGGTGTTGCCCAATGGCGACATCCTCGTTGCCGAAGGCCGTGGCGGCAACGCCGCCAAGCTCAAGCCCAAGGACGTGATCGCCAGCCAGATCAAGGCCAAGGGCAACACCCAGGTCAAGGGCGGCAACCGCCTTACCCTGCTGCGCGACGCCGACGGTGATGGCCGCTACGAACTGCAGACGGTATTCGCCGAACACCTCAATGCCCCCTATGGCCTGGCCTATGCCGACGGCAAGCTGTACGTGGCCAACCAGGACGCGCTGGTGCGCTTCGATTACCAGGACGGCCAGACCCAGGCCGGTGGCCCGCCGACCAAGGTCACCGACCTGCCCGCCGAGATCAACCACCACTGGACCAAGTCGCTGGCCATCAGCCCCGACGGCCGCTACCTGTACGTCGGCATCGGCTCCAACAGCAATATCACCGAGCGCGGCATGGAGGCGGAGGTCGACCGCGCCATGGTCTGGCAGGTGGACGCTGCGACCGGTGCCCACCGGCCTTATGCCACCGGCCTGCGCAACCCGACCGCGCTGGCCATCCAACCACGCGACGGCAAACTGTGGGCAGTGGTCAACGAGCGCGACGAGCTGGGCCCGGACCTGGTGCCGGACTACCTGACCTCGGTGCAGGAAGGCGCGTTCTATGGCTGGCCATACAGCTACTGGGGCCAGAACGTCGATGACCGCGTGCGGCCGCAGAACCCGGACAAGGTGAAAGCCGCGATCAAGCCCGACTACAGCCTCGGCTCGCATGTGGCGGCGCTGGGCGTGGCCTTCTCCAACCCGGCCATGGGCGACACCTTCGCCGACGGTGTGTTCGTGGGTGAACACGGCAGCTGGAACCGGCCGAACCCGGTGGGCTACAAGGTGATCTTCGTGCCGTTTCGCGACGGCAAGCCGGCCGGCAAGCCGGTGGATTTCGCCACGGGCTTTCTTGGCGGGGACGGCAAGACCCGTGGCCGGCCCGTGGGGGTGACCGTCGACCCGAAGGGGGCGTTGATCATTGCCGACGACCTGGCCAACACCCTGTGGCGGGTGACTCGCGAGCCGTAGGGGCGCCAGGGCTTTTCAGGTGCTCAACACGAGCGTGCAGCGCTCGCGTTGAGCACCTGGCTAGCGCCATGCACATTTTGCAAGGCGCGTTCAGGCCTTGCCTGCAAACGACTCCAAGGCTTTGATGAAATCCTGCAACGGCAGGTGTACGGCCGGCCAGCCTTCGATGTAATAGTGCTCGATCACCACCGTGTCCTCTTCGAACGCAACATGGTAGGCATTGCCACTGTAGGGCTCCACCACTCGGTTGAGGCGCGCGGCAAGGGCCTTTTCCAGCAAATGCTCGCGTGCCACGGCCGTCACCTCATCGTCCAGGAACTGCTGCAGACTGCTGGATGGGATGTTGGACATCAGCAAACTCCTTTGTTGTGCTGACGAAAAGAGCCGGGCATCACGCCCGGCCCTGCAGAGAGTGACGCAGAATCAGTAGTCAGGATAGGCGGTGGTCACCACCGTGCCACTGGCGTTCATATAGCCGACGATGTTGAAGGACGCCGCCGGGTTGCCCGCCTGGCAACTCGCCCCCGACGGCCCGTGGAACTCGCCGTTTACCAGCCCGGTGCGGTTGTTGTACGCGTTCTGGATGGCCGCCACCACGTTGGCTTGTGAGCAAGTGTCAGGAAACATCGTGGAGACGGTCTTGGTGCCGGTCGCGCCATTTTGGGTGATGTTGAAGTTGCGCAGCACGTAGATCCCGGCCGGACCACGCGGGGTATTGGTGGTGGCAGCGGTAAAGGTCACGGTGGCAGGCGACTGGCCGTTCGGCCTGCTGTGAAAGCCCTTGGCCCGGTTGCCGGCAGCCTGCACCTGAACCTCACCACAGAACACATGCTGCTGGTTGACCGCGGGCGCGCCGCCCGAGTTGGGTTGCGGGCATTGCACGGCGGCCTGGGCAGGCGCCATCGGCACCAGGGTGAAGGCCAAGCTGCCGATAATCGCCAGACCAGCCAGCACGGCACGTGCAGGGGTTGCTACGAAAGTCTTTTTCATCTTGAAGCTCCTTTTTGCAGTGACAGGACGTTGTTGTCCTCTGGCTCCGCCGCTGCCGGCGGAAAGCGGGAGTGGGGTCAGCCGAGCAGCAGCCACTTGGCCCGGGCTAGATAAGCGGCACGATCATCGAGGCCGTTGAAGCCGCCGTTGACGCGCCGGGTGACTTCGCGCAGGTCATCCTTGTCGGCCCAGTCGTTGAGCTTGCGGTTGGCCCAGAACCAGCCGGCGACATCCACCGCCAGGGCCGGGTCGCTGCTCACCAGGGCGGGGTCGTCCTTGTTCTCGAAGTCGCGCGTGCAGTACTGGCCGTACTGGCGATAGTTGGCGCGGCCGGTGAGCTGAATCAGGCCACGACCCTTGAAGCGCGGGCCGTCGCCCGGCTGCAGGTTGCCGAGGTCCTTGCGCCCTTCGTAGGCACTCCCGCTGGCCAGCTCTTCGGTGTATCGAAGGCAGCCACTCTCATGGGCGATCTGGGCGAGGAAGTGAGCAATACGCAGTGGCGTGTCGATGCGGTAGCGGGTCAGCACCTCCAGCAACGGCTGATGGAACGCCGTGATGCGTGCGCTGCTGGCATTGATCAGCGCCAACCACAGCTTGGCCACGCCGAGCCCGCCGGGCAGCCCGACCCGCAAGGCGGCCAGGGTCGTGTCGCCCGGCGCTACCGGTTTGCCGGCCGGGCTGCCGATGATTTGCTGGAAGCTCTCAAGGGCGCTGCGCGTGCCTGCGCCCCAGAGGCCATCGGTGCCGAGCGCGCAACTGAAGCCGCGTTGCCCGCTGTTGAGGTTGAGCAGCAGTTGCAGGCTGCGCACATCGGCGGGCGCATTGCTACCGCCGGTTCCTACGGTGTTGGTGATGCACATGGTCTGCTCCTTTTTCGGGCAAGCCGCTCCCCGTGGGGCAGCGGGCAGGCCGTGCCTTGGTGTCGAAGCGAGAGGTGTCGTGGGGGTTGGCGCTACTTACCGGATGGCAAGAGCGTCAGGCTGTAAGCCAGCTTGTTGCGTTGGGTAAACAGTTGCACCTGCAAGCCACCGCCACCCTGGCTGCTCTGCAGGTAGCCCTGCGCCAGTTGCCCGCACAGGCCAGCGCCTGCGCCATCCAGGCCATAGCTGTTGACCTGCCCGTTGGCCCCGCTGTACTCCAGGTCGAAGCCGCATTTCCAATTGCCGTTGAAACGCACCTTGCCGGCGCGATCCCCCAACCCGGCGGCGGGTTCAATGTCCAGGACGACGGGGATGTCGCGGCCATCGTCCTTGAAGGTGCCGCGGTACTCGACGGCCCAGGCCGTTGCCAGGCTGGTGAGGGCCAACGCCCCCACCAGTGCAGTTGCCAACTGTTTCATGGTGACTCTCCTTGTTGGTTGAATGCAGGGTTCAGAACGCCAGCACCAGCCCCGCCCACTTGGCGATGCTCAGGGCCAGGTCAGGCTGGATCGCGCCCAGAGCCACCAGCGCAGACAGCACCGCAGCACCGATGGCGCACAGCACGCGTCTGGTGGTGGACATACGCGCCGGTTGCGCGGTTTTTTTCTTCAGGATCGTGCGCATGGTTCGAGTCTCCTGGGTTGACAGCAGCAGCCGCATCGAGCGGTCAGTTCGCCTGGCCATCAGCGGGCCTCCGGTAGTGCCCGAACAGCTCGCCATCGAGGCGCACGACGATCGCCGCATGGGCATCGCCGGGCACGACAATGCTCAGTTCATGCAAGGTCTGCTTACCGCGTGGCGGGCGGCCGACCCGCAACGCCAGGCAGCCCGAGACATCGCCTGGCTCGACGGTCGCGGCCAGCGACACCTCCATCTGGGCGATGCGGATGCCCGGCCAACGCGCCCCTGTGACCTGCTGGGCGCCGGCCATGGCACCGCCGAGGGCCTGGACGAATTCTTCGAGGTGGTTCATCACGAGGCCTCCTGCTCGTCAGGCAGCCAGAACGGCCGACGGGCGAAGCCCACGTGGTAGATGAGCGACTGCAGCACCACCTGGTGCTCGCCGATGTTGAGCAGGTTGAAGCTCTTCTCGATGCCGACGATGCGCCCCTTCGGCGGCTCGCAGAGACAGCGGTTGAGCAGCGCGGTCTGCGCCTGGATCACATCCTGCGACGTCAGCTTCTCCGGATCGGTGCTGCCGACGACGATGCGTTTCACATATCCCACGTCCGTTAGATCGAACATCACGGAACTCCTTTCCGGAAAAGACTGACGGCCAACCCCCGGTCAAGGCTCAGGCGAACCCAGGGCTGACGCTGGGCCGCTCACCCTTTACTGCTGGGTGATGGCTTTTGGCGCAACCGACTGCGAGATCATGTCCAGCACCCGGGCCAGCCCTTCCGGCATTCCGTCGTCGGCGGCGTGCACCTCGACGTGGTACTTGGCCGACTGGTCGGTGGAACGGGTGTTCTCCTTGTGCGAGGACACCGAGCCTGAGATGTTGACTTTGGCGCTGAACGGCCCCCAGCCCACACTGGCCTCGGCCGACATCGCCGCCTGGGCGTCGGTGGCTTCGCGCGATTGCTCGGAGTTCTTCACCTCCATGTCGAAGGTGATGTCGACCTTGTTGATCGACAGGTTCGGCACCTTGACCACCGCCAGCAGCGGTACTTCCAACTCGACCCGTTCCATGGGGATGGTGCCGTCGTCGGGCTTGCTGGTGGAGGGACGGTCGAAGCGGAAGCTGACCGTACGCACATCACCCACCCGGTTGGGGTCGGTGTTGTTCGGGTCAGGCGCCGGTGGCAGGAAGCCGATCACCTTGATGAAGTCGGCGGTAGCGTTGGCCAGGCGGACCTGGGCGTCGCAGGCGGCGGTCAGCGGACCACCGATCAGGTCGCCCATGGGCAGGCCGCGGAACTGGTCACCCATCGAGAAGTTAGCCATTTCTGTGTCTCCTAGATCAATTTATCGAGGTTTTGCAGCAGCCGAGCCATCCCCTCCGACGGGGGCTGGGTTTCGACTTTGAGGGTGACGCGCGCCAGTGGCCCGCCTTCACCATTGCGGCGAACGCCCAGGTCGACGTTCAGAGCCTTGTGGTTCTCGCTCGGCCAGCCCGAGCCATCGGCGCCGGCATTGGCCGGCCCGACGTTCGCAGCCGAGCCGTCATCGGCGTTCAGCCCTACCTCGAACGAGATTTCCATGTCCTTGACGGCCATCAGCCGTGCCCCCACCAGCGACAGCAGCGGCACACGCACCACGCGCTCCTCGCCTTCGCGCGCTTCGGGCGAATGGGACGGCAGGCGCACATCGATGCTCACCGGTCGGTTGTCTTCGTCGAAGTACTGGCGCACGGTCGATACCTGAAAACGCTGGATCTTGTCCTGCGCCTCTGCGACCGCGCCGGCGATGCTCTGGATGAGGTGGTGGAGGGATTGATTCGCCACGTCCGACGCTCCTTGTCTGTTGCGGTGCCGATGCCGTCCGGGTGGCTTCGCAGTTCGTGCGTTGCAGGTTCAGGCCCTGACGACGGCACCGGATTGAAGGGTGGTTGGGTTACCCGTTGAATCCAGATTACGGTCAGGGCCACGCACTGTCCGGGGCTGGGCGTCCCAAAAACCTGGTCAGCCGTCCCAGGATGCGGGGGTTACTGGCCAGCCAGTTCATGCAGCCAACGGGCCAGTGAAGGCGGGGCGTGCGCGCCGCTCGCCGCGGCGTAACTGGCACTCAGCTCACCGCGCTGCAGCGCCCTCCGGGCGGCACGGGGCGACAGGCCGAAGGCCTTGCGAAACGCCTTGCTGAAATGCCCTTCGTCGGTGAACCCGTAGACATAAGCCAGGTCGCCGATACGCCGCCCGGCATTGGCGGGCTCGCCCAACGCCAGCAGGCAACGCCGCAGACGCCGTTGCAGCAGATAGCGCGCTACCCCGCCGAACGGTTCGAACGCCCGGTACAACTGGCTGCGCGAGGTACCCAGTGCCTTGGCCACAACGGCCGGGGTAAGGTCGTCACGCTGCAGGTTGCCCTCGATGTAACGACGGGCGCGCCGCCCCAAGGTCTCGGCGTCCGGTACGACAAGCGCAGGGTCGGTCACCGCGCTGGCCAGGCACGCGGCGATCACATGGAGCAAGGGCTCGGTCAGCCGTGTGCAGTCATCCTCGGTCAGGCGCGGTGCGGCCACCGCCAGCGACGCCAGCAGGCGCCCCAGAAGGCCGCCCATCGTGCTTTGCCGGCACAATCGCAGGCCATGGAGTTGCCCCTTGGCATGGGGCACCACTACGCGCGGGATGACCAGGCTCAGCCCCTCGCCTGCGGCCATGCCGAATGCCGCCGGCTGGGCCAGGTCCAGCACCACTACATCCTGCACGCGCACGCGTAGGCCATTGCCGCCGGCCAGCCCACGTTGCAGCGGCAGGTACAACACATAGTGATCCAGGTCACACCAGGCCAGACGCGCTCGATCACGCACATAGCGGGCAGCGTCCAGGCGACCGCTACACAACAGGAACCGCTTGAAATGAAAGACCGCGAGCGAGGCGTCAACCGAGGTCCCGGCACGGGCCGTGGTGCCGAACAGCACCGAGGGCCAGCCGGGATGATTTTCCTGACCGAGGTGCAGGTGGGGCAGCAGCGTGGCGCGGTCGATTGGCGTTGCGTGAATATCCATGGGATTGGCTCTTCCGTCCGTAGTAGAGCCGGAAAAGTGGTCCACAACTGACCAGTTCGTAGCCAATCGCCATCATCAATGTCAGAGGATGCCTTGCGCTGCCGTAATCACCCATGCGCAGGCTTTCACAAAAGAACAACCACCCGGCCTAAAACCGAGATTTTTTCCGTAACGAAAATGTAATATTCGATTTCGCATACCTATAACAAGCTGGGAGCTTCACATGTTTGCCTTCTTCCGCCCTGCCGCGCACCAGGCGCCGCTGCCCGACGAGCGCGTCGACAGCACCTATCGCCGCCTGCGCTGGCAAATCTTCGCCGGGATCTTTTTCGGCTATGCCGGCTACTACCTGCTGCGCAAGAACTTCTCCCTGGCCATGCCCTACCTCATCGAGGAAGAGGGCTACACCCGCGGCCAGCTGGGCCTGGCGATCTCCGCCATCGCCATCGCCTACGGTTTGTCCAAGTTCCTCATGGGCCTGGTTTCGGACCGCTCCAACCCACGCTACTTCCTGCCCTTCGGCCTGCTGATCTCGGCCGGGGTAATGTTCATTTTCGGTTTCGCGCATTGGGCCACGTCCAGCGTGACGATCATGTTCGTGCTGCTGTTCATCAACGGCTGGGCCCAGGGCATGGGCTGGCCGCCAAGCGGCCGGACCATGGTGCACTGGTGGTCGCAGAAGGAGCGCGGCAGCGTGGTGTCGGTGTGGAACGTCGCCCATAACGTCGGCGGCGGCCTGATCGGCCCGCTGTTCCTGCTGGGCCTGGCCTGGACCAACGACTGGCACGCGGCCTTCTACGTGCCTGCCACGGTCGCCGTGCTGGTGGCCGTGTTCGCCTTCGCCACCATGCGCGACACTCCGCAGTCGGTCGGCCTGCCACCGGTCGAGCAGTACAAGAACGACTACCCCGAAGGCTACGATGAGAGCCACGAGCAGGAGTTCAGCGCCAAGCAGATCTTCGTCCAGTACGTGCTGTGCAACAAACTGCTGTGGTACATCGCCCTGGCCAACGTGTTCGTCTACCTGCTGCGCTACGGCGTGCTGGACTGGGCGCCAACCTACCTGAAGGAAGCCAAGCACTTCAGCGTCGACACCACCTCGTGGGCCTACTTCTTCTACGAGTGGGCCGGCATTCCCGGCACCCTGCTGTGCGGCTGGATGTCCGACAAGATCTTCCGCGGCAACCGTGGCCTGACCGGCATCGTGTTCATGGCCCTGGTGACCGTGGCCACCCTGGTGTACTGGCTCAACCCGCCGGGCAACCCGACCATCGACATGATCGCGTTGTTTGCCATCGGCTTCCTGATCTACGGTCCGGTGATGCTGATCGGCCTGCAGGCGCTGGAACTGGCGCCGAAGAAAGCCGCCGGTACCGCGGCAGGCTTCACCGGGTTGTTCGGCTACCTGGGCGGCTCGGTCGCGGCCAGCGCGGCGATGGGCTACACCGTCGACCACTTCGGTTGGGATGGTGGCTTCGTGATGCTGGTCAGCGCGTGCGTGCTGGCGATTGCGTTCCTGATTCCGACCTTGCGCCATACCAAGGTGGCCAGTGCCGGTCGTGAGGCAGTGGCCTGACAGCCTCGTGCGACACTCAGGTAAAAGCCCGGGGCCTGCACCCCGGGCTTTTTTCAAGCGGCTTGATGCAACCGCGTGATCACCGGTTGCTGACGCTGGCGCGCCTGCCAGATGTCGTAGTCCACCTGGATCGTCAGCCACAGCCGCGCCGTGCTGATGCCGGCCATTTCCAGGCGTACCGCCAGGTCCGGAGAAACCGCTGCTCGGCCATGAAGGACCCGCGACAGCGCCTCACGCGAGAAACCCAGATGCTCGGCGAACGCCTTGACCGTCAGGCCCAAGGTCGGCAGGACATCTTCACGCAGGGTTTCGCCGGGGTGAGGCGGGTTGTGCATAGCCATGATCCAGACCTCCCGTTTCAGAGCGAGAAAGTGTCACCCGGTGAGTCAGGCCCCACCAACTGCTAACTGTGACTTGATACTTCAACTTCGTGGTACATCACCCTTGCTACCAGCCGTTTAAGGGTCTTTTGGGCGCAAAGGTTGTTGACCGCATCAGGGCCTCCAAGTATCCGCCGCAAGCCTTGCAGCGCCTATCAGATCGAGCGCCGCCCGCGCGGCGCATCGCTGGCAAGCCAGCTCCCACATTTATTTCGGGCCAGTTATGCCTTCGCCGCCGCGGCTGTACGCCTTGTCGGTACGACGCGGTTTCAGCGTGTGCACCACTGGCGTCCTACCTGTCTCAAGACATGCACCAAGGCGGACAGCGATAACCTCACAGGACAGACTGGCCCGAAATAAATGTGGGAGCTGGCTTGCCAGCGATGCGCCGCGCGGGCGGCGCTCGAAATCCCAGGCACTGCAAAGCTTGCGCCGGACACCTGGTGGCTGCCCGCAGGATGCGCCACCTCAATGCCGTGTCTGCGGCTCACCTGGTATCTGTACCTGCGCCAACGCCGAGTCCAGCAGCGCGCGCACGGTTTCCATCTCGTGCACCGCCGTCAGCGCCAGCGTTGCACCGAGCGAATGCGGATGCGAGGCCAGCACCGACTGATGGGCTACGATCAGGGCGCAGCGTACATATTCCGCTGCCTGGATCAGGGTGTCTTCAAGATGATAAGGGGAAGGATTGGATGACGGTGGATCCGGACGATCTTTAACATGGCACTGCTCCCTTTGCTTGAAAGATACCGCCATTCAATACCTTGCAAGTAATGGTGGCGGTCGTGTGCAGGGCTGCAAGACCGGGGCAATAGGAGAAAACCCGGCTGGCCCGAAGGCCACCCACACACAACCGCCATAAATCAGCCACAGACAAACGTCAGCAGCATAGCGGTTAGCGCTAGGCTTCCTATCACACACAGGCTTGCAGACCTGGTCGCTGAATTGGCAACGACCGAAGGAGCCTAGATTGATGAGAAAACCGTAGCAATGGCCCAGGAGGGGTAAAAGGATGATTCGGAAACGGACTACAAGCAATGAGGAAAATCTGATCGTTCTGCGGATGTAGGATTAACTTTCAGGCCGCTACATTGTGCTTTCACCTGCCTGTTCGGGTATCCAGCATGGATGAAACGACAGTAGCGGCAAGCAGATCCCCCATAGTAGCGTCTTGCCTCTACCGCCCGGATGGGCGAGCACGCACTGGAGCGCAAATGGAATTTGTAGAACGTCTCAACGCGATGGCCGCCAAGGTCAACCAACTGGCTTCGAGCATTCAAACTGAAGAAGCTACTAAAACTGCATTCATCATGCCCTTTATCCACTCCGTTCTGGGCTACGACGTTTTCGACCCGTCCGAAGTTGTCCCAGAATACGTCTGTGACGTAGGCACAAAGAAAGGTGAGAAAATTGATTACGCCATATTGAAAGATGGTGAAATCCAGATACTCATCGAAACAAAGAAAATTGGCGAACCCCTCAACATCAACCATGCCAGTCAATTGTTCCGCTACTTCCACGTCACAACCGCCAGAATTTCAATATTGACGAATGGGCGGCATTACCGCTTCTTCACAGACCTTGACGCACCGAACAAAATGGACGAAAAGCCATTTTTGGAAATCGACCTTCTCGATATTGATGAGCACGTTATCCCGGAGCTGCAGAAGCTTACAAAATCAGCTTTCGACGTTGACTCAATAATCAATGCAGCAGGAGAGCTCAAGTACGTCGGGCAGATCAAACGAGTCATCGCATCACAATTCAGCCAACCTGACGACGACTTTATAAAATTCTTCGCCTCACGCGTCTACGACGGCGTTATCACTCAAAAGGTGAGAGAGCAATTCGGCCTGCTGACTCGCAAGGCAGCATCTCAATTCTTGAATGACCAGATCAACGATCGCCTGAAGTCAGCCATGAGTGGTGTTTCTTACCCAACCCCTGCTGAAAAGGTTGTTACCGAAACGCAGAGTGATTCCACGGATAACGCAGAAGATCGCATTCAAACCACAATGGATGAGTTGGAAGGCTTCCACATAGTCAAAGCTATTGTTCGTACCACTGTGGACTCCAAACGTGTCATCCACCGAGATACGCAGAGCTATTTCGGGATTCTGCTGGACGACAACAACCGAAAACCGATTACCCGGCTTCACTTCAACCGCTCACAAAAATACATCGGTATTTTCGACAAAGATAAGAATGAGACACGCCACCCCATCAACTCATTAGACGACATCTACGAATTCGCTGACCAGTTAAGGGACACCGTGGGCTATTACGAGTAAAGAAAAGACGCCCTCGCCACTGGAGTGCACCCAGGGCGAAGGTAACCCTACCGTCTCACCATCAACTGCCCCCCGCCCGATCCCGCACCGGACACTGCGCCCGGTGCAGGTTCAGCGCCGTATTGATGATGCCGATATGGCTGAACGCCTGCGGGAAATTCCCCAGCATCCGTTTGCCCACCGGGTCGTACTGCTCGGCCAGCAATCCCACGTCATTGCACAAGCCTGTCAGCCGCTCATAAAGCGCCTGCGCCTCCTCCTGCCGCCCCAGCAGCACATAGACATCCGCCAACCAGAACGAACACACCAGGAACGTCCCCTCACCTGGCGTCAGGCCGTCGCTGCAACTGTCGCTGTCGTAGCGCAGCAGCAGGCCGTTGCGCAGCAGGCGGGTTTCGATCTGTTCGAGGGTGCGCAGGAAGCGTGGATCGTCGGCGGGCAGAAAGCCGGTCAGGGCGATCTGCAGCAGGCTCGCGTCCAGCTCGGTCGAACCGTAGGCCTGGACGAAGTGGCGCCCGTCGGCATCCAGCCCGCGGCGGCAGACCTCGTCACGGATCTGGTCCGCCACCTGACGGTAATGTCGCCCCCGCTCACGCCCTTCCTCGGTGGTGTCGGCCAGGCTCGCCGAGCGGTCGAAGGCAACCCAGGCCATGACCTTGGAGTGCACGAAGTGCTGGCGACCGCCGCGCACCTCCCACAGCCCCTCGTCGGGCTCGCGCCAGATGCTTTCAAGGTACGGCAGGATCGAGCGGGCGATGGCGGCGCTGCGCGGATGCCGCGGCAGCCCGCCCTTAATGGCCTGGGTCATGGCGTCGGCCAGTTCGCCGTAGATATCCAGCTGCAACTGCTCGGAAGCGGCATTGCCGACCCGCACCGGCTGCGAATGCTCGTAACCGGCCAGCCAGGGCAGGCTGAACTCCGGCAGGTCGCGCTCCCCCGCCAGCCCATACATGATCTGCATCTGCTCGGGGTTGCCCGCCACCGAGCGCAGCAACCACTCGCGCCAGGCCTGGGCTTCGTCGAAGTAGCCGAGGTTCATCAGCGCCAGCAAGGTCATGGTGGCGTCGCGCAGCCAGCAGTAGCGGTAGTCCCAGTTGCGCTCGCCACCGACACGCTCGGGCAGCGAGGTGGTGACGGCGGCGACCATGCCCCCGGTGGGCGCGTAGGTCATGGCCTTGAGGGTCAACAGCGAGCGGCGTACCCGCTCGGTGTACGGGCCAACGTCGGGGCAGCGGGCGGCGAAGGCCTGCCATTGGTTGATGGTCTGCTCGAGGTCGTGGTCGACATCGCAACCGGGCTGCACAGGCAGGTGCGAGGGCTGGTGGCAAAGGCTGAACACCTGGCGCTCACCGGCGCGCACGCGAAACCGGGCGACGCTGTGGTGGTCCCGGCCATGGGTCTCGGTGCTGCTGCGCAGGATCAGGCGATCGGGGCCGGCAACCGCGCTAAGGGTCAGCGGGTCGAGTTTCTCCACCCAGGGCACGCTGCGGCCATAGTCGAAGCGCAGCACCAGGTCCATCTCGAACGCCGTCTCGCCGGCCAGGCCCTCGACAATGCGCAGCACAGCATTGGATTCGCCCAGGGGCATGCAGTCGAGCACACGGGCGCGACCGCTGGCGGTGGTCCAGGTGGTTTCCAGTACCAGGGTGTCGTCGAGGTAGCGGCGGGCGCTGTGTTCGACCGGGTCGCTGGGGGCGATGCGCCAACGGCCGTTTTCCTCGTTGCCCAGCAATGCGGCGAACACCGCGGGAGCGTCGAAGCGTGGCAGGCACAGCCAGTCGAGGGCGCCGTCGCGGTTGATCAGGGCGGCACTGCGACAGTTGCCGATGAGGGCGTAGTCTTCGATCAGGGCGGGCATCTCGGATCCTCAGGCGGTGGGCGTGAGTTTGGATGCCGAAGCGGGATTGCAGGTTCCGTTGAGCTGCACTCTGTGCAGGTTACCGAGGCGTTCGAATCGATGCGCAAGAACATTGATCCACGGCACAGACCCACTGTTGCGCTGTGTTAGAAATACCGGGCCAGTGGTTGCTTTTCAGGATGAATAAGCTTCTACCCCTGCGCAACCAGTGCGCTGAGTCTCTACTTTCAACAAGGACGTTATATGAAGATTGTCGGTTTATCCGGAATACTGCCCTCACGCTGCGTCAGCAACCAGGACGTGATCAACCTGGTGGAAGAACACTCCCGGGACACCTTCCAGGAAGACTTGCCGAAAACACTGAAGACCATCGGCAAGTTGCTGGAAAAAAGCGGCAGCGACACACGCCATTGGCTGGCGGCTGACGAGACGCCGATGCAATTGATGGAGGCGGCGTTCGATGCGGCGCTGGCCCAGGCCAATATCGGCAAGGCCGACCTGGACCTGCTGATCTATCCCAATGTCACCCGTGGCTTCATCGAGCCGGCCAACAGTACCTTCATCGCCAAGGCGCTGGGCCTGAACTGCCGCAACTTCGATGTGGTCGACGCCTGCAACGGCTGGGTGACGGCAATGGACGTCATCAACAGCAAGATGCAAGCGGGTGAAATCCGCTACGCCGCCATCGTCAACATGGAGTTCGGCATGTCGGCGGGCGGGCCGGTGATGCCCAAGAACTTCTCGCTGCAGTCGCCGGCCGAACTGGCCTACAAATTCCCGAGTTTTACCATCGGTGAAGCCGCCGTTGTCACCATCCTCAGTAACGAGGCAGCGGATAACTTCAAGTTCTCGTACATCAACCGACCTGACCTGAGTGACTTGTCGACGATCTCGTTGCCGGACTGGAAACTGTTCTGCAACGAGGAGGATATTGCCAGGATCGAACCTACCGGCGGCCAGTATCAGTTCAACTCCTATGCCGCCGCCTTGCACGAAGACGGTCGCAACGAAGCGATAAAAGTCTTCAACCTGCAGAAGCTCACGGCGGACGACGTGCACAAAGTGTTCATCCATACCGGCTCGCCAAAGATGTGGGAACATATTGGCCAGATGATCGGCGTCGATCACAAGTTGCATCACGTCGGGCACAAGACCGGCAACATCATTACCGCATCGATTCCCTTCGGCATCTTTGATGCGATGAGCCGGGGCGAAGCCGAGCAAGGTCAGTTCTGCATGGGCTGGGCGGGCAGTGGCGGGATGGTGTTCTCGGCCCTGTCGTTCACCTTGTAGTACGCATCTGCGCACCTACCGCCAACGGCGGTAGGTCGCTGCAGGCTCACCCCAGCTTATGCCACTCGCGCTTGTCCCGCGCCAGCAGCTCGTCGCCGGCCTCGGGGCCATCCTCTCCCGCCGCATACTCATGCACCTGGCCACCCTCGGCCGCCCAGGCATCGAGGAACGGCTGCACGGCACGCCAACCGTTCTCGATATTGTCGGCGCGCTGGAACAGGGTCTGGTCACCGGTAAGGCAGTCGTAGATCAATGTCTCGTAGCCGGTCGCCGGGGTCATCTTGAAGAAGTCCTTGTAGGCGAAACCCAGCTCGACATTCTCCATCACCAGCTCCGGCCCCGGGCGCTTGGCCTGCAAGTCGAACCACATGCCTTCGTTGGGCTGGATCTGGATCTTCAGGTAGTTGGGCTTGGGCCGCTCCAGTTCGCTTTCGCGGAACTGCGCGTAGGGCGCCGGCTTGAAGCAGATGGCGATCTCGGTGTCGCGCACGCTCATGCGCTTGCCGGTACGCAGGTAGAACGGCACCCCCGCCCAGCGCCAGTTATCGATCATCACCTTGAGGGCGACATAGGTCTCGGTCTGGCTGTGCGGGGCGACATTGGCCTCCTCGCGGTAGCCGGGGAGTTTCTTGCGGCCCTGCTTGCCGGCGCCGTACTGGCCACGCACGGAATTGCGCAGGGCCATTTTCTGCGACCAAGGGCGAATGGCGCCGATCACCTTGGCCTTTTCACCGCGCACCGCATCAGCGCCGAAGGCCGCCGGCGGCTCCATGGCGACCATCGCCAGCAGCTGGAACAGGTGGTTGGGCACCATGTCGCGCAGGGCGCCGGTATTGTCGTAGAACGCCCCGCGCGTCTCGACGCCGACGGTTTCGGCGGCGGTGATCTGCACGTGGTCGATGTAATGGTTGTTCCAGAACGATTCGAACAGGCCGTTGGAGAAACGGCTGACCAGGATGTTCTGCACGGTTTCCTTGCCCAGGTAATGGTCGATGCGGTAGATCTGCCGCTCGTTCATCACCTTGAGCAGGCAAGCGTTCAGCGCTTCGGCGCTGGCAAGGTCAGTGCCGAAAGGTTTCTCCACCACCACCCGGCGAAAGCCGCCACCCGACTCGTCGAGCAGGCCGGCGTCGCCCAGGCGCTGGGCCACCTCGGGGAAGAAGCGTGGCGAGGTGGCCAGGTAGAAGATGGCATTGCCATGGCCGGTTTTAGCGATGCGCCGGACCAGGGCCTGGTAAGTCTCGGGGTCGAGGAAGTCGCCGGTCTGATAGTCCAGGCGCTTGGCCAGGCGCGCCCAGCGCTTCTCGTCCAGGCACTTGGCACGCCCTTCCACGCCCTTGTCCCGCGCCTGCATGAACGCATGCAGGCGCGCGGCAAAGTCCTCGGCCGTGGCCGGGTTGTGGTCGACCCCGACGATACGCAGGTTGCGGTCGAGCAGGCCGTCACGGCTGAGGTTGTACAGCGCCGGCATCAACAGGCGCTTGACCAGGTCGCCGTTGGCGCCGAACAGGAACAAGGTGCATGGCGGCGCCGCGGGGATGGTCGTTCTAGTCATCTAGTCCTTCTTTTTCTCGACGTGGCCGCCGAAGCCCAGGCGCATGGCGGAGAGGATCTTGTCACCGTAGGTGCCCTGCTGCTGGCGCGAGCGGAAGCGGGCAAACAGCGCGCTGGACAGCACCGGCACCGGCACGGCCTGTTCGACGGCGGCGTCGATGGTCCAGCGCCCTTCGCCGCTGTCCGATACCGAGCCGCTGAATTCGGTCAGTTGCGGGTCGGCGACCAGCGCGTCGGCGGTCAGGTCCAGCAGCCAGGAGGTGACCACGCTGCCGCGGCGCCACACTTCGGCGATCTCGGCGACATTGAGGTCGAAGCGCTGTTCTTCCGGCAGTTCCGGGCCACCCTTGCTGCGCAGCAGGTCGAAACCTTCGGCGTAGGCCTGCATCAGGCCGTACTCGATGCCGTTGTGCACCATCTTCACGTAGTGACCGGCGCCGGGCGGGCCGGCGTGGATATAGCCATGCTCGGCGCGCTCGTGCTCGCCGCTGCGGCCCTGGGTGCGCGGAATGTCGCCGACGCCCGGGGCGAGGGCCTTGAACAGCGGCTCCAGGCGCTCGAACACCTCTTTCTCGCCGCCGATCATCATGCAGTAGCCACGGTCCAGGCCCCACACGCCGCCCGAGGTGCCGACGTCGAGGTAGTGCAGGCCACGCTTGCCCAGCTCGGCGGCGCGGCGCACGTCGTCCTTGTAAAAGGTGTTGCCACCATCGATGATGGCGTCGCCCGGCTCGAGCAGGTCGGCCAGTTGCGCGATGGTCTGCTCGGTGATTTCGCCCGCGGGCAGCATGACCCACACCGCGCGCGGCGCCTTGAGTTTCTGCACCAGCGCACCGAGGTCGTGGGCGCCGACGGCCCCCTCGCCTTCCAGGGTGGTGATGGCTTCGCGGTTGCGATCGTGGACCACAGTGCTGTGACCTGCGCGCATCAGGCGCCTTGCGATATTGCCGCCCATGCGGCCAAGCCCGATGATTCCCAGTTGCATGTGCCGACGCTCCCGTTGGTTTTGCTTTACAACAATTGAAGATTTCAGATTAGTCCAGCGTTCTGGCGTAGGGTTCACCGACGAACGGGGCGACAACGATAAACAAAAAAGTTCCCAAGGGCCTGCAAAGAATTCAGAATGCGCGCCGCGTGAAGCGTCTACGCTTCAAAATGTCACCAGCCATGCGAGGTGTGCCCATGGGAACCCTGATGCCTGCCACTCCCACCCAGACCCTCTATGTCACCGTGCGCCGCGATGAGCTGCGCCAGTTGAAGGATGAGCGCGATCACCTGCGCCAGCAGGTCGCCCAACTGAACCTGCTGCTCGAACAGGCCCGTTTGCAAGGCAAGGCCGCTGGCCTCTGACTCACCGCCCCTCTGCGTGGGAGCTGCCAGGCTCCCACCTCGCCTCAGCTTCCCTTCCTGATTACGTTGTGCCGCGTCTGTCGCGAATCCGCTGCGCCTACGCTGGCTAGCCTCATATTTTGCAACAACTCGCCAACGTTTGCGCGTCTAAACAGTCGCGACAAAAATGACCAACGGGTCACTTTCATGCCGCTTCGTCTCCTACACTCCAGATTCGGCCCGCGTTTTGCTCGGAAAAAGTGACGTAAAAAAGTCGAACTTTCCAAAACACGGGCAGGTCAGGACTTTAAGTAGGGCCGACGCAAAAGGACTGCCTGACGCCAGGCCCGCACACCCCAACCAGTCCATACGTCTTTCGGCGGGAATGCCGAGCGTGCCGTGCCTGCGCGCACGAATCTGGGGCAAGGAACGCACTACGAAGATGCAACAACGATCAGAGAGCAGACCCACGAGCCAACGCCAAGTAAACAGAACAAGGGACGGAGAGAAGTATGATCAGTGCCGCTGTCGAACCTCACGTAGAGTCATTCAACCCGGATAACCGCGAGCCGCTGCCATCGGCACTCGCCCCGACAGTCAAGGCACCCGGCGCGCAGCGCCAGCACAACCCGAACAAGCGCAAGATCCTGTTCGTCACCTCGGAGATCGCCGACCTGGTCAAGACCGGCGGCCTGGGCGACGTGTCCGCTGCCCTGCCCCGTGCCCTGGCGCACCTGCACGATGTGCGCGTGCTGATCCCCGGCTACCGCCAGGTGGTCGAGAGCGACAACCCCATTCACATCGTCGGCGAGCTGGGCGGCCACGCCGCGCTGCCGCCGTGCAAGATCGGCCGCATGGATCTGGCCGACGGCCTGGTGATCTATGTGCTGATCTGTCCCGAGCTGTACCAGCGCGACGGCACGCCCTACGGCGCCAATAACGGTCGCGACTGGCCCGACAACCACATCCGCTTCGCCCGCCTGGGCCTGGCCGCCGCGGAAATCGCCGCCGGCGAAGGCATGGCTCACTGGCGCCCCGACCTGGTGCACGCCCACGACTGGCCGGCCGGGCTGGCCCCGGCCTACATGCACTGGCGCGGCCTGAGCACCCCGACCTTGTTCACCATCCACAACCTGGCCTACCAGGGCGTGTACAGCCGCGGCTGCAGCCCGGAACTGGCGATCCCCGACCACGCCATGCAGCAGGAAGGCATGGAGTTCTACGGCAAGCTGTCGTTCCTCAAGGCGGGGCTTGCCTACGCCAGCCACATCACCACGGTCAGCGCCACCTATGCCCGGGAAATCACTACCCCCGAGTTCGGCTGCGGCCTGGATGGTTTCCTCGCCAGCAAGGCCCAGCAGGGACTGCTCGGCGGCATCCCCAACGGTATCGACGAAAGCTGGGACTCGGCCACCGACCAGCACCTGGACCACAACTTCAGCATCAACGACTGGGAGGGCAAGGCGCGCAATGCCGACCAGGTACGCGCGCTGTTCGGCCTGCAAGCAAGCGAGGGGC
The DNA here is from genome assembly GCF_054062095.1 of Pseudomonas sp. TE6288. Classification (NCBI taxonomy): domain Bacteria; kingdom Pseudomonadati; phylum Pseudomonadota; class Gammaproteobacteria; order Pseudomonadales; family Pseudomonadaceae; genus Pseudomonas; species Pseudomonas sp. TE6288. The sequence continues at coordinate 123,631 of NZ_JBSSEW010000004.1, forward strand.
CGCTGTTCGCCGTGGTTTCGCGGTTGGTCTACCAGAAAGGCCTGGACCTGACCCTGGGGGTGGCCGACTACATCGTCGAACAAGGCGGCCAGATCGCCATCATCGGCCGTGGCGAACCGGAGGAAGAGCAGGCCATGCGCGAACTGGCCCTGCGTCACCCCGGCCGCATCGGCGTGCGCATCGGTTTCAACGAGACCGACGCCCGGCGCATGTTCGCAGGCAGCGACTTCCTGCTGATGCCGTCGCGCTACGAGCCCTGCGGCCTGAGCCAGATGTACGCCCAGCGCTTCGGCTCGCTGCCGGTGGCGCGCAACACCGGCGGGCTGGCCGACACCATCGAGAACGGCGTGACCGGTTTCCTGTTCAACGACTCCACCGAGGACAGCTATCGCGAAGCCCTGGGCCGCGCCTTCTATGTGTACGGCAAGAAGCACCTGCTCAATGCCATGCGCTGCCTGTCGATGACCCAGCCATTCAACTGGTGCCAGGCGGTGGAACCCTATGCGCGCCTGTACGAAGACCTGGTGAAGCAGACGCAGCACGCCCATTACTGAGCGGAGAGCCGACGATGCACAAGCATGGCGCACAGTTGCTGGACGCCACGTCGGCGCGCTTCGCCCTGTGGGCGCCGGATGCGCGCAGCGTGAGCGTGGCGATCGGCCAGCAGCCGCCCGTGGCACTGCTGCCCGACGACGATGGCTGGTACACAGGCGTCGCCCCCTGCCAGGCGGGCGAGCGCTATCAGTTCGTGATCGACGATGAACAGCGGGTGGCCGACCCGGCCTCGCGCTGCCAGCCCGAGGGCGTGCATGGGCCCAGCGAGCTGGTGGACATCAGCCGCTACCCGTGGCGCCACGCGTGGCAAGGCCGTCCGTGGCACGAGGCGGTGATCCAGGAGCTGCACGTGGGCCTGTTTGATGGCTACCACGGCGTGGCCCAGGTGCTGCCACGCCTGGCCGGGCTGGGCATCAGCGCCATCGAGCTGATGCCGCTGGGGCAGTTCCCCGGTGAGCGCAACTGGGGCTATGACGGCGTGCTGCCGTTTGCCCCCCAGCACAGCTATGGCCGCCCCCAGGACCTGTGCGCGCTGGTCGACGCCGCCCATGGCCAGCGCTTGATGGTACTGGTGGACGTGGTCTACAACCACTTCGGCCCGGACGGCAACTACCTGCACCGCTACGCCAGCCCGTTCTTCCGTGAAGACCGCCAGACACCGTGGGGCGCGGCCATCGACTTCCGCCGCGCCGAGGTGCGCGAGTTCTTCATCCAGAACGCCCTGATGTGGTTGTGCGACTACCGCTGCGACGGCCTGCGCCTGGACGCGGTGCACGCCATCGACCAGCCGGACTTTCTCGTCGAGCTGGCCCAGCGGGTACGCGCCACGGTCGAGCCTGGGCGGCAGGTCTGGCTGGTGCTGGAGAACGAGCACAATCAGGCCATGCTGCTCGAGCAAGGCTTCGACGCGCAGTGGAACGACGATGGCCACAACGCCCTGCACGTACTGCTGACAGGCGAAACCGAAGGCTACTACGCCGACTACAAGGACCGGCCGATCGACCAGCTGGCACGCTGCCTGGCCGAGGGTTTCGTGTTCCAGGGCCAGCCCGACCGCCACGGCAAGCCCCGCGGCGAGCCCAGCGGCCATCTGCCGCCCAGCGCCTTCGTGCTGTTCCTGCAAAACCACGACCAGGTCGGCAACCGCGCCCTGGGCGAACGGCTGTCCCGGCTCTGTCCGCCGCAGGCCCTGAAGGCCGCCACCACCCTGCTGCTGCTGGCACCGATGATCCCGCTGCTGTTCATGGGCGACGACGACGGCAGCCGCAAGCCGTTCCTGTTCTTCACCGACTTCCACGACGCGCTGGCCGACGCCGTGCGTGAAGGTCGCCGGGGTGAGTTCGCTCATTTCGAGGCCTTCGCCGACCCGCAGAAGCGCGAGCAGATACCCGACCCCAACGCCGAGGCCACCTTCGAGACCTCCAAACCTCGGCAACAGGAGGTACTGGCCGGCTGGCACGGCCTGTACCAGCAGTTGCTCGCACTGCGCAGGCGCCATGTCATCCCGCATCTGCCTGGCACCCGCGCCGAGGGCTGCGAGGTGCTCGGCGCCAAGGCGCTGACCGCCCGCTGGCGCCTGGGCGACGGCCAGCAGCTGCGCATCGACCTGAACCTCGATGCCCAACCCCAGCCGGTCACCTTGCCGGCACTGCCCCGCCGCCTGTTCGACAGCAGCGACAACGCCCACCCCGACTCTAGCCTCGCCGCGCACAGCTGCGTGGTGAGCCTGCTGCCCCCCGACCAGGAGACGCCATGAGCGCAGAGCCCCTTCACCGCCTGGCCGCCCGGGCAGGCCTGGCCCGCGACTGGATAGACGCCAATAACCGCCCGCAGCAGGTCAGCGATGACGTGCTGCGCCTGGTGCTCGCCGGCCTTGGCCACCCGGCCGGCAACGCCGCCGACATCGACGCCAGCCTGCGCGCCGTGGAGCAGGCCGAAGACAGCGAGCACCTGCCACCGCTGCTGACCGTGGACATCGACCAGCCCCTCGACCTGCAGCGTTACTTCAGCGCCGCCAGCCAGGTGCGCTGCAGCCTGGAAGACGGCAGCCAGCGCAGCCTGACCCTGGACGCCCAGGCGCGGCTGCCGGCCGGGTTGCCCCTGGGCTATCACCGCCTGGATATCGATGGCCGGACCTGCACCGTGGCCGTGGCACCGGCGCGTTGCCATGCCCTGCAAGACTGCGTGGAGCAACCCCCGCCCCGTTGCTGGGGCCTGGCCGTGCAGCTTTACAGCCTGCGGCGCCCCGGCGATGGCGGCTTTGGCGACTGCCTGGCACTGGAACAACTGGCACGCCACGCCGCCGAGCGCGGCGCCGATGCCCTGGCCATCAGCCCGATCCACACCCTGTCGGCCTTCGACCAGCACCACTACAGCCCCTATTCGCCCTCCAGCCGCCTGCTGCTCAATGTGCTCTATGCCAGCCCCGGCGTGGTCTTCGGCGAACGCGAAGTGCGCATGGCCATCGAGGCCTGTGGCCTGGAGGCGACCCTCGAAGCGCTGGAGCAGCATACGCTGGTGGAGTGGCCCAGGGCCGCCGAGGCCCGTCTGCGCCTGCTCGAAGCGCTCTACCGGCACTTCAGCCAGGGTGAGCACCCCTTGCGCGCGGACTTCGACAGTTTCCGCGCCAGTGCCGGCGAGCAACTGGAACACCACTGCCGCTTCGAAGTACTGCAGGCCGAAGCAGTGAGCAGCGGCCTGGGCGCGGACTGGCGCAACTGGCCCAAGGCCTGGCACAACCCCTACGACCCCGAGGTCGAGGCCTTCGCCAACGCCTACCCGGCCCGGGTCGAGTTCCATGCCTTCTGCCAGTGGCTGGCCGAGCGCAGCCTGCAACGGGCCCAGGACGCGGCGCGCGGCAACGGCATGGCCGTGGGCCTGATCGCCGACCTGGCAGTGGGCGCCGACGGTGCCGGCAGCCAGGCCTGGAGCCGCCAGGACGAACTGCTGGCCGAACTCAACGTCGGCGCCCCGCCCGATATCCTCAACCGCGCCGGGCAAGACTGGGGCATCTGCGCGTTCTCTCCCGAAGGCCTGCGGCGCAACGGCTACCGCGCCTTCATCGAAATGCTGCGGGCCAACCTGGCCCATGCCGGCGGCCTGCGCATCGATCATGTGATGGGCCTGCGCCGCCTGTGGCTGATCCCCCGTGGTGCCCGGCCCAGCGAAGGCGCCTACCTGAATTACCCGCTGGACGACCTGCTGCGCCTGCTGGCGCTGGAGTCGGCGCGACACCAGGCGATCATCCTTGGCGAGGACCTGGGCACCGTGCCCGAGGGCCTGCGCGAGCGCCTGGCCGACAAGGCCGTGCTGGGCATGCGCGTGCTGCCGTTCGAGCAGCAGCCGCCCGGGCGCTTCACGCCGATCCTCGACTGGCCGGACAACGCCCTGGCCACCACCGGCACCCATGACCTGGCCCCACTCGCCGGCTGGCTGGCGAACCGTGACATCGACTGGAGCCATCGCCTGCAACTGATCGACGCCGCCACAGAGCTGCACTGGCGCCATACCCGGGCCCTGGAGCGCGACGGCCTGCGCCGAACCCTGGAGCAGAACTACGGGCCACTGCGCGACGATTCGGCGCTGATCGACGCGGCGATCCGCTATGTCGGCCATACCCGCGCACCGCTGGTGCTGGTGCCGCTGGAGGACCTGCTGGGCAGCGACGAGCAACCCAACCTGCCCGGCACCACCACCGGTCATCCCAACTGGCGCCGCCGCTTCAAGGCGCCGGTACGCGAACTGCTGGACGACGAGGACGCCGCCCGGCGCCTGGAACTGCTGGCCCAGGCCCGCGAACAAGCCTGGGAGCGTGACCGATGAAACCCTTGACCGCCACTCTGCGCCTGCAACTGCACAGCGACTTCACCCTCGACCACGCGGTACCGCTGGTGCCTTATTTCGCCCGGCTGGGTATCAGCCACCTTTACGCCTCGCCCATCCTCACCGCCCGCGCAGGCTCGCGCCACGGCTATGACGTGGTCGACCCGACCCGGGTCAGTCCCGAACTCGGCGGCGAGGCGGCGCTCGAACGCCTGGTGGCCGCCTTGCGCCAGCATGGCATGGGGCTGATCGTCGACACTGTGTCCAACCACATGGCCGTGGGCGGCGCCGACAACCCGTGGTGGCAGAGCCTGCTGGCCTGGGGCCGGCGCAGCCCCTACGCGGAATTCTTCGATATCCAGTGGCATTCCAGCGACCCGTTGCTGGCCGGGCAACTGTTGCTGCCGTTTCTCGGCAGCGACTATGGCGCCGCCCTGCACAACGGCGAGATCCCGCTGACCTTCGATGCGCAGCACGGGCGCTTCGAAGTCGCCCACCATGAGCACCGTTTCCCGATCTGCCCACTGGACTACCCACGCATCCTCGGCCAGGCCGAGGACCCGCGCCTGCAAACACTGGCCGCGCACTTCAGCGCCCTCGGCGAGGCGGCCGACCCTCTGGCCGCGGCCCAGCCGCTACACCGCGAACTGGCGCGCCTGGCCGCCGCCGGCGCGGATCCGCAATCGGCCCTCGCCGCCTTCGACAGCCGCGGCGAAGCAGGCTTCAAGCGCCTGCACCTGCTGCTCGAGCGCCAGACCTACCGCCTGGCCAGCTGGCGCACCGCCGCCGACGACATCAACTGGCGGCGCTTCTTCGACATCAACGAACTCGGCGGCCTGCGCGTGGAGCGTGCCGTGGTGTTCGAGGCCACCCACGCCAAGCTGTTCGAGCTGATCCAGCGCGGCCTGGTCGATGGCCTGCGCATCGACCACATCGACGGCCTCGCCGATCCGCGCCGCTACTGCCGCAACCTGCGCCGCCGGGTAGATTCACTGCTGGCTCGACGCCCCGTCGATGCCGCGCTGGCGCACTTCCCGATCTACGTGGAAAAGATCCTCGGCGCGGGCGAACACCTGCACCGCGACTGGCTCACCGACGGCACCACCGGCTACGAGTTCATGAACCAGGTGTCGCTGCTGCAGCACGACCCTGCGGGCCAGCCCGCCTTGGACGAACTATGGCGCAACACCAGCGAGCGTCCCGATTTCCCCGAGGAGGTGCGCATCGCCCGGCACCTGGTACTCAACGCCAGCCTGGCCGGCGACTGCGAGTCGGTGGCCCAGGCCCTGCTGCAGGTGGCCCGCGACGACCTGATGACCCGCGACCTCACCCTCGGCGCCATTCGCCGGGCGCTGCAGGCGCTGGTCGAGCACTACCCGGTGTACCGCACCTACATCAATGCCTGCGGCCGGCCCGCCGAGGACGAGGCGTTCTTCCAGCAGGCGCTGGCCGGGGCGCGCCAGTCGCTGGGGGAGGCCGACTGGCCGCTGCTCGGTCAGCTCGAACGCTGGCTCGGCGGCCAACCCTGGCGGCACCTGCCGCCGGGCCGGCCGCGCAAGCACCTGCGCCACGCCTGCGTGCGCTTCCAGCAACTGACCGCTCCCAGCGCCGCCAAGGCCGTGGAGGACACCGCCTTCTATCGATCCGCCCGGCTGCTGTCGCGCAACGACGTGGGCTTCGACGCCGAGCGTTTCGGTGCCGATACGGCCTGGTTCCACAATGAAGCCCAGCGCCGCCTGCGCGACTTTCCCGACAACCTGCTGGCCACCGCCACCCACGACCACAAACGCGGCGAGGACTGCCGCGCGCGGCTGGCCGTGCTCAGCGAACGCGCGCCCTGGCTGGCCAGCCGTGTCGAGCACTGGCGCGAGCTTGCCGCGCCGTTGCGTGAGGAACTGGACGATGGGCGGGCGCCAAGCCCCGGCGACGAGCTGCTGCTGTTGCAGACGCTGCTCGGCAGCTGGCCGCTGGACCTCGACCTGCATGACCCGCAAGCCCTGAAACGCTACGCCGAACGCCTTCGCCAATGGCAATGCAAGGCCCTGCGCGAAGCCAAGCTGCGCAGTAGCTGGGCGGCCCCCAACGAACGCTACGAGCGTGCTTGCGCGGCCTACGTCGACGGCCTGCTGCTGGACGGGGAAAACCAGCAGCTGCGCCAGTCCCTGCATGAGACCGCGCAGCGCCTGGCCTGCCCCGGCGCCTTGAACGGCCTGGCGCAGTGCCTGCTGCGCATGACCACCCCCGGCGTGCCGGACCTGTACCAGGGCAACGAGTACTGGGACCTCTCGCTGGTCGACCCGGACAACCGCCGCCCGGTGGACTACCCGGCCAGGCGCGCCAGCCTCGACGACGGCACGCCACTCGCCGAGCTGCTCGCCCACTGGCGCGATGGCCGCATCAAGCAGGCCCTGGTGGCCCGCGTGCTGGACGCCCGCCAGGCCCATCCCGAGCTGTTCCAGCGCGGCGCCTATCTGCCACTGACCGCGCAGGGCCGCCACGCCGACCAGGTGCTGGCCTTTGCCCGCCTGGGCCAGGGCGAACGCGCCATCATTGTCGTGCCACGGTTGGCCAGCGCCCTGCTGGGCCCGGCCGCCACCCCGTTGATCCCGGCACAGAACTGGGACGATACCCGGCTTGTACTGCCGTTTGCCTTGTCGCCTGCCAACTGTTCGGGACTTTTCGGCGGCGGTGCTGTCACCCCTTCAAGGGAGCTGATGTTGAGCACCGTGCTGGCAGAGTTTCCGGTCAATGTGTTGATTGATCATGCCTAACTGTATTCAGGAGCGTCGTGATGAGTGTCGATGAAAAGCGTATTCGCGAGTTCGCGTATCAGATCTGGGAGTCGGAGGGTAAGCCCGAGGGGCGCGAGGCGGAGCATTGGGACAAGGCGCGCAAGCTGGCCGAGGCCGAGGCGCTGGCCCCCAAGGCGCCACCACGCAAGAAGGCAGCGGCCAAGCCCAAGCCACCGGCTGACCCCAAGGTGGCGGCGTTGCCGGGCGTGAAGCCGGCTGCGGCGGCTAAAAAACCGCGTGCGGCGAAGAAACCTGCCGCTGGTTGAGCCTTTTGCAAGCCTGTACCGGCCTTATCGCGGGGCAAGTCGCATCGGCGCACCGCCGCTCCCACGCCTCAGTCACTGAGTGCACGTGGGTGTGAGCGGGCTTGCCTCGCGATAGCCCCTCCCCCCGGACCATGAGGACCGCCATGAGCCCCCGCACCCCGAAGAAAACCCGCTCCGTCGCCCCGTCGCGCATTCGCGAAGGCCTGCCCTTCCCCCTCGGCGCCACCTGGGACGGCCTTGGGGTCAACTTCGCCCTGTTCTCGGCCAACGCCACCAAGGTCGAGCTGTGCCTGTTCGACGCCACGGGCGAGACCGAAATCGAGCGCATCGAGCTGCCCGAGTACACCGACGAGATCTACCACGGCTACCTGCCCGACGCCCACCCGGGCCTGGTCTACGGCTACCGGGTACACGGCCCCTACGAGCCCGAGAACGGCCACCGCTTCAACCCCAACAAGCTGCTGATCGACCCCTACGCCAAGCAATTGGTGGGCACGCTGAAATGGTCCGAGGCACTGTTCGGCTACACCATCGGCCACCCCGACGGCGACCTGTCGTTCGACGAGCGTGACAGCGCGGCGTTCGTGCCCAAGTGCAAGGTCATCGACCCGGCCTTCACCTGGGGCCGCGACCAGCGCGTGTCGATCCCGTGGGAGCGCACCATCCTCTACGAGGCCCACACCCGCGGCATCAGCATGCGCCACCCGGCGGTGCCCGAGCACCTGCGCGGCACCTTCGCAGGCCTGGCCAACGACGAGCTGCTGGGCCATATCAAGGAGCTGGGCGTGTCGAGCATCGAGCTGCTGCCGATCCACGCCTTCGTCAACGACCAGCACCTGCTGGACAAGGGCCTGAACAACTATTGGGGCTACAACAGCATCGCCTTCTTCGCCCCCCACCCGCGCTACCTGGCCAGCGGCAAGATCGCCGAGTTCAAGGAGATGGTCGCGCACCTGCACGACGCAGGCCTGGAGGTGATCCTCGACGTGGTCTACAACCACACCGCCGAAGGCAACGAGCGCGGCCCGACGCTGTCGATGCGCGGTATCGACAACGCCTCGTACTACCGCCTGATGCCTGACGACAAGCGCTTCTACATCAACGACTCCGGCACCGGCAACACTCTCGACCTGAGCCACCCCTGCGTGCTGCAGCTGGTCACCGACTCGTTGCGCTACTGGGCCGGCGAGATGCATGTCGACGGTTTCCGCTTCGACCTGGCGACCATTCTCGGCCGCTACCACGACGGCTACAGCGAGCGCCACGGCTTCCTCGTGGCCTGCCGCCAGGACCCGATGCTTAGCCAGGTCAAGCTGATCGCCGAGCCCTGGGACTGTGGCCCAGGCGGCTACCAGGTGGGCAATTTCGCCCCGGGCTGGGCGGAATGGAACGACCGCTTCCGCGACACCGTGCGCAGCTTCTGGAAAGGCGATGAAGGCATGCTCGCCGACTTTGCCGCGCGCATCACCGCCTCGGGCGACCTGTTCAACAACCGCGGCCGGCGCCCCTACGCCTCGGTCAACTTCGTCACCGCCCACGACGGCTTCACCCTGCGCGACCTGGTGTCGTACAACGACAAGCACAACGAGGACAACGACGAGAACAACCAGGACGGCACCGACAACAACCTGTCGTGGAACTGCGGCGTCGAAGGCCCCACCGACGACCCGGCGATCAACGCCCTGCGCATGCGCCAGATGCGCAACTACTTCGCCACCCTGCTGCTGGCCCAGGGCACGCCGATGATCGTCGCCGGCGACGAGTTCAGCCGCACCCAGCACGGCAACAACAACGCCTACTGCCAGGACAGCGAGATCGGCTGGGTGAACTGGGACCTGGACGAGGACGGCCAGGCGCTGATGGCCTTCGTCAAGCGCCTGACCCGGCTGCGCCTGGCCTATCCGATCCTGCGCCGCTCGCGCTTCCTGGTCGGCGACTACAACGAGGCGATCGGGGTCAAGGACGTCACCTGGCTGGCCCCGGACGCCAGCGAGATGACCGTCGAGCAGTGGGAAGATCCGCACGGGCGTTGCCTGGGCATGCTGATGGATGGCCGCGCCCAGATCAGCGGCATCGCCCGGCCCGGCGCCGAGGCGACCATGCTGCTGATCGTCAACGCCTACCACGACGTGGTGCCCTTCACCCTGCCGGCGGTGCCGGAGGGCGACTACTGGAGCTGCCTGGTCGACACCGACCGGCCCGAGCTGCGCAAGGCGCAGCATCTGGCGTTCGATACGGTGTTCGAGGTCAAGGGGCGGTCGTTGCTGCTGATGGTGTTGCAGCGGGAGGAGGACTGAACCTGCAATGGGCCTTTTAGGTCCTACACTGTAGCTTTGATCGCCAACGCTGCCCCCTGTAGGAGCGGCTTTAGCCGCGATCCAGACGCCGCGATGCAGGGCACCCGCTTCGCGGGTGATCGCGGATGAATCCGCTCCTACAGGGACGTGTCAACAGGAGCCGTCGTGAGCAGTCCAGGTTTCGCCAGCGTCAGCCAGGCCCCGGCCGTGCACCGGGTGAAGGTGCTGACGGTCAACACCCACAAGGGCTTCACCGCCTTCAACCGACGCTTCATCCTGCCGGAGCTGCGCGAGGCGGTGCGCAGCACCGGGGCCGATGTCGTGTTCCTCCAGGAGGTGCTCGGCAGCCACGACCGCCACGCCGCGCGCTACCCCGGCTGGCCCCAGACTTCGCAGTACGAATTCCTCGCCGACAGCATGTGGAGCGACTTCGCCTACGGCCGCAACGCGGTCTACCCCGACGGCCACCACGGCAACGCGCTGCTGTCCAAATACCCGATCATCGAGCACCGCAACCTCGACGTGTCGATCACCGGCCCCGAGCGCCGCGGCCTGTTGCACTGCGTACTGGACGTCCCCGGCCAGCAGCAGGTGCATGCCATCTGCGTGCACCTGTCATTGCTCGAGCGGCACCGGCAGCAGCAGCTGCACCTGCTGCGCCAGTTGCTCGACGCCCTGCCCGCCGACGCCCCGGTGATCATCGCCGGCGACTTCAACGACTGGCGGCTGCGCGGCAACCGCACCCTGCGCCTGCACCGCGACCTGCACGAGGCCTTCGAGCGCCATCATGGCTTGCTCGCCCGCACCTACCCCGCCCGCCTGCCCCTGTTGCGCCTGGACCGCGTGTACCTGCGCAATGCCGACAGCCACGCGCCGAGAATCCTCGGCAACAAGCCCTGGACCCACCTGTCCGATCACTTGCCGCTGGCGGTGGAGGTACGCTTGTAGCAACGATTCGGCATAGCGGCGTGGCGGCAAATCACCATTGTCGATATGCGTGAATCAATTTCCAATTGATTCAATAACTTGTGTATCCAAACAGGCATTTCGCGATCATTTCACGCTTTCTTGACGCAAGCGCCGTCCTCTCCTTAGCTGAACAGTAATCACCAGATGGAAAATCTCGTGCCGGGCCTCTAGCTCGCGCCCTCGTGCGCGTTCCAAGAGGCTGGCGCGCTGGTTTGGGTCGCCCCTGTTCTTGTCGTACAGCTCGTGACATCAGGCCAGGTATCGGGCTGTTCACTTCACACACAACAGGAGATCCGCCATGAAAAGCACCTCGAATCCCTCGCGCTTCGACGCTTTTTTCTGTGCGGTTTCCACGTCGCTGCTCCTGGCAACCCCGGTGGAAACCTTCGCGTTCGAACTGCAGGAGGGCGAGCCCTTCGCCCCCTTCCTGGCGCAACCCGAGGTGCCGCGACTATCGCTCGATCCAGTCAGCGCCAGCGGCCTGAGCCAGGGCATGCTCAGCGCCTTTTCCGAGCGCATGGGTGAGCGCCACGGCCAGCCCGACAGCGATCATATTGCCAGCCAGTGGGCGCAGTTCTTCCCCGGCGCGCCGCGCCCGGGCGCCCAGCCACCGGCGCAGGTGGAGGCGCCGAGCCAGCAGATGATGATCGGCCCGGACCTGTTCGTGCGTGAAACCAGCGCCGGCAACGTGCACCGCGCCGGCATCTTCGTCGGCCACAACAACCTGCAGAGCAGCTTCAATGGCATGCGCCCGCTGCTCGGCGACAAGCAGCGCGACGCGGTCAACCTCAGCGGCGAGAGCCTGGGCGTGTACTGGAGCATGACCCACGAACAGGGCTGGCACGTGGACGCTGTGGCCATGGGCACGCGCATCGACGTCAACGGCCGTTCCCAGGCCGGCCAGCGCCTTGACGACAGTGGCCACGCGATGACCTTCTCGGTGGAGGGCGGCTACCCCATTGGCCTGGGCGCCGGCTGGGTGATCGAGCCCCAGGCGCAGTTGATCAACCAGCAGTTCTTCCCCGGCAGCCAGGTGCAGGAAGAGACCCTGCAGGCCTTTGACAGCCAACCCAGCTGGAGCGGCCGGGTCGGCGCCAAGCTGTCGGCGCGCTACGAGGTGCGTGGCATGCCCATCGAACCCTATGTGCGCACCAACGTCTGGTACGACTTCAGCAACGCCGACCCGGTGAAGCTGGACCAGGTGGACAAGATCTCCAGCTCGCGCAGCGCCGCCACAGTGGAACTGGGGTTGGGCCTGGTGGCCCGGGTGACGCCGAACGTGGCGCTGTTCGTCAGCGCCGACTACAGCTCCGATGTGGATGACAATGACCTCAATGGGCTGATCGGCAGCCTGGGGGTCAGGATGCGCTGGTAAGCAGGCTCGGCCTCATCGCCGGCAAGCCGGCTCCCACAGGGATGGCACTCTGTGGGAGCCGGCTTGCCGGCGATGAGGCCAGGACAGTCGACACATCAGGCCGGCTTCATCACCAATACCCCCAGCGGCGGCAGGTTCAGCGCCAGCGACAATGGCTGGCCATGGCTGGCGACCTCATCGGCCACCACCGCCCCGAGATTGCCCACGTTCGACCCGGCATACAGCTCGGCGTCGCTGTTGAGCAGTTCCACCCAGTGCTCACCAAACGGCACGCCGATGCGGTAGCCCTCCCGCGGCACCGGGGTGAAGTTGGCCACCACCAGCAGCGGCTCGCCCTGGCTGCTCCAGCGCAACCAGGCATACACGCTGTTGTGCGCATCGTCGCCGATCAGCCACTGGAAACCCTGGGGCTGGCAGTCCTGCTCGTGCAGCGCGGGCAGTTCGCGGTACAGGCGGTTGAGGTCGGCCACCAGTTTCTGCACGCCCTGGTGCTCGGAGTACTGCAGCAGGTACCAGTCCAGCTGCTGGTCGTGGTTCCACTCGCGCCACTGGCCGAACTCGCAGCCCATGAACAGCAGCTTCTTGCCCGGATGGGTCCACATGAACGCCAGGTAAGCGCGCAGGTTGGCGAATTTCTGCCAGCGATCGCCGGGCATCTTGTCGATAAGCGAATGCTTGCCGTGCACCACTTCGTCGTGGGAAATGGGCAGGATGAAATGCTCGGAATAGGCGTAGATCAGCCCGAAGCTCATCTCGTTATGGTGATAGGTGCGGTGGATCGGGTCGTTCTGGATGTAGTGCAGGGTGTCGTGCATCCAGCCCATGTTCCACTTGTAGGCAAAGCCCAGGCCGCCCTGCTGTACCGGCTGGCTGACGCCGGGCCAGGCGGTGGACTCCTCGGCGATGATCAGCGCGCCCGGCGCTTCATGTGCGGCGACGTTGTTGAGATGGCGGATGAAGTCGATGGCCTCGAGGTTCTCGCGCCCGCCGTGGCGGTTGGGCACCCATTCACCGGCCTTGCGCGAATAGTCGCGGTAGAGCATCGAGGCCACCGCGTCCACGCGCAGACCATCGATGTGGAAGTGCTTGAGCCAGTGCAGCGCCGAGGCCAGCATGAATCCGCGCACCTCGTTGCGGCCGAGGTTGTAGATCAGCGTGTTCCAGTCCTGGTGAAAGCCTTCCAGCGGGTTTTCGTATTCGTACAGGGCTGTGCCGTCGAAACGCGCCAGGCCATGCTCGTCGGTGGGGAAGTGCGCCGGCACCCAGTCCAGCAGCACACCGATGCCGCCCTGGTGGCAGGCATCGACGAAGAAGGCGAAGTCCTCGGCGCTGCCATAGCGTGAGGTCGGCGCGAACAGCGACAGCGGCTGGTAGCCCCACGAGCCGCCGAAGGGGTGCTCCATGATCGGCATCAGCTCGATATGGGTGAAACCCAGCTCCTGCACATATGGCACCAGGCGCTCGGCCAGTTCGCGCCAGTTGTAGTAACGGGCGACTTCGCCGGCATCGTCCAGCTCGCAGCGCCAGGAGCCGACGTGCAGCTCGTAGATCGACAGCGGCGCGCTGTAGGCGTGGCGCTGGGCCCTGTGTTCCAGCCACTGGCCATCGCGCCATTCATGGGCCAGGGCGCCGGCCACCTTGGAGGCGGTGCTCGGCGGCAGTTCGGTGGCGCGGGCCAGGGGGTCGGCCTTGAGGGGCAGCACGCCATCATGGCCGAGCACTTCGAACTTGTAGGTCTCGCCCACGCCAAGGCGCGGCACGAACAGCTCCCACACCCCGGCGCCATGGCGCAGGCGCATGGGGTGGCGGCGGCCATCCCAGTTGTTGAATTCGCCCACCACCGACACCCGCCGGGCATTCGGCGCCCATACCGAAAAGCACACGCCGGCGACCCCATCCACCTCAATCGGCTGGGCGCCGAAACGCCCGGGCAGGTCGCGGTGGTTGCCCTCGGCAAACAGGTACATGTCCATCTCGCCCAACTGCGGGCCGAAGCTGTAGGGGTCCTCGGTGACCTGCTCGCCACCGGCCCAACCGATCTGCAGCAGGTAGGGGACCGCCTGGTCCAGGTGCGCGGTGTACAGACCGGGCACGCCGCCCTGGCGCATCTCGGCGAGTACCCTGCCGTCGTCGCGGGCCAGCACGCGCACGCTCAGGGCACTGGGCAGGAAGGCCCGGATGAACTGGCCGCCCGCACCATCGGGGTGCGGGCCGAGTACGGCGAACGGGTCGGCGTGCTCGGCGCGGGCCAGGGCATCGAGGTCCCGTTGCCGAAGGCCGCCGTTGTCACGCGTGGTTGCATTCATCTATGACTCTCCCCAGGTACTGATCAGTCCATGCAGGCCATGCAAAGGCACGGCCAGCCAACTTGGCCGGTTCTCGGCTTCATAGGTAATTTCGTAGGCGGCCTTCTCCAGGCAGAACAGCTCCAGCGCGGCGCGCTCGCCCTCGGCCTGCTGCCAGGCGTGGGGCATGGCGGCGGTGGCCAACCCGTAGGCTTCGACGAAGGCATGGCGCGACTGGTGCAGGTACTGCCGGGCGACCCGCTGCCGGGCCTGGCGCGCCGCCTCGGAGAGGTCTACCGCCGAGGCGCTGCGCAGGATCATCGCAGCAGCATAGTCGAAGGATCGCAGCACACCGCTGACATCCTTGTACGGGCTGTGTTTGGCCCTGCGTTCATCCAGCGGTCGCGCCGGCTCGCCCTCGAAATCGATCAGGTAGGCGTCGCCCTGCACCACCAGCACCTGGCCCAGGTGCAGGTCGCCGTGCACCCGCATCAGCAGCCCGCCCTGGGCCTGGTGTGCGAGATTGTCGACATGCTGCTGCAGGCCTTCGCGCTGTTGCTGCAGGTCGTCGACCAGGGCCTGGCTGTCGCTGTCCAGGGTGTCACGGTGCTGGGCGAGCAAGTCGAGGGCATGGCTCAGTTCGGCACTGATCTGGCGGCTCCAACGCTCGCTGTCGCGGGCGTCGCTCGGGCGTGAACGGAACGCTTCGTCGTCGCTCGGCGCGGCCAGCAACAGGTGCATCTCGCCCAGGCGCTGGCCAAGCAAGGCGGCAAAGCCGGTCAGCTCGGCCAGGGCATCGGTGTGCGCCTCCTGCTCGACGCTGGTGGGCTCCATCTGGTCGCGGATCGCCCGTTCCAGGGTGTTCTGCGTCCAATCCCAGGCGTCGCCCTGATTGCTCAGGTAGCCCTGGGCGATCATCAGCAGATGCGGCTGCTCGCTGTCGTCCTCGCGGCTGACCCAGGCCAGCAGCGGCGAGATGTTGGCAAAGCCGGCGGCGGTCAGGTAGGCGCTCATCTCCAGCTCCGGGTGGATGCCCGGATTGACCCGACGGATCAACTTGAGCACCAGGCTGCCGCCGACCACCACCGAGCTGTTGGACTGCTCGGCGCTCAGGTAGCGCACCTCGCTGTGCTCATCGAGCTGCAACGCAGCCAACTGTTCGGTGCTGTGGAAGCGCAACTCGCCCAGGTCCTCGCCACAGGCCAGCCGCAGGCCATCCTGGCAGCCCTGGAGCACGGCGCGAATAAAGGGCTCGAGCACGAAAGCATCGGTGATCAACCCCACCTGACGGCCACGGCGCACCCGCGACAGCGCCAGCTGCTGGGGCAGCGCGGCATTGATCTGCTCCTCCGGCAACAATCCGAAGGGCAGCTGGTAGTGGGTGACCACGCCCTCGCTGTACACCTCCAGCTCGCCAAGCAGCACCGGCAACGCCGGGGTGGCCATGCGCACACCGTAGCGCAGGCGGACCTGGTCGATCGGCCCTTCCTTGCCAGCGAACCAGCGGCGCTTGGGCAGGTACTGTGGCAGGATCGCCGCCTGCAACGTCTCGCGGGCCGGTGATTCGAGCAGCTCCTCCATGCGCTTGCGCAACACCAGGGTGGTCAGCTCGGGCAGGCCCTCGCTGGGCTGGATATGCCAGCTGGGCATGCGGTCGTGGCTGGCCAGCAGGAACCAGTAGAAGCCGTAGGGTGGCAACGTCAGCAGGAACGGCAGCTGGCCGATGGGGGGGAAGGCGCTGCCGCCGAGCATCTCCACCGGCACCTTGTCGGCGTACTGCGACAATTCCAGCTCGGCGGCCTGGGCGGCCCGCGAGACGTTGGCCACGCACAGCACGATCTCGACATTGCCCTCGGCATCGGTGTACTCGCGGATGTAGGCCAGCACCCGCCGGTTGCTCGGCGTGAGCATCTTCAGGCTGCCGCGGCCGAAGGCCTTCTGCTGCTTGCGCACCGCCAGCAGCCGACGGTTCCAGTTGAGCAGCGAATGCGGGTCGTGGGCCTGGGCCTCGACGTTGATCGTCTGGTAGCCGTACAGCGGATCCATGATCGGCGGCAGCACCAGACGCTGCGGCTCGGCCCGCGAGAAGCCGCCGTTGCGATCCGGCGACCATTGCATGGGGGTGCGCACGCCATCGCGGTCGCCCAGGTAGATGTTGTCGCCCATGCCCAGTTCGTCACCGTAGTACAGCGTCGGCGTGCCGGGCATCGACAGCAGCAGGCTGGTGAGCAGCTCGATACGCCGCCGGTCGCGCTGCAGCAGCGGCGCCAGGCGCCGGCGAATCCCTAAGTTGATGCGGGCGCGGCGGTCCTCGGCGTAGTAGTTCCACAGATAGTCGCGCTCGCGGTCGGTGACCATCTCCAGGGTCAGCTCATCGTGGTTGCGCAGGAAGATCGCCCACTGGCAGTTGGCCGGGATCTCCGGGGTCTGGCGCAGGATGTCGGTGATCGGGAAGCGGTCTTCCATGGCCAGGGCCATGTACATGCGCGGCATCAACGGGAAGTGGAAGGCCATGTGGCATTCGTCGCCGTCGCCCTCGCCGAAGTACGGGCGGGTGTCCTCGGGCCACTGGTTGGCCTCGGCCAGGAGCATGCGGTCGGGGTAGTTGGCATCGATTTCGGCGCGGATCGCCTTGAGCACCACATGGGTCTCGGGGAGGTTCTCGTTGTTGGTGCCGTCGCGCTCGATGAGGTAGGGAATGGCGTCCAGGCGCAGGCCGTCGACGCCGATGTCGAGCCAGAAGCGCATCACCCCGATGACGGCCTTGAGCACCTGCGGGTTGTCGAAGTTGAGGTCCGGCTGGTGCGAGTAGAAGCGGTGCCAGAAGTACTGGCCGGCCACCGGGTCCCAGGTCCAGTTGGACTTCTCGGTATCGAGGAAGATGATCCGCGTGCCGTCGTACTTCTGGTCATCGTCCGACCACACGTAGAAGTCCCGGGCCTTGCTGCCGGGCTTGGCATGCCGGGCGCGCTGGAACCAGGGGTGCTGGTCGGAGGTGTGGTTGATGACCAGCTCGGTGATCACCCGCAGGCCGCGCTTGTGCGCCTCGGCGATGAAGCGCCTGGCGTCGGCCATGCTGCCGTAGTCCGGGTGCACGGCCTTGTACTCGGCTATGTCGTAGCCATCGTCGCGCCGTGGCGAGGGGTAGAACGGCAGCAGCCAGAGGGTGTTGACGCCAAGTTCCGCGATGTAGTCGAGCTTGCCGATCAGACCTGCGAAATCGCCGATGCCGTCGTTGTTCGCATCGAAGAACGATTTCACGTGCAGTTGGTAGATCACCGCGTCCTTGTACCACAGCGGATCGTCGATGAAGGCTGCCGGGCGGGAACGCTTGGCCATTGGGGACTCCTTTGTGTCCGAGGGTTCAGCTTGAAGCCCATCGCGGGCTAGCGCGATTTCTCGATGCGCCAGATACCGAACGGCTGGTGCCAAGGCTCGATGCGCATCCACTGGGTCTTGCCATGCCAGGTCCAGCGCTGGCCATTCATCAGGTCTTCCCCTTGGGTGTCGGCGCTGTCGTCCAGCCCCAGCTCCCACAGTGGCAACTCAAAGCTGGCCTCCTGGGCGTTGTGCGGGTCGAGGCTGATGGCCACGAGGATGAAGTTGTCGCGCTCGGGGGTGCGCTTGGCGAAGTAGAGAATGTTGTCGTTCCAGCAGTTGAGGAACACCACCCCCAGGTGGGTCTGCAGGGCGCGGTTGTGCCGGCGGATGCGGTTGAGCTGGGCGATCTCGGCGACGATGTTGCCAGGCTGGGTGAAGTCCCGGGGGCGGATCTCGTATTTCTCCGAGTCCAGGTACTCCTCCTTGCCCGGCAGCGGCGTGCCCTCGCACAGCTCGAAGCCCGAGTACATGCCCCACAATCCCGAACCCATGGTCGCCAGCGCCGCACGGATCAGAAAGCCCGCCCTTCCGGAGGTCTGCAGGAAGAAGGGGTTGATGTCCGGGGTGTTGACGAAGAAATTGGGTCGGTAGCACTGGCTCCACGGCGGCTGGTTGAGCTCCTCGAAGTAGTCGCGCAGCTCCTGCTTGGTATTGCGCCAGGTGAAGTACGTGTAGCTCTGCGCGTAGCCGACCTTGCCCAGGCGCGCCATCATCGCCGGGCGGGTGAACGCTTCGGCGAGGAAGATCACCTCGGGGTGCTGGCTGCGCACATTGCCGATCAGCCATTGCCAGAACGGCAGCGGCTTGGTGTGCGGGTTATCGACGCGGAAGGTCTTCACCCCCTCCTCGACCCAGCCGACCACCACGTCGCGCAGCGCCAGCCACAGGCTCGGCACCGCCTCGGGGGCGTAGAAGTCGACGTTGACGATGTCCTGGTATTTCTTCGGCGGGTTTTCCGCGTAGCGGATACTGCCGTCGGGGCGCCAGCTGAACCAGCCGGGGTGCTCCTGCAGCCAGGGGTGGTCCTGGGAGCACTGGATGGCGAAGTCCAGGGCGATCTCCAGGCCATGCTCGGCGGCGGCGGCGACCAGTCGGCGGAAGTCCTCGCGGCTGCCCAGCTGCGGGTGGATGGCGTCGTGCCCGCCTTCGGGGCTGCCGATGGCATAAGGGCTGCCGGGGTCGCCGGGCTCGGCCTGCAAGGCGTTGTTGCGGCCTTTGCGGTGCTTCATGCCGATGGGGTGGATCGGCGGGAAGTACAGCACGTCGAAGCCCATGTCGCGGATCATCGGCAGGCGCTGGTGCACGTCATCGAAGGTGCCGTGGCGTTCGGGGTCGTCGGTGACCGAGCGCGGGAACAGCTCATACCAGCTGGCAAACTGGGCCGCCTCGCGGTCCACGTCCAGCGGGAATTCGCGGCTGCGGGTGAGGTAGCTGCGGTGCTCGGCCTCCCCCATCAAACGGGCGGCCTCAGGGTGCAGCAACGTCTTCACCTGTTCTTCCACCGGCAATCCCGGCAAGCGCTGCTGCAGCTGCGCCAGTTGCTCGCGCAGCAGTCCGTCGCTGCGTTCGATGCCCTTGCCCAGCAGCAGGCGGCCCTCCTCCAGCTCCAGCTTCACCTCCACGCCGGCAGCGTATTTCTTCTCCAGGTCGTGGCAATAGGTCGCCCAAGGGTCGATCCAGGCCTCGATGCTGAACAGATGGAGGCCCAGCTCGGCAGGCGTGAATTCGGCCAGCCACAGGTCGTTGCCCGGCGAATGCATGGCCACGCAGTGCCAGCGCCGGCTGTGGGCCTGGCGCCAGTGCAGGGTCACGGCCAGGCGGTCATGACCGTCGGTGTAGACCTTGGCGCCCACTTCAACCTTGTGACCGCGCACGGCCTTGGCGGCGAAGGTGCCGCCGTCGAGCACCGGGCTTGCGTCCTCGATCACGATGCGCGGCGCCAGCAGGGCCTGGGACAGGCTGATGGCCTGGTCCGGGTGATCACCTGCCATCGGCACGCTTTCGAACGGCTCGTTACCAGACATCGACCTTGCTCCCCTGGGCTGGTGGCGGTAAGGGTTCAGAGCCGTGCGCAAGCGCGAGGGTTCAAAAAAAATGAGCGCAGGGCGCAGGCTTGGGTCAAAGCCTGCGACACCTCTTCATTCATCCCGCGAGGCCAGGCCCATGAACATTCCCATTCCACCGGAGACACCCGACCCGAACATCGACGACCCGACCTTGCCGCCGCCGGTGCCCGAGGAGGACCCGGACGAGCTGCCGATCAAGCCGACCGTGCCGCCGACCGTGGGCGACCCGCCAAGCCAGGAGCCGCCGGTGAAAGCTTGAGGATAGACAAGGCTGCGCAAATCTGAACGCCTTGGCCGGCCTCGTCGCGGGGCCGGCATTCACAGCACAAAACCTGGCTCAACCGCACCTGGCATTTCTACCAGTAGCACCTGCCCGCAAAGCCACGTACAGAGAAGCCTCACTCTCTGACGATCCTTCCGGCATGCACTCACGCCTCTACATCGCCTTCCACCTGCAATGGATCCTCGCAAGCTTCCTGGAGCAGAGCCTGCACCAGATCCGCCCCGACATCTCCCTGGACGAGCTGGGCGCCGACAGCTTCGACCTGATGGAGCTGCAGGCGATCATGGAGGAAACCTTCGGCATCTTCATCGCCGAGCCCCTGCGTACCTATACCACCTTCGCCGAACTGGTCGAGCTGGTCTACACGACCATGGCTAACCCCCCAGCTCCTCCACACTGATCTCGCGCATGCGAAACTTCTGCACCTTCCCCGTCACCGTCATCGGAAACTCTTCGACGAAGCGGAAATGCCGCGGTGTCTTGAAATGCGCCAATCGCGCCTTGCACCACTGCTGCAATTCCTCGGCCGTGGCATGGTGCCCAGGGTGCAGGCGAATCCACGCCACCACCTCCTCGCCGTACTTGCTGCACGGAATCCCCACCACCTGCGCCTCGGCCACGGCCGGATGGGTATGGAAGAACTCCTCCAGCTCGCGCGGATAGATGTTCTCGCCGCCGCGAATGATCATGTCCTTGTTGCGCCCGACAATGCGTACATAACCCTCGTCGTCCATCACCGCCAGGTCGCCGCTGTGCATCCAGCCGGCCGGGTCGATGGCGTCATGGGTGGCCTGCAGGTTGTCCCAGTAACCAAGCATCACGCTGTAACCACGAGTGCACAGCTCGCCGATCTCACCCTGTGCGACGATGCGCCCGTCGGCGTCCACCAGCTTGGTCTCCAGGTGCGGATGGGTACGGCCCACGGTGGTCACGCGCAGCTCCAGGCCATCGTCGGGACCGGTCTGCAGCGACACCGGGCTGGTCTCGGTCATGCCGTAGGCGATCTGCACCTCGGCCATGTGCAACTGGTCGATCACCTTGCGCATCACCTCGATCGGGCAGGTGGCGCCGGCCATGATGCCGCTGCGCAGGGTGGACAGGTCCAGTTGCGTGCGTGCGGGGTGGTCGAGCATGGCGATGAACATGGTCGGCACGCCATAGAGGATGCTGGCGCGCTCCTCGGCCACGGCACGCAGGGTGAGCTCCGGGTCGAAGGCATCGTTGGGGTAGATCATGGTGCTGCCGTGGGTGATGCAGCCGAGGTTGGCCATGACCATGCCGAAGCAGTGGTACAGCGGCACCGGGATCACCATGCGGTCGCGCTCGCTCAGGCCCAGGCTCTGGCCGACCATGTAGCCGTTGTTGAGGATGTTGTAGTGGCTCAGGGTCGCGCCCTTGGGCGCGCCGGTGGTGCCGGAGGTGTACTGGATGTTCACTGGCTGGTCGAACTGCAGGCCCTGTTGCCGCGCCTGGTAGGTCTCAACCTCGACCGCCCCTGCCCGCCCGGCCAGCGCGGCCCAGGGCAGGAAGCCCGAGGGCGGCTCGGCGGCCAGGCTGATCACGCCACGCAGGTCGGGCAGTCGTTCGCTGGCCAATTCGCCCAATGCGTGGGTCGCCAGCTCCGGCACCAGTTCCTGCACCATCGCGTGGTAGTCGGAAGTCTTGAAGGCATCGGCGCACACCAGCCAGCGGCAGCCGGACTGGCGCAGCACGTACTCCAGCTCGCCCACCCGGTAGGCCGGGTTGATGTTGACCAGGATCGCGCCGACCTTGGCCGTGGCCAGTTGCAGGATGCACCACTGGGCGCAGTTGGGCGCCCAGATGCCAACCCGCTCGCCCACCTCCACCCCCAGCGCCATCAAGGCCTGGGCCTGCACATCGACCTCGGCGGCGAGCTCGCGCCAGCTGTAGCGCAGCCCCTGGTGGCGCACCACCAGCGCCTCGCGCTCGCCGTGGCGGGCGACGGTGGCATCGAAGGCCTGGCCGATGGTCAGGGTCAGCAAGGGGTGGTCTTGACGGCCGCGGGTATAGCTTGGTTGAGGCATGGTGATCCCTTCTTGTGGTTGTTCTGGGCATGACTGAAGCAGGCGGCGAATACTCTGGCGCAGATTTACGTTTACGTAAAGGTGATGATCCGATTGACAGCCCCGGAAGGCAGGTTTACGTTAACGTCAACCACGCATCACGACGACCGGACGGGAGCGCGGTTGTGGGAGCGGGCTTGCCCCGCGATGAGGCCGGACCAGGCAACACAGCTGGCCGCTCTGACGGGCATCGCGGGGCAAGCCCGCTCCCACAACTCCGTTTCCGCAAGGTCGCCGTGGTACCCAAATTTCAAGAACAAGAAGGTGCCCACATGCATTACCCCAGCCTGAACTTCGCCCTGGGCGAGACCATCGACATGCTCCGCGACCAGGTGCACACCTTCGTTGCCGCCGAGCTGGCGCCGCGCGCCGCGCAGATCGACCACGACAACCTGTTCCCCGCCGACATGTGGCGCAAGTTCGGCGACATGGGCCTGCTGGGCATCACCGTGCCCGAAGAATACGGCGGCGCCGGCCTGGGCTACCTGGCCCACGTGGTGTCGATGGAAGAGATCAGCCGGGGCTCGGCGTCAGTGGCCCTGTCCTACGGCGCCCACTCCAACCTGTGCGTCAACCAGATCAACCGCAACGGCAGCCACGAGCAGAAGCTCAAGTACCTGCCCAAGCTGATCAGCGGCGAGCACATCGGCGCCCTGGCCATGAGCGAGCCCAACGCCGGC
This sequence comes from Pseudomonas sp. TE6288, assembly GCF_054062095.1. NCBI lineage: Bacteria > Pseudomonadati > Pseudomonadota > Gammaproteobacteria > Pseudomonadales > Pseudomonadaceae > Pseudomonas > Pseudomonas sp. TE6288. The sequence continues at coordinate 146,486 of NZ_JBSSEW010000004.1, forward strand.
TCCGACGTGGTGTCGATGAAACTGCGCGCCGAAAAACGCGGCGACCGCTACGTGCTCAACGGCAGCAAGACCTGGATCACCAACGGCCCCGACGCCAACACCTACGTGATCTACGCCAAGACCGACCTGGACAAGGGCCCCCACGGCATCACCGCGTTCATCGTCGAGCGCGACTGGAAAGGCTTCAGCCGCAGCAACAAGTTCGACAAGCTCGGCATGCGCGGCTCCAACACCTGCGAGCTGTTCTTCGACGGCGTCGAAGTGCCGGAAGAAAACATCCTCGGCCAGCTCAACGGCGGCGTGCGCGTGCTGATGAGCGGCCTGGACTACGAGCGCGTGGTGCTGTCCGGCGGCCCGACCGGCATCATGCAGAGCTGCATGGACCTGGTGGTGCCTTACATCCACGACCGCAAGCAGTTCGGCCAGAGCATCGGCGAGTTCCAGCTGATCCAGGGCAAGATCGCCGACATGTACACCCAGCTCAACGCCAGCCGCGCCTACCTGTACGCCGTGGCCCAGGCCTGCGACCGCGCCGAGACCACCCGCAAGGACGCCGCCGGGGTCATCCTCTACACCGCCGAACGCGCCACGCAGATGGCCCTGGAAGCGATCCAGATCCTCGGCGGCAACGGCTACATCAATGAATTCCCGGCTGGCCGCCTGTTGCGCGACGCCAAGCTGTACGAGATTGGCGCCGGCACCAGCGAAATTCGCCGGATGCTGATCGGCCGCGAACTGTTCAACGAAACCCGCTGAGCACAAGGAACGGGCGCACATGGCTACCCTGCATACCCAGATCAACCCGCGCTCGGCGGAGTTCGCCGCCAACAGCGCGGCCATGCTCGAACAGGTCCAGGCCCTGCGCGGCCTGCTCGCCCAGGTCAGTCAGGGCGGCGGGCCGAAGGCCCAGGAGCGGCATACCTCGCGGGGCAAGCTGCTGCCTCGCGAGCGCATCGACCGCCTGCTCGACCCAGGCTCGGCGTTCCTCGAGATCGGCCAGCTGGCCGCCCATGAGGTGTACGGCGAAGACGTGCCGGCTGCGGGCGTGATCGCCGGCATCGGCCGCGTCGAAGGCGTGGAGTGCATGATCGTGGCCAACGACGCCACGGTCAAAGGCGGCTCCTACTACCCGCTGACGGTGAAGAAGCACCTGCGCGCCCAGACCATCGCCCTGCAGAACCGCCTGCCATGCATCTACCTGGTGGACTCCGGCGGCGCCAACCTGCCACGCCAGGACGAGGTATTCCCCGACCGCGAGCACTTCGGGCGGATCTTCTTCAACCAGGCCAACATGAGCGCCCTGGGGATACCGCAGATCGCCGTGGTGATGGGCTCGTGCACCGCCGGTGGCGCCTACGTGCCAGCCATGGCCGACGAAGCGATCATGGTGCGCCAGCAGGCGACCATCTTCCTCGCAGGCCCCCCTTTGGTAAAAGCCGCGACCGGCGAGGTAGTCAGTGCCGAGGACCTCGGCGGCGCCGACGTGCACTGCCGCACCAGCGGCGTGGCCGACCACTATGCCGACAACGACGAGCACGCCCTGGCCATCGCCCGGCGCAGCGTCGCCAATCTCAACTGGCACAAGCAGGGCAAGCTGCAATGCCAGGCACCGCTCGCGCCGCTGTACAACGCCGAAGAGCTGTACGGCGTGGTCCCCGCCGACGCCAAGCAGCCGTTCGACGTGCGCGAGGTGATTGCGCGGCTGGTCGACGGTTCGGTGTTCGATGAGTTCAAGGCGCTGTTCGGCACCACCCTGGTGTGCGGCTTCGCCCACCTGCACGGCTACCCGGTGGCGATCCTGGCCAACAACGGCATCCTCTTCGCCGAGGCCGCGCAAAAAGGCGCGCACTTCATCGAACTGGCCTGCCAGCGCGGCATCCCGCTGCTGTTCCTGCAGAACATCACCGGTTTCATGGTTGGGAAAAAATACGAGGAAGGCGGCATCGCCAAGCACGGCGCCAAGCTGGTGACGGCAGTGGCCTGCGCCCAGGTACCGAAGTTCACGGTGATCATCGGCGGCAGCTTCGGCGCCGGCAACTACGGCATGTGCGGCCGCGCCTACGACCCGCGCTTCCTGTGGATGTGGCCCAACGCCCGCATCGGCGTGATGGGCGCCGAACAGGCGGCCGGCGTGCTGGCCCAGGTCAAGCGCGAGCAGAGCGAGCGCAGCGGCGAGGTGTTCAGCGCCGATGACGAGAAGAAGCTCAAGCAGCCGATCCTCGACCAGTATGAGCGCCAGGGCCACCCCTACTACTCAAGCGCCCGACTGTGGGACGACGGTGTCATCGACCCGGCGCAGACCCGCGACGTGCTCGGCCTGGCGCTGTCCGCCGCGCTGAACGCCCCGATCGAACAGAGCCGCTTCGGCATATTCCGGATGTGACCCATGAGCGAATTCGCCACCCTTGAACTGGTCAAGGACCCTCGCGGTTTCGCCACCCTGTGGCTGAGCCGGGAAGACAAGAACAACGCCTTCAACGCGCAGATGATCCGCGAACTGATCGTCGCCCTCGACCAGCTAAGCGAGGATAGCGGCCTGCGCTTCGTGGTGCTGCGCGGCCGTGGCCGGCACTTCAGCGCCGGCGCCGACCTGGCGTGGATGCAGCAGTCGGCGCAACTGGACTTCAACACCAACCTGGACGACGCCCATGAGCTGGGCGAGCTGATGTACGCCCTGCACCGGCTCAAGGCGCCGACCCTGGCCGTGGTGCAAGGCGCGGCCTTCGGCGGCGCGCTGGGGCTGATCAGTTGCTGCGACATGGCCATCGGCGCCGAGGACGCCCAACTGTGCCTGTCGGAGGTGCGCATCGGCCTGGCTCCGGCGGTGATCTGCCCGTTCGTGGTCAAGGCCATCGGCGAGCGCGCCGCCCGCCGCTACGCCCTCACCGCCGAGCGCTTCAGCGGCGTGCGCGCCCGCGACCTGGGCCTGCTGGCCGAGGTGTACCCGGCCGCCGAACTGGACGCCCAGGTCGAGGCCTGGGTCGACAACCTGCTGCAGAACAGCCCGCAGGCGCTGCGCGCCACCAAGGACCTGCTGCGCGAAGTGGATGACGGTGAGCTGAGCCCGGCCCTGCGCCGCTACTGCGAGAACACCATCGCCCGCATCCGCGTCAGCGCCGAAGGCCAGGAGGGCCTGCGCGCCTTCCTGGAAAAACGCCGCCCTGCCTGGCAAGACAACAAGGAACCGCGCCCATGAGCCGACCCACGCTGACCACCCTGCTGGTCGCCAACCGCGGCGAAATCGCCTGCCGGGTGATGCGCACCGCCAAGGCCATGGGCCTGACCACCGTGGCCGTGCACAGCGCCACCGACCGCGACGCGCGGCACAGCCGCGAGGCCGACATCCGTGTCGACCTCGGTGGCAGCAAGGCCGCCGACAGCTACCTGGTGATCGACAAGCTGCTCGCCGCCGCCAAGGCCAGCGGCGCCCAAGCCATCCACCCAGGCTATGGCTTCCTCTCGGAGAACGCCGGTTTTGCCCGCGCCATCGAACAGGCCGGGCTGATCTTCCTTGGCCCACCGGCCAGCGCCATCGATGCGATGGGCAGCAAGTCGGCGGCCAAGGCGCTGATGGAGGCCGCCGGCGTGCCGCTGGTGCCGGGCTACCACGGCGAGGCCCAAGACCTGGAGACCTTCCGCGCCGCCGCCGAGCGCATCGGTTACCCGGTGCTGCTCAAGGCCAGCGCCGGGGGCGGCGGCAAGGGCATGAAGGTGGTCGAGGAGGAATGCCAGCTGGCCGACGCCCTGGGCTCGGCGCAACGTGAAGCGCAGTCTTCGTTCGGCGATGCGCGCATGTTGGTCGAGAAGTACGTGCTCAAGCCGCGCCACGTGGAGATCCAGGTGTTCGCCGACCAGCACGGCCACTGCCTGTACCTCAACGAGCGCGACTGCTCGATCCAGCGTCGCCACCAGAAGGTGGTCGAGGAAGCCCCGGCACCGGGCCTCTCCCCCGAGCTGCGCAAGGCCATGGGCGAGGCCGCGGTGCGCGCCGCCCAGGCCATCGGCTACGTGGGGGCCGGCACTGTCGAGTTCCTGCTCGATGCCCGTGGCGAGTTCTTCTTCATGGAAATGAATACCCGCCTGCAGGTGGAGCATCCGGTCACAGAGGCCATCACCGGGCTCGACCTGGTGGCCTGGCAGATCCGCGTGGCCTGCGGCGAGCCGCTGCCTTTGACTCAAGAGCAGGTGCCGCTGATCGGCCACGCCATCGAGGTACGGCTATACGCGGAGGATCCGGCCAACGAATTCCTCCCGGCCACCGGCACCCTGGCGCTGTACCGCGAGTCGGCGCCGGGCGAAGGCCGCCGGGTGGACAGCGGCGTCAGCGAGGGCGATGTGGTATCGCCGTTCTACGACCCGATGCTGGGCAAGCTGATCGCCTGGGGCCAGGACCGCGAACAGGCGCGCCTGCGACTGCTGGCGATGCTCGATGAGTTCGCCATTGGCGGGCTGAAAACCAATATTGCCTTCCTGCGCCGCATCCTGGCGCACCCAGCGTTTGCCGAGGCGGAGCTGGACACCGGGTTCATTCCGCGTCACCAGGATGTGTTGTTGCCTGCGCCTCAGACTTTGCCGGCCCATTTCTGGGAAGCTGCCGCCGAGGCGTGGCTGCAAAGCGAGCCTGCGCTAAAGCGCCAGGACGACCGCGCTTCACCGTGGGCGGCCCGCGATGGCCTGCGCCTGGGCTTGCCGGCGCACAGCAGCCTGCATTTGCAGTGTGAAGGGCATGAACAGGCGGTGGCACTGGAGCGCAGCGCGCCTTCGACTTATCGCCTGGAGGGGGAGCAGCTGTGTCATGACCAGGATGGTCTGCGCCATCGCCACCTGGCGGTGCGTCGGGGTGGCACGCTGTACCTGCAGTGGCAGGGTGAGCTGCATGCCGTCAGCGTTCATGACCCGATCGCTGCGGCCGAGGCCAGCCACAGCCACCAGGGCGGGCTGGGTGCGCCGATGAACGGCAGTATCGTGCGGGTGCTGGTGGAACCGGGGCAGGCTGTGGAGGCCGGTACTGCGCTGGTGGTGCTTGAGGCGATGAAGATGGAGCACAGTATCCGGGCGCCCCATGATGGGACGGTGAAGGCGCTGTTCTGTCAGGAGGGGGATATGGTCAGCGAGGGGACAGTGTTGGTCGAGCTGGAGGAGGCGTAACGGCGGCAATGTGTTCGTCGAAAGGGTTGTTTCGCCTCTGAGATCGAGCGCCGCCCGCGCGGCGCTCGATCTCGAGAGCGCTGCAAGGCTCCCGCCTGGCACCTCGCAGCCCCAACACGGTCTGTGCGCGCGAACCTAGAGCACCCCGTGCATCCGCACCACAACGCCAAGGAACTCGCACCCCTCCTCGCACAGCACCGTCGGATACAAGGTATTGAGCGGCCTGAGCATGCGCTGCCCGCCCTCCTCGATCAACTCACGCAGCACGGCCGACTTACCGGGCTGCCGAGCCACCACCAGCCTGCCCGGCGTCACCTCGATCCCCGCATCCACCAGCACCCGCATGCCCAGCGGCACGCTCCTGCCGCTGGCGGCATTCATCGAATCGTTCTCGACCGGCAACCAGAACGCATTGCCCGCAGGCATGTAATCGGTCAGCTCATGAACTTCACAGGATTGCGGCAAAGGCCCGTCCAGGTCGGTCCAGCTCAGCACTGGAAAGCGGAAACTGGCATGGCGCAAGGCATTGACCGAAAGCGGCCGCTCCACGGCATAGCCCCCCCTGGTCTCGCGAACCGTAACGTCACGCTCGACCACCATCACCCGCGCTTCGAGGTACACCAGCCCGAGCTTTTCCAGCTTCTCGTTGACTGTCACCAGGGTGGGCCTGCGCGTGCCACGCAGCCAATGGCCGACACCGCCTTGGGTCATGCCCAGGCGTTCGGCCAGTTGGTGCTGCTTGAGGTTGTGCTCGCGCTGATAGCGCGACAGAAATTCGATCCAGTTTTCCATGGCAGTGAACAATACGGACTGGATGAACGGCATCAATACACATTCTGAATTATCTCAGAACTCAAAAATAATACAAATTGACCTAACATCAACGCTCATTGTCCTCGAAGGGATTTCACAGGAGCAGTCATGAGCAATTCGACAAAAGAAGAAACAGATCTCGACGAAGAAGCAGCCCGCCGCGCCCTCGATTTCTACCTCAACCCCACCCCCACGCCCCGCGACCTGGAGCGTTCACTGTGGACCCTGCGCGAAGGCGTCAGCGACGCCCAGGCCAGCGAGCACGCCATGGCACTGCTGCGCTGCGCATCGGCCACGGCACAGGAAACCGGCAACCATCTGCAGGGCACGACACGGGAAGTGGTGTTTGCGCTGATGCACATGATCAACATGGCCCGCGCCCTGCTGGAGCAGTGCCACGCCACGGAAAAGGCATCGATCTGAGGGGGAGAACTGTGAGCAGGCGCCGGATTTGGCACCAACGCGATATTTGGCACTCTGATAAATCATAGAAAAATCAATATTTTGCGCTATTTTTCGGTGCCAAAGGCTGCGCTAAGGAAAATGGGGATTTTCTTCATTCTTACGCATTTTTGCAGGCTATTTGGCATTCAAAATCGTCTCTAGCCCGCATGTTTACTGGGGATGCCAAAGACAGCGCTTCACAGTGCCAAATCCACCGCCTCCTCACACCACGGCACAGGAAACCGGCAACCATCTGCAGGGCACGACGCGGGAAGTGGTGTTTGCGCTGATGCACATGATCAATATGGCCCGCGCCCTGCTGGAGCAGTGCCACGCCACGGAAAAGGCATCGAGCTGAAGGGAGAACGTGATAGCCGACGAACGGCAAAAGCCCCGATTGCCGGGGACGAGGAGTGCGTCAGGAATATTTTTTTAGCCGATCGCTGAAAAATCATTTGACTGGCAAATGATAACGATTATTATTGCACTCAGCAGGTCGCGAGACCCGCTGGATAACCTGCAACGTCCTCAGGTCGGACGCTCAGATTATCTCCTCATCAGGCTAATCACGGTTTTTGACCCGGCTTTTTGCCGGGTCATTTTTTTTGGCTCTTCAGGCTAATGAAGATCGTTTAATGGCCGCGATGATAGCAAAAGTGTGTCAGCACGTGAATGCTCATTACAAATCTTTGCGGAATCAGCACTTGAGAATCAATCTCGTTTAGCCTAAGCTGGTTCGGCATCAAGGAAGATGCCCCCACCCCTTTCCTTATGAGCAAGGAGCTGTCCATGACCCGCCTGCTGCTGCCCCTCGAGCACGACCCGCGCCCTGCCGAACTGCACGCTGAAGACGCGCTGCTGCATGCACTCAAGCGCTTGCCGCGCCGGGTCCAGCAAGTCTTCCTGCTCAACCGCCTCGACCAGCAGAGCTTCGCCGCCATCGCCGAGCGCCTGGACCTGCCACTGATCAGCATCGAGCGCCACATGAACCAGGCCCTGCAGACCGCCCGCGCGCCCGGCGACGCGCTGGCCAGCATTGCCGGCCAGTGGTACGTGCGCCTGCAGAGCCCGCAGGTGACCGCCAGCGAACGCATCGACTTCCGCCGCTGGCTGGATGCCAACCCCGACCACCTGCGCGCCTTCCACGAAACCGAACTGCGCTGGCGCAGCCTGCTCGCCCCGGCGCGGCAATTGGGCCATGACGGCTGGTACCGGCAAGGACGCGCGGCGCTTTCGCTAGGTGGCTGTTCGATTGCCGTCGGGCTTGGTGTTGCTGCGCTTGTGGCACTGGGGCTGCTGGCCTGATTCGCAGGCGCGGACTTATCCACGACTGCGTCAATTAACCTGCGCACCCGCGCCACCAGGCGGTGTAGAGTACGGTCACAACAACGCCAACAGGAGGCTGGCAATGACCGTGACGCTCTCCCCGCTGCACATCGACTGCGATTTCGACTCCGGCAACATCCTGGTCCTGGACGCCAGCAACCCTGCGCACGTCCACCTGAACATCCGCAAGGACAGCCACAGCGACCACTTCCAGTGGTTCCATTTCAAGGCCAGCGGCCTGACTCCGAGCCAGGTCCATCGCTTCAGCCTGGACAACGCCCACCAGTCCTCCTACAAGCACGCCTGGACCGGCTACCACGCCGTGGCCTCCTACGACCAGCAGACCTGGTTCCGTGTGCCCAGCCAGTTCGACGGCAAGGCCCTGAGCTTCGACTTCAAGGCCGAACAGCCACAAGCCTGGTTCGCCTACTTCGAGCCCTACCCCCGCGCCCGCCACAACCAGCTGATCGAGCGCGCCAAGCAGATCCGCGGCGTCAAGCTGCTGGCCAGCGGGCGCAGCGTGCAAGGTCGGGATATCCCGCTGCTACGCGCAGGCAACGGCGCGGCCGGCAAGCGCAAGCTGTGGCTCATCGCCCAGCAGCACCCGGGCGAGCACATGGCCGAGTGGTTCATGGAAGGTGTGATCGACGCCCTCGAAGCCAACGCCTCGGTCATCCAGCAACTGCTGGCCAAGGCCGACCTGTACCTGATCCCCAACATGAACCCGGATGGCGCCTTCCTCGGCCACCTGCGCACCAACTTCAAGGGCAAGGACCTCAACCGCGCCTGGCAGGACGCCAGCGTCGAGTTGAGCCCCGAGGTGTTCTTCGCCCAGAGCCAGATGAAGCTGCATGGCGTGGACGCGTTCATCGATGCCCATGGCGACGAGGAGATCCCCCATGTGTTCACCGCGGCCTGCGAGGGCAACCCCGGCTATACGCCACGCATCGCCAAGCTGGAAGAGCAGTTCCGCAGTACCCTGTGCAGCCTGACCCCAGACTTCCAGGTGAAGTATGGCTATACCCGCGACGAACCAGGCCAGGCCAACATGACCCTGGCATGCAATGCCGTGGGGCAGACCCATGACTGTCTGTCGCTGACCCTGGAGATGCCGTTCAAGGACCACGACGATGCGCCGAACCCGCGCACCGGCTGGTCGGGTGAGCGCTCCAAGGCGCTGGCCGGGGCGGTGCTTGAGACGTTGCTGAAGATGGTTGGCGACCTGCGCTGAGCAACGCCGTCACTCAAAACTGCACATCCAGAATCACGCTGTCGGTATAGGTCGCCGCCGGCGGCGTGGCCTGGTCGGTGTACACCTTGGCGTTGTAGTTGAACACCTGGCTGCCCGTGCCGGTCCCCGCCCCGGGGTTCACCTCGGCATCGCTGCTCGAACGCCGCGCCGCGCCCACCGAGCCCCAGCGCACCACGCCTGCGCTCTTGAAGATATCGTAGGCCAGGTAGTTGTTGGCACTGGATTTCATCCGCCGCCGTCCGCCCGAGACGTTCTGCCCGTCGTCCAACCCGACCGTGTAGTTGCTGCCCTTGGTGCACGACACGCTCAGGCTCTGGTTCACCGTGCCGAACCCGGCCACCACCGGTGCGCTGGCGAAGCTGATGTTGGGCGTGGTGATCTGGCAGTCGTTGCTTACCGTCAGGCTGACGTTCAGGGTCTTGCTGCCACTGCCGATATCGCGCCCCAGGCAGATATTGCCGATGCCAATGCCCGAGCAGTAGTTCCAGCTCCAGGCAACGGTCAGCGTCTCCTGGTACAGGCCCGCGGCGACATTGCTGCCGATCTGTGTACGCAGATAAATCGGTACCGCCTTGGGCGTCGGACCATTGAGCAGGCCCAGCAAGTCGATGATGCCATTGCGGGCAACGTCGAAGGCAACGCCCCGGGTGATCGGGTAGTTGACACTGTTGTCGGCATACAGGGTGTAGTTGATGACATCGCCGGTCGGGCCGACCAGGCCACCGGAGGCGGGCGTGATGGTTGCGTAGAAGTGGTCATTGCTGGACAGCAGGCTGAGCAGCGAGCCGGTGCACTGCAAGCCGGAATTGGTGGTCGAGGCAGTCTGCACGGTGGTACGTACCAGCGTCGAGTTGACAGTGCCGAACGCCGCTGGCGTGGTGGCCACCGACGAACACAGTGCCCAGGCCGGGCATGGCGCCAGCAACAGGCCAAACAGCAGGCCGTGCCGTCGAACATTCACTGGCACACCAGCGGACCGATCAACGGGATCGGCCCCTCCCCTTCAGGCAGGTCGAACGCCACCTGGCACTGCCCGCCATCGGCCTTGTCCACCTGCAGGCGGTTGTGCGGCGCCAGGTTCTCCAGGTAGACCAGCCCGTCCCAGCCCACCACCGCCTCGCCGCCGCTTTCCCGGTGGCGTACCCGGCTGCCCAGCTTGAGCTCCCGCTGATTGCCGTCGACCAGCACCAGGCTTGCCGCCAGGACACGCTTGAGCGGGAACTCCAACAGGTAACCGCTGCCACGGCGCACGGCCACGCGCTGCTCCACCTGCGGCGCCAGCACATCGGCGGGCAGGTCCATGGGGTCGATCTCGTATTTGCCGCGGTAATAGCCGCTGCTGTAGGGCACCAACAAATGGCCGTTGCGATCGGTGCGGCCGATCTGCTGGTTCTCGTAGCGCACCGGCACGTCGGCGTAGCCGCTGGTACTGACCACCACAAAGGCGTCGTCGATGCGGTTGGCGGCGAACAGCCCCGCATCCATCAGCACCAGCGAACCGCTGGCGTCGGCCCAGCGGGTCATCTCGCCGCTGCTGCCGTAGGCGCCCACCTGCAACTGCACCGATTGCAGGCGCCAGGTCAGGTCGGCCTGGCGGTAGTCGTCGCGGTTGCCGCCGGTGGCGTAGCCCAGGTTATAGCCCACACCACCGCCCACCGGTACCGCCTGGCTGTAGTTGACCCGCTGCAGGTCCTGACCGTCCTTGCTGCGCTCGGCGCTGAAGGCCAGGGTGCCGCGCAGGTCGAAGGGGATCACCAGTTGCGCCTGCACCGCCCACTGGCTGTCACCAACCTCGCGGTTGGCCGACAGGTACAGGCTGCTGTTGCGCCACAGCGGCTTGCTCCAGCTGAGGTTGATCAGCCGCGTGCGCGTGCCGTCACCGGCGCGCACATCGAAGTAACCGGCGCCGAGGCTGCCGTAGCTGTCCAGGTTGAGGCTCAGGGTCGCCTGCTCGCTGCGCTGGCTCAGGCGCGTGTAGGGGCTGTCGACCCGCGACAGGTCGGCGTAGTCGCCATGGCGCTGCACGCGCTGGTAGTTGAAGCCTATCCGCCGGCTGTTGTACTGGTAGCCCAGCGCCAGCTGCTGGCCTGTATCGCCTTCAAAGCGGCTCTGGGTCACTGCCGCATTGAGCACGCCGAAGGTGCCCAGGCGCAGGTTGCCGCCCAGGCCGCCGAGCATCAGCGACTCGGCGCTCTCAGCATGGGTTTCCACGGTGAAGTAGTCGGATACACCGTGGCGCAGGGTCGCCGAGGCCACACCCGGACCATAGGCGAAATCGCGCACGGCGTAGTCGCGGCGCAGGCTGCCGGCGGCCACCGAGAAGTCTGACAGGCCCTTGGCCAGCAGGCTGCTGGTGACATAGAACGGCAAGGTGGTCGACACCTGCCGGCCCAGGGCATCGGTGGTGACCACCACCGCTTCGCCGGCGCCGTTGATGAACGGCACGTTGGTCAGGGTGTAGGGGCCAGGCTGCAATTCGGTACTGCTGCTCTTGTAGCCGTTGATGAACAGGTCCAGCGAGGTCGGCACAGCGGCTTCGCCGGCAAAGGCCGGCAGCGGGTAGGTGACCAGGTCGGGACGGGCGCCGAAGTCGCGGGACAGTTGCAGCCCGCCCACGCGCACCGAGGTGGTCCAGGGCAGCGCGCCGGTCACCAGGTCGCCGGCCTCATAAGTGAGCAGGCGCTGCTCGTCGGTGTAGCGGAAGGTGGTGTCGTAGCGCAGGAAGCCCTGGCGGCCCTGGGCCTGGGCACCATTGAACGACTGGCGCCATTGCCCGGTGGTGGAAAAGGTGCCCCAGTCGTCGAACAGGCGCAGCTCGTTCCAGGCGGCCAGGTAGCTGCCGCCCTCATCGGTGTCGTTGAGGTAGGCGTCGTAGTTGAGCAAGGCGCCGAAGCTGCTGCGCGCGTCGCTGGCCGGGTACAGGTTGCGCTCACCGACCTGCTGGTCGGGTAGCCAGGCCGGCGGCACCTGCAGCAGCAGGCGCTGGTTCTGGCTGTCGTAGTCGCTGTGCAGGCCGGAGATGTCGTCCAGGGCCACCTCGCCCTGAGGCTCTCCCGGCAGCCTGACGCCCGCCTCGCGCAGCACCTCGCTGGCCAGGTACAGGCGCCCGGCGCGCTGCTGCACCGGCACCAGCTCAGCCTTGGCCACCTGGTTCACCAGCAGGTCGAGGTACAGCGTGGCGTCGGCGATGGCGGCATGCTCCGAGGGCGGCGGCGGCAGCTCGTCGGCCACGGCCAGGCCGGGCCCCAGCACCGCCAGGCCCAGCCACAACCGGTGCGTTGCCACCCGCACCCAGCTCACACACGATTTCCAACCATTGCCGGGTCCTCCCTGGCCCCTGTGATCCGTTCAAGCGCGGCTCATTGCCCCTGTTTGATGGCCTGTGCCACCTCCTGGCCGTTGACTCGCCCTTTCAGCACGCTGGCGGCGCCCGGCGTGGCCGGTGCCGGCCAGCGCATGCTGGCGCCGGGCAACACATAACCGAGCAGCCCTTCGACCAATGGCCTGTCCTGACCGGCTTGCTGCAGCACCACGTCGGTCAGCCGCGCATGCACAGGCCCCGTGTTGCGCAGCTCGACATAGGGTTTGCCCTGCACTGTCACCGCGCGCCAGCTCAACTGCGGCTTGCCCACGCCTTCGACGCTGCGCTTGCCCGCTGGGTCGGGTTTGCCCCACAGCCCCTCGCCGTAGACGAACAGCGGCACCGAGTAGCGCATCTGCAAACGGATCGCTGCCTTCGGCCCTTCACTGGCGGCATCGGTCGGCAGCGGCGACGGGATCTCATCGATGATGATGCGGTACGCCTGCTCCTGACCTGCGGGCGAACCGCCGGTGCGGGTCAGGCGGATCAGTTGTTTCTGCCCCGGCGCAATGTTGGCCACCGGCGGGCTGCCGATGATCTCGCGCTGGGCCTGGAACTGCTCCTGGTACTCGCCCTGGCGCCAGGCGAACACCCGCACCTGCAGGCTGGTCGGCGCCGAGCCACGGTTTTCCAGCCACAGCGCGCCGGCCTTCTGGTCGGCCTCCAGCACTGGGTCGATCGGCCAGATCAGCACCGAGGTGGCCGCGAAGGCCGGTGCGCTGGCCAACAGCAGCACCCCGATGATTCCTCGCGCCCATTTCGCGCCTGCCCCCATGCCCCTCTCCTTTTCTGTTATCCGCGGTGGCCTTTCACCAGGTCACCGTCACTTGCACGACATCGGTGTAGGTCCCCGCCGGCAAGGTGCCGGTCAGGGTGGTACGGCCATAGACCGGCAGCTTGATCGCGGTCGGGTCGCTGTAGCTCACCGCCACGCTGCTGCCGATGCCCAGGCTCTGGCTGAAACCGGCGTCGCGGTAAAGCTGATAGGCCAGCAATTGCGTACCGCCCGAACGCTTGAGGTTGCGCGTGCCGCTGGCGCTGTTCTGGCCACCGTCCAGGCTCATGCTCAGGACCACGCCGGGGGTGCACTGGAACGTCACCGTGCTGCCGCCGAGCGAGGTGCTCAGGGTGGCCGTGGACAGTGCCGAGCTGGTGCCGTAATCGAGCACGCCATAGGCCGTCACGCCGCCCACAACCAGACAGCCCGCGACGATCTGCGCCGTCACCTGGAAGGTGCTGGTGGTGACCGCGTGGGCACCCGGGGTCAACGTCAGGCACACGCCGACCGCGACCAGCCGCGCAGTGCCTGGCATGGCTCAGAAACTCAGCTCGACCGCCACCGTGTCGGTGTACACCCCGGCCGGCAGGCCGGCTTTACCCCGGGCCTGGCCATACAGGTTGACGGTCTGCGCCACGCCGGTACTGGTCGGCAGGGTAATGGTGCCGTCGATCGCCAGCAGTTGGGTGTGTCCGGCGTCGGTGTAGAAGTCGTAGGGCACGAAATTGCCCGCGCCATCGGCCAAGGCCCGGGTCCCCCCGGCGGACTGCGAGTCATGGGCGCCGGCACGCACCTTGATCGTCGGCACCGTGCCTGCCGAGCAGAGAATACTCATGGCCCCGCCTCCGCCGCCGAGCACCTGGCCATTGGCGGTGGTGAACAGCGAATCCTGGGTGCCAAAGTTGAGGCTGCCGAAGTTCAGCCCGGAGGTGCCGCCGCTGCCATTGACCTGGCAGGCGGCGGTCAGGGTCAGGGTCGAGCTGATGGTGCCGGTCACGGTGGCGGCCTGGGCCTGGGCCGCCAGGGCGAGGCCAAGGCCGGCGAGCATGCAGCGGGTGAGGTGCTTGGGCATCGGAATCTCCTTGCGTGTTACCAGTCCAGGGTCACCCTGAGGGTGTCGCGATACAGCCCGGCGGGCAGCGCGCGCGGTTGCGCGACCACTACGCCGTAGATGGGCACGGGCACTTGCTGGGTACTGCTGATGGTGAAGGTACGAGCCTGGCCGATGCCGTAGCGGCTGTTGCCGCCCGGGTCGATGGCCAGTTGGTAGGGAATGAGCTCGCGGCCATTGCTCAGGCGGCGCACGCCGTCGCTGCCGTTCTGGCCACCGTTGATGCGCACGCTGAAAGCGCGCACCTGGGGCGAACAGCTGATCTGCAGGCTGCCCTCGCCGCCGGCCTCGTCGACCCGGCTGGTCAAAGGCTGGTCCCAGGTCGGCCCCCGCGCACCGAAGTCCATCAACCCCGGGTTGCCCAGGGTGGCCGGTTGCGGGTCGCTGCTGATCTGACAGGCGGCGCTGATCACCAGGCGCGCCTGGATGAAGCCGGTGGTGGTGCCGTGGGCCGCGCCAGTGGGCAGCAGCAACGGGCCGAGGGTCAGCAGCAGGATCGATCCACGGTGCAACACTTCCATGAGCATGAAGCCTCCCTACCAGGTGACCGTGACTTTGAGCAGGTCGGTATACAGGCCGGCGCGGGGTACCCAGGCCAGCTTGTCGATCCGTGCGTAGAGGGGAAGCTGCGCCGAACCGCTGTCCGGCACCCGCGCCGATTGCGCAGCGTCCACCGCCAACGGCTGGCGCCAGGCGGCGTCGCGGTAGAGACGATAGGGAATCGGCCGGGCCTGGACATCACGGCTCGCCAGGTAGCGCAGTTCGCCGATGCCGCCGTGCTGGCCGCCATCGACACGTACCTGGTACGGGGTATCGGGGTTGCACTCCAACCGCGGCGGGCGCTGGGCCAGCAGAGCGCCACTCAACGGCGCACCAGGGCCATCCAGGCGCGCCGCGCTGCCCAGGTCGATGCGCCCCAGCGCCTGCGGGCCGGCATCGCGCTGCTGGTTGACCAGCATGCACCCGCGCTGCACGCGCACCTGCACTTCAACGACAAAATCCGCTGCCATGGCGTTGCCACTCAACCACAGGCCCAACAGCATGGCCACAAAGCGCTCCGTCACCTGACAATCCTTCCTGTATAGGTTGAACTTGAGCGTAGCAGCGCGATTGGATCCGGGCCGGGCAAGCCCTACCCCTCTTTGGCATTAATGAAAATGGCGGGGGCTGGGGCTGTGCAGTTCATTGCGGGCCTGACAAACGTGACACGATTGAATTTTCTCGCCTGATAACGAAACCCCAGCGCCTGGCGCCTTTCAAAACAATCAGATCCCGGCAAAGCGGCCGGCATTCTGATACCGTTCACCAACAACATCCTGTGCAATACGCATGCGCCATGCGTGGACGGACCCTACAGGAGAGTCCCGTGACGACCGAACCGACCTCGCTCGAGCAGGCCATCGAGCGCTGTGCCCAGGAACCGATCCAGGTTCCGGGCAGTATTCAGCCACAGGGTTTCCTGTTGGTGCTGGACGAGACCGACCTGCGTATTCTCCAGGCCAGCGAGAATACCGAGCGTTGGCTGGGCGTACCTGCCCGCGCGCTGGCGGGCCAAGCCTTCGCCGAGCTGGTCAGCACCAGCTTCGACCTGCGCACCCGCCTGGCCAACCTGCCCGACGACGAAATCTTCCCGTTTCACATCGGCGATACACACCTGCACCATGGTGCGCCCTGGCAAGCGCCGCTGCGGGTCCTGGCACACCGTCACGACCAGGTGCTGATCCTCGAACTGGAACCCCACCGCAGTGCTGCGCAGGGTGGCGAAAAGGACAACTACTACCCGCTGGTCCGCGCCTTCGTCAGCACCCTGCACCAGGTCAGCAGCATCGACGAGTTGCTGCTGCAATCAGTACGCCAGATCAAACGCATCACCGGCTTCGGCCGGGTCAAGGCCTACCGCTTCGACAGCGAGGGCACCGGCACGGTCCTGGCCGAGGATGCCGACCCCGGCTACCCGAGCTACCTGGGGCTGTGCTTCCCCGCTTCGGACATCCCGCGCCAGGCCCGCGAGCTGTACCGGATCAACCGCATCCGGGTGATCGAAGACGCCAACTACCAACCCTCGCCCCTGGTGCCGGCCAGCAATCCGCGTACCGGCAAGGCTCTGGACATGAGCTTCGCCTCGCTGCGCAGTGTGTCGCCGGTGCACCTGCAGTACATGCGCAACATGGGCACACTGGCGTCGATGTCGTTGTCCATCGTGGTCGATGACCAGCTATGGGGCCTGGTGTCCTGCCACCATGACCAGCCTAGGCCGGTGGATTTCCAGACCCGCACCGCCTGCGAACTGCTGGCCAATGTGCTGTCGTTGCAGATCGAGGCCATCGAGTCCCACGACAGCACACGCCAGCTGCTCGACTTGCGCCAGCGCATCGTGCGCATGCTCGGCTCGATGGCCGACCATGACAGTGTCAGCGATGGCCTGCTCGCCCAGCCCGAGGTGATGCTGCAGTTCGCCGGAGCCTCGGGGGCGGCGATCATCAGCGCCGAGCGCTGCGACCTGATCGGCGCCACCCCGCCAGCGTCGCTGGTCAATGCCCTGGCGCACTGGCTGGCGCGGCGTGACGGCCAGGCGGTGTTCCACACCGACAACGTACAGCGTGACATCGATGAACTGCCTGAATTGGCCCGGCATGCCGCCGGGGTGCTGGCAGTCGCGATCTCGCAGATTCATTCGCACTATCTTGTATGGTTCCGGCCCGAGCAGGCCCATACGGTGAACTGGGCGGGCCGACCGGAGAAGTCTGTCGGTCCGCAGGGCAATCTCAACCCACGGCACAGCTTCGAGCGCTGGCAGCAGGAAGTGCGCGGCATCAGCGCGCCTTGGCACCCGCTGATCATCGAAGGCGTGATGGAGTTGCGCGGCGCGGTGCTCGGCATCGTCTTGCGCAAGGCCGAGGAACTGGCACAGCTGGCCGGCGAGCTGAAGCGCTCGAACAAGGAACTCGAAGCGTTTTCCTACAGCGTGTCCCACGACCTGCGTGCTCCGCTGCGGCACATCGCCGGCTACAGTGAACTGCTCGGCGAAATAGAGGGAGAGCAGCTCTCCGAACGCGGCAAGCGCTTCCTCAGCCATATCGAGGATGCCGCGCAATTCGCCGGTACCCTGGTGGACAACCTGCTCAACTTCTCGCAGATGGGCCGTTCGGCGCTGCGCCTGTCCGACGTCGACCTCAATACCCTGGCCGACACCATCCGCTCGGAGCTGGCGCCGGACTACGCGGGGCGTGACATCGTCTGGGAAATCGCCGACCTGCCCAAGGTAATCGCCGACCCGGCCTTCATCAACATGGTCCTGCACAACCTGATCGCCAATGCCATCAAGTACACCCGCGGCCGCGCCCCCGCGCGCATCGAGATCGGCGCGGTGCGTCACCGGCACGAACTCGAGTTCTATGTGCGCGACAATGGCGTGGGCTTCGACATGGCCTATGTCGACAAGCTGTTCGGCGTGTTCCAGCGCCTGCACCGTATGGAAGAGTTCGAAGGCACCGGGATCGGCCTGGCCAGCGTGCGCCGCATTATCGAGCGCCACGATGGGCGGGTGTGGGCCGAGGGCCGCATCAACCAGGGCGCCAGCTTCCACTTCACCCTGCCACTAAACCCAAAGTCTGCCTGAGGCCGGACATCATGCTCAAACCTATCCTGCTGGTCGAAGACAACCCCAGAGACCTCGAGCTGACCCTGCTCGCCCTTGAGCGCAGCCAGCTGGCCAACGAGGTGGTCGTCGTGCGCGACGGCGCCGATGCGCTGGACTACCTGCTGCGGCGCAACGCCTTTGCCGGACGCGACGGCGGCAATCCGGCGGTGATGCTGCTGGACCTGAAGCTGCCCAAGGTCGATGGCCTGGAAGTCCTCAAGGTAGTGCGCGAAACCGCCGAGTTGCGCAGCATCCCCATCGTCATGCTGACGTCCTCGCGCGAGGGGCCGGACCTGAGCCGGGCCTATGAGCTCGGGGTCAATGCCTATGTGGTCAAGCCTGTGGAGTTCAAGGAGTTCGTCACCGCCATCTCCGACCTGGGCATGTTCTGGGCGGTGCTCAACGAACCACCACCCGGTTCGCTGCGCCTGAACCGACGCGGCAGCAACTGAGGCGGACACGATGCAGCTTACTCCACTGAAACTGCTGATGGTCGAAGACAGCGCCATGGATGCCGAGCTGATCCTGGTGCGCCTTGAGCGCAGCGGGTTTCAGGTGCAATCACGGCTGGTGTTCGACCATGTCGGTGCCGAGCATGCCCTGGGCGAGGCTTCGTACGACCTGATCCTGTGCGATTGCGTGCTGCCGAGCTCCTCTGGCGCCGACGTGCTGGCCATCGCCCAACGCCTGGCGCCTCACATACCGTTCATCTTCCTCTCCGGCATCTACGGCGAAGAACACGCGGTGGAGATGATCCGCCTCGGCGCCACCGACTACGTCCTGAAGAAGAACCTGCCGCTGCTGCCCAAGGCCGTGCGCCGGGCGCTGACCGAAGTGCAGGAACGCCAGCGCCGACGCCGCGCTGAAGAGGCCCTGGCCGAGGCGGAGGCGCGCGCCCGCATCGCCATCGATGCCGCCGGCATGGGCACTTGGGACTACCGCCCGCAGGACGGGCAGTTGGTCTGGGACGACCGCTGCAAGATGCTGTTCGGCCTGCCCAGCGACACTCGGATGACGATCGAGGTCTTCTACGCCGGCATCCACCCCGACGACCAATCCCGTGTGCGCAACGCCGTCGAGCAGGCCATGCGCCCTGACAGCGATGGCCATTACCGGGCCGAGTTCCGTATCGCTCAACCCGGCGCACTGGAGCCGCGCTGGCTGCTCTCCACCGGCCAGACCCAACTCATCGACGGCCTGTGCGTGCGCTTTTCCGGGGTGCTGCAGGACATCCACCAGCAGCGCCAGGCCACCCGGGCGCTGGAGCAGCTCAACGAGATGCTCGGCGAGCGGGTCGAGCGCCGCACCCGCGAGCGCGACCGTGCCTGGGAACTGTCCCAGGACCTGCTGGCGGTACTCAACAAGGACTTGACCCCGGTAGCCCTCAACCCGGCCTGGGAAGCCGCGCTGGGCTTTCCCCGTGAGCGGTTGGCGCAGATTTCGCTGCTGCAGCTGCTACCGGAAGCCGACCAGGAAACCTTCCTCACCGAGCTGGCCGCGCTCTCTCAGGGACGCACCAGCGCCCGCTTCGTCGGCCGCATCCTGCATGCCGAAGGCCAGCAGCGCTGGCTGTCGTGGGTGGTGGTGCCGGACGACAACCTGCTGCATGTGGTCGCCCGCGACATCTCCAGCGAACGCGAAGCGGTGCTGGATCTGGCCGAGGCCAACGAGCGCCTGCGCGAACAGATCGCCGAACGCGAACGCATCGAGGCCGCGCTGCAGCAGATGCAGCGCCTGGAAGCGGTCGGCCAGCTCACGGCCGGCGTTGCGCACGATTTCAACAACCTGCTGACGGTGATCCTCACCGGTGCCAGCTTCCTGCAGAACGACTTGGACAAAGGCCTGCTGGACAAGGCACACAAGCGCCTGCAGCACATTCGCGAGGCGGGTGAGCGCGGGGCCAAGCTGACCTCCCAGTTGCTGGCGTTTTCGCGCAAGCAACGGTTGGAGCCGGTGCCGCTGAACCTCAACCGCACGTTGGCAGGGCTGGAAGAACTGCTGCGCCGCACCCTGGGTGGCAGCGTCGCAGTGCGCCTGGAGCTCGATGCTGGGCTATGGCAAGCCCTGACCGACCCGACCCAGACCGAAATGATCATCCTCAACCTGGCGATCAACGCCCGCGACGCCATGCCCGAGGGCGGCCAACTTACCCTGGCCACGCGCAACACCCGGGTCAATACCCGTCCACAACGCCCGGAGGACCCGGAACCCGGTGAGTACGTGGTGCTGAGTATCCGCGACAGCGGCTGCGGCATGAGCGAGGAGGTACTGGCCAAAGCCTTCGAACCGTTCTTCACCACCAAGGATATCGGCAAGGGCTCAGGCCTGGGGCTGGCGCAGGTGTTCGGCTTCGCCAAACAGATCGGCGGTGGCGTGCGCATTGATACAACGCCAGGCCGCGGCACCCTGGTCAGTGTCTACCTGCCAGCGGTAAAGGCCCGTGCCGATTCACTCACTACGGGCGAGGACGATGTGCGCCCGCCTTTCGCCCAAGGGGCCGAGCGTCACATCCTGCTGGTGGACGACGACCATCTGGTGCGCGAAATGATTGGCGACCTGCTGCAGCGCCAGGGCTACGAGGTACACCAGGCGCACAATGGTGCCCAGGCCATGGCCCTGCTCGATGAACGCATAGACCTGCTGCTTACCGACTTCGCCATGCCAGAGTTCAATGGTGCCCAACTGGCCTTGGCGGCCCGCGAGCGCTTTCCGCGCCTGCCCGTGGTGTTCCTCACCGGCTATGCCCAGCTGCAAGGGCTGGAGCTGCAGGGGTGCCAGGTGGTGCAGAAACCGGTGCACGAACACATCCTCGCCCAGGTGCTGGCCGAGTCGCTGGAAAACAGGTAGGCAGAAACGAAAAAATCGCCGAAAGGCGATTGGGGAGAGGATACAACTTTAAAATGGCAGGGGCGGCTGGATTCGAACCAACGCATGGCAGGATCAAAACCTGCTGCCTTACCGCTTGGCGACGCCCCTGTATCGGATCTGGCGAATGACTGATCACCGCCTCACTGACAACCCCCTGACAGCTCCGTGTGTTGCTGCTCGGGAATGGCCGGCACTTTAACAACCTTTTTTCGAAGTGGGAAGCTTTTTTTTGAAAAAAACGCAGGAAAACAGCAAGTTAGTTATAGCAGCTACCTCCCGAGAGGGTTCTCGCGGCGCCTACGACAACCGCTCGTCGCAATTCCACCGCCTCGCCTCAACACAATCGCATTCCTCCATTCCAATCAGATAGAGCCCATCGGCGCATCACAAGGAGGACGCCATGCCCGTTTCCCATGACCTCTATCAGGACCTGCACTACCCACGCGAAATCGTCCAGCAGCGCCGCCAGCAGGACCCGCAGCTCGACCGCCTGCTGGACGAGTACATGGACATCGACAACCAGGTGCTGGCCGCCGAGTCGATCTCGGCAGGCAACTTTGTGGACGAAGACCTGCGCCATCTCAAGGAGCGTCGCCTGGCGGTGAAGTACATGATCGAGCGCCAGCTCGAGCACAAGACCTGAAGTATCGTATTTCACGATCATTGTCCGGCACATTCTCGATTGGTCAAAATGCCCGGCATCGCGCAAGCTGCGCCCTGCCCCAGACTCGGCCCGAGGAGCCTGCCACTTGCCCACCTGGATTCCCCCGTCCTTGCGCCAGATTGGCCAGCGCCTGCGCAGTGCCCCGGCCAAGGTTCCCACCTTGTTGGGCCACTTCCAGACAATGGCAACCGAGCGTGGCTATGCCCTGAGCGATGGGCAGCTTCAGGTGATAGAGGCGATGGCCATGCTGTTGGGCAGCCTCGACGCGGGTCCGACGCGCAGCCTGTACCTGCACGGCGCGGTCGGACGCGGCAAGAGCTGGCTGCTCGATGGCTTCTTCCAGGCCGTGCCGACGGCGGCCAAGCGCCGCCTGCATTTTCACGATTTCTTCGCCCGCCTGCACCAAGGCATGCATCACCACCGGGCGCAGGACGATGCCCTGGGGGCGACCCTCGACGCGCTGCTTGGCCACTGCCAAGTGCTGTGCTTCGACGAGTTCCACGTCCATGACATCGGCGATGCCATGCTCCTCACCCGGCTGTTCGATGCCCTGTTCGCACGAGGCGTTTCCCTGCTGGTCACGTCCAACTACGCGCCTGAGGGGTTGCTGCCCAACCCGCTGTATCACGCGCGCTTCCTGCCGGTGATCCGCCTGATCAACAGCCGCATGCAAGTGCTTGAGGTAGGGGGAGAGACCGACTTTCGCAGCCTGCCAGCCAATCGCCAACACCAGCGCTTCACCCGGGGTCGCTACGTCTGGCCAGGAGATGCAGGGCAGCGCCGGGCTCTGCAGGTGCCCGCGCCGCAGCCGGTAGGGCTGGAGGTCAACAAACGTTCCCTGAGGGCCCTGGCCAGCGAGGGGCGCCAGGTAATGTTCAGCTTCGACGATCTGTGCGAACAACCGACAGCAGTGATCGATTACCTGGCCCTGGCCGAGCGCTATGATCGCTGGATCATAGACGGCCTGGATGATCTGGCCGAGTGCTCGCTGGCGGCGCAGCAGCGCTTCGTCAACCTGGTGGATGTGCTGTACGACCAGGACCGGGAGGTGCTGGTGATCGGCAAGCAGGCCCTGGAAAAAAGCCTGGGCGGCGCCATCGCCGATCTGATGCGTACACGCAGCCGCCTGGGGCAGCTGCATCAGCAAGGGCCAGCCTGAGCGCCCCTGCTAGTGTGGTGTTTCACAAATAACGACCATAACTCGCGGCGCTTTTTGCGCTCATGCGGCGTTGAGGCCGCTATTGTCTAGAGTGAAATCGGAGCAACGCCGAGATCACCCATGAACAGTGTTCCGCACTCGCGCCGTCGCCACAGCCTCGCGCTGATCCCCCGCAGCGTCTGGGCCCTGGGTTTTGTCTCGCTACTGATGGATGTCTCTTCGGAGATGATCCACGCCCTCCTCCCGCTGTACATGGTCAGCGTGCTCGGCACCTCAGTGCTGGCCGTCGGCCTGATCGAGGGTATCGCCGAGGCAACGGCGGCGTTCACCAAGGTGTTCTCCGGGGCCCTCAGCGACCGCCTGGGCAAGCGCAAGCTGCTGACGGTGATCGGCTACGGCATGGCTGCCGTTACCAAGCCGGTGTTCCCGTTGGCCCCAGGGCTGGAATGGCTGACCGCGGCGCGTTTTCTCGACCGTGTCGGCAAGGGCATCCGCGGCGCGCCGAGGGATGCGCTGATTGCCGATGTCACGCCCGCCGAACTGCGCGGTGCAGCATTCGGCCTGCGCCAGGCGCTGGATACAGTCGGGGCCTTTTTCGGGCCATTGCTCGCGATCCTGTTGATGTGGTTGACCGCGAGCCACTTCCAGACGGTGTTCTGGGTGGCGGTAGTCCCCGCATTTATGGCGCTCTATGTGTTGATTGCCTTCGTTCGCGAACCCGACAACCCCGCAGCGACAAGTGCGCGCGCCGCTCCCCTGGCATTGCGTGAGCTGGCCCGGTTGGGCAACCGTTACTGGCGCCTGGTCATGTTGGCCACGCTGTTCACCCTGGCGCGCTTCAGCGAGGCCTTTCTGTTGCTGCGCGGTCAGGCGCAGGGCCTTGCGGCGCTGTGGGCGCCAGCCGTGCTGGTGCTGATGTCGCTGGCATATGCACTGTCGGCCTACCCCGCCGGCGCACTCTCCGACCGGATCGGGAGACAGGGTGTGTTGATGACCGGCCTGGCCCTGCTGGTAATGGCCGATCTGCTGCTGGCCTGGTTGCCGGGCCTACCCGGCCTGGTGCTGGGAGTTACCCTGTGGGGATTGCACATGGGCTTTACCCAGGGCGTGTTCAGCGCCCTGATCGCCGACAGCGCGCCCGAGGCGCTGCGCGGGACTGCGTTCGGCGTGTTCTACCTGGTGACCGGGGTGGCGTTGCTGGTAGCCAGTGTGCTGGCCGGTGGTTTGTGGGACTGGGTGGGGTACCGGGCGACGTTCATGGTGGGGGGCGGGTTCGCTCTGATCACGCTGGCCGGGCTATGGTTTACCCGACGCTAAAACTGGCAGGACCAATCTCATTGCCTGGACTGGCGCCATCGCGGGGCAAGCCCGCTCCTACGGAAATTCGCGTCAGCTTGCGCAAATCGGCCGGGCTTCACTTGATCATCGACAAACCCAGGCACCGGTCAAATATGCGTTCCAGCGCCGAGTAATCACACACAATTGCGGCAATGTTGGCCTCGATCCAGGCATCGGGTTCAACCTGCCACCAGTCGATCTGGAAACCCGCGTTGAGCAGTAAATGCTCGAACAGGATGCGCTGTGCACGCCCGTTGCCCTCTCGGAAGGGGTGGACCATATTCAGATCCCCAAAGCTCTCAGCGACTGCCTTTACCAAGGCGTCACGATCATGCCCCTCGAAAAACTGCCTCTCAGCCATCAAGGCGAAAATCTTGTCGGCTTCGGGTTTGATCCGACTCAGATTGCAAAAACGGGTCTGACCTTTAGAAATATCGAGAACACGCAGTTCGCCCGCCCAATCATAGACATCACGAAAGAGCGAACGGTGAATCTGCTTCAAGTAGGCAAGATCGTAGGGTGGAAGACTGAATTCAATCTCGCTCGCGGCCAACTCGGAGAAGTCACGCTCGGCTCTACACAGCTCATCGTCATCATGAACATCAAGCCGATTGCGCAAGACCGAGGTGCCGGCATAGCAATAAGCATCCTGCCCTACCCCGTACTTATCCAACGTCAACGCTGCTTGCGGTATTTATGCAGCAGTTCCTCCCGGGTCGGGAGTTCACGCTCGGCCGCGTCCCGAGACACGCTGAACCCCTCTAGCCTCAGGCTGGCCAGGTAGTTGGAACGACGCGTCTTGGCGCAATAAGCCTTCTTGGTTTCCAGGCTGATCCCTTTCACCTTTACACACCTTGCTGGGTGAACACACCGCGATTATAGCGGATCGCAAGCAATGCCGTGCTATGTTCCCCTACGCCCTATGCTGGCACGGCCGGCTGTTGCTCCAGGAGCGACCAGCCCCCCTGCCCGTCCACCTCCAGGCGATGGGAATGGAACGCCGCCAGGGTGCTGCGGTGCCCGACGCTGACCAGCAACGTCGCCGGCAACTGCTCACGCAGCAGCGAATACAACGCATGCTCCAGCCCTTCGTCCATCGCCGAGGTGGACTCGTCGAGGAACACCACCTGCGGCCGATTGAACAGCACCCGGGAAAACGCCAGGCGCTGCTGTTCGCCCAGCGACAAGATGCGCGACCAGTCACTCGGCTCGTCCAGTCGCTCGGCCAAGTGGGCAAGATTGACCTGGCGCAGGGCCTGTTGCATGCGCGCATCGTCCCCGGGCTCGCCCTGCGCCGGATAGGCGATGGCAGTACGCAGGTCACCCAACGGCAGGTACGGACGTTGCGAGAGGAACAGCGCCTGCGTCCCCGACGGCCGCCTGACCTCACCGTCGGCATGCGGCCACAGGCCCGCCAGGGCGCGCAGCAAGGTGGTCTTGCCGCTGCCCGATGGTCCCTTGATCAGCAGCGCCTGGCCGCTGTGCAGGTTCAGGTCGAGATCGGTGATCAGCGCGTAGCCGTCGGGCCGACGCACCTGCAAGCCATGGATGCCCAGCGCATGCGCCTGGTCCACAGTGGTCACCCGTGGCAACTCACTGGCCTGCTGATTGGCATCGAGAAACCCGGTCAGACGGTCGAGGGTGGCACGATACTGGGCGAAGGTGTCGTAGGACTCACGGAAGAACGACAGTGAATCCTGCACCTGGCCGAAGGCCTGGGCGGTCTGCATCACGTCGCCGAGCTTGATCGCTCCACTGAAAAAGCGCGGCGCCTGGAGGATGAACGGGAACACCACCGCCACTTGGCTGACGCCCAGGTTGAACCCGCTGAACTTGAGGTTCCGAAATACCAGGGCCCAGGCGTTGCCGATCAAGGCGAAGAAACGCCCAAGCAAGGTGCCGCGCTCCACCTGCGCGCCCTGGTAGAAGGCGATGTTCTCGGCGTTCTCGCGCAAGCGCATGAGCGCGTAGCGGAAGTTGGCGGTAAGTTTTTCGTTGAGGAAATTCAGGCGGATCAGCGGCTGGCCGAGGCGAAAGGCGATCCAGGTGGCGATCAGCACATAGATGTAGACAGCAAACACCATCGCCCGGGGGATTTCGACGCCGGCCACGGCCAGTGGCGCCGACAGGCCCCAGAGAATGCCGGTGAACGCCACCAACGACACCACCGCGCCAACCGCCCCCAACGCCAGGGAAACGGAACCTGTGACAAAGTTGTTCACGTCCAGCTCGATACGCTGGTCGGGGTTATCCACGGGCTCTGCGAGAAACTGCCCACGGTAGTAGGCATCGCCGTGCATCCAGTCGGCGGTCAGGCGCTCGGTGAGCCACACCCGCCAGCGGATGTTAAACGCCTGGGTCACATAGAAGGTGAACAGCGAACGCAGTACATGGATGGTCGCCAGCACCGCGAACACCCCGAGCATGTACCAGAACGCCGTCTGGTCCAGGGCCTGCAAGGCACTGTAGAAACCGTTGTACCAGAACGAGAACAGCACGTTCAGGCGCACCGCGAACAACGTCAGCACCAGCAGCAGGGCGAAGGTCAGCAGCGGTCGCCAGCTGCGGCGCCAACTGAAATAAGGTCCGGCCAGGTGCCAGAACTGAGCACCCCAGCGGGTGCAGCGCACCGCCAGGAAGGCGGCGGCGATGAAGCAGCCAAAGGTGACCAACGAGGCGATCGCCAGCCAGCTCAGGCTCGCTTGCAGGGCCTGGTGCCAGTTCATGTCCATGGTGGGCTTCCGTCAGGGTGTTTTTGCGAGCGTAGCACCGGCTATTCGTTAACCCTGCGAACATGACGGACATTTCATCCAGGCCATGCGCTGCGCCAACATTCTAATGCTGGCGATTGGATCAGGGCGGGAGCCCGCCGGCGGTCACAGGGCACCGCTGACGCGGCGCATCGCCGGCAAGCCGGCTCCCAGAACGACCGCATCAGCCTCAAGCCATGCGCCATCCTGCGGGAGCAGGCGTGCTACGCCAGTGCCTCCCGTACCTTGGGGTCGAGCCCCTCCCCCGCGTGGGCCTCGTTCCACTCCAGTAACTGCCGGCGCATGGCCGGCGTCCAGAAGCTCTGCAGATGCTGCCTCACCCCCTGCACCGCCTTGGCATGATCCGGCTCACTGTCGAAGTAATGGGCGATCTGGTTGGCCATCTTGACCAGGTTGTCGCTGCTCATGGGCGCACCTTCGCCTTTTCCGACTGACGCCGCTCCTTGAGCAAGCGCCGCTGCTCGTCACTGAAACTCTGATAGCGCTTCTGCCATTCCGACGGCTGGAACACCTTCACCACCTCCACTGCGGTGACCTTGTATTCCGGGCAGTTGGTGGCCCAGTCGGAGTTGTCGGTGGTGATCACGTTGGCCCCGGACTCGGGGAAGTGGAACGTTGTGTACACCACCCCCGGCGCCACCCGGCTGCTGACCCTGGCGCGCAACACGCTCTGCCCGGAGCGGCTGCCCACGCCCACCCAATCGCCGTCGGCGATGCCGCGGCTCTCGGCGTCGCTGGGGTGGATCTCCAGCCGGTCCTCGTCGTGCCAGGCGACATTGCTGGTACGCCGGGTCTGCGCGCCGACGTTGTACTGGCTGAGGATGCGCCCGGTGGTCAGCAGCAGCGGGTAGCGGCTGTTGACCTTCTCGTCGGTGGGCACGTAGCCGGTGAGCATGAAGCGCCCCCTGCCGCGCACGAACTGCTCGATGTGCATGGTCGGCGTGCCGTCGGGAGCGGCGTCGTTACATGGCCACTGCAGGCTGCCGTGGCGGTCGAGTTCGGCATAGCTGACCCGGCGGAACGTCGGGGTCAGGCGGGCGATCTCGTCCATGATCTGCGATGGATGCTGGTAGTCCATGTGATAGCCCAGGGCATCGGCCAAGGCCAGGGTCGCCTCCCAGTCGGCCTTGCCGGCCAGCGGTTCCATGACCTTGCGCACCCGCGAGATACGCCGCTCGGCATTGGTGAAGGTGCCGTCCTTCTCGAGGAACGAGCTGCCGGGCAGGAACACATGGGCGAACTTGGCCGTCTCGTTGAGGAAAATGTCCTGTACCACCACGCACTCCATCGCCAACAGCGCGGCGGTGACGTGCTGGGTATTGGGGTCGCTCTGGGCGATATCCTCGCCCTGGCAGTACAGCGCCTTGAAGCTGCCATCCAGCGCGGCCTCGAACATGTTGGGTATGCGCAGGCCCGGGTCGGGCTGCAGGGTCACGCCCCAGGCCTGCTCGAACTCGGCGCGCACGCTTTCGTTGGAGATGTGCCGGTAGCCGGGCAACTCGTGGGGGAACGAACCCATGTCGCACGAGCCCTGCACGTTGTTCTGCCCGCGCAGCGGGTTCACCCCCACCCCTTCGCGGCCGATGTTGCCGGTGGCCATGGCCAGGTTGGCGATGCCCATCACCGCAGTGCTGCCCTGGCTGTGCTCGGTCACGCCCAGGCCATAGTAGATCGCAGCATTGCCGCCGGTGGCGTACAGCCGGGCGGCGGCGCGGATCTGCTCGGCGGGCACGCCGCACACCGGGCCGAGCACTTCAGGGGCATTGTCGGGCTGGGCGACGAAATCGCGCCAGCGCGCAAAATCCTCGGTTTCGCAGCGGGCATCGATGAAGCGCTGGTCGAGCAGGCCCTCGCTGACGATCACATGAGCCAGGGCGTTGAGCATGGCCACGTTGGTACCCGGACGCAGTTGCAGGTGCAGTTCGGCGCGGGCATGGGGTGAATCGACCAGATCGATGCGCCGTGGGTCGATGACGATCAGCCGCGCGCCCTGGCGCAGGCGGCGCTTGAGCTGCGAGCCGAACACCGGGTGGGCGTCGGTGGGGTTGGCGCCGATCACCAGCACCACGTCGGCCTGCATCACCGAGTCGAAGCTCTGGGTACCGGCGGACTCGCCCAGGGTCTGCTTGAGGCCATAGCCGGTAGGTGAATGGCAAACCCGCGCGCAGGTGTCGACGTTATTGTTGCCGAAGGCCGTGCGCACCATTTTCTGCACCAGGTACGCCTCTTCGTTGGTGCAGCGGCTGGAGGTGATCCCACCGATGGAATCACGCCCGTACTTGAGCTGGATGCGTCGCAACTCGCTGGCGGCATAAGTGACTGCCTCATCCCAGCTGACCTCTTGCCACGGATCCTCCAGGCGTTTGCGGATCATCGGCCTGGTGATGCGGTCCGGGTGCGTGGCATAGCCCCAGGCGAAGCGGCCCTTGACACAGGCATGGCCGTGGTTGGCGCCGCCGTTCTTGTCCGGGACCATGCGCACCAGCTGGTCGCCCTTCAT
The DNA here is from genome assembly GCF_054062095.1 of Pseudomonas sp. TE6288. NCBI lineage: Bacteria > Pseudomonadati > Pseudomonadota > Gammaproteobacteria > Pseudomonadales > Pseudomonadaceae > Pseudomonas > Pseudomonas sp. TE6288. The sequence continues at coordinate 175,659 of NZ_JBSSEW010000004.1, forward strand.
CTCGGCGCGGAACGAGCAGCCCACGCCGCAATAGGCACAGGTGGTGATCACCGCGCGCTCGGGCTGGCCGAGCTGGATCAGGCTTTTCTCGCTCAGGGTCGCCGTCGGGCAGGCCTGCACGCAGGCGCCGCAGGAAACGCATTCGGAGCTGAGGAAATCGTCACCGCCGGCCGCCGCCACCCGCGACTCGAAACCACGCCCGGTGATGGTCAGGGCGAAGGTGCCCTGGATGTCCTCGCAAGCGCGCACGCAGCGGCTGCAGACGATGCACTTGCTCGGCTCGTAGTCAAAGTACGGGTTGGACACGTCCTTGCCTTCGCCCAGGTGATTGGCGCCGTCGTAGCCATAGCGCACCTCGCGCAGGCCGACCTGGCCGGCGACGGTCTGCAGCTCGCAGTTGCCGTTGGCCGAACAGGTCAGGCAGTCCAGCGGGTGGTCGGAGATATACAGTTCCATCACGTTGCGGCGCAGGTCGGCCAGGCGTGGCGTCTGCGTGCGCACCACCATGCCCTCGCCCACCGGGGTGGTGCAGGACGCCGGGTAACCGCGCATGCCGTCGATCTCGACCATGCACATGCGGCACGAGCCGAAGGCCTCGAGGCTGTCGGTAGCGCACAGTTTGGGGATGCTGGTGCCAAGCATGGCCGCGGCGCGCATCACCGAGGTGCCAGCGGGCACGCTGATCGAACGGCCGTCGATGACCAGGCTGACCTGCACCTCGCTGAGGCGTTGCGGGGTACCCAGGTCGAGGTCGCTGCTGGGGTCGAAGTAATTGATCATTGCGCGGCCTCCAGACCGAAATCGGCGGGGAAATGCTTGAGGGCGCTGGCCACCGGGTACGGGGTCATCCCGCCCATGGCGCACAGCGAGCCGTACTGCATCGTGTCGCACAGGTCGCGCAGCAACCCCGCCTGGCTTTCGCGGTAGGCCGGGTCGGTGCTGGCGATCAGCCGGTCGACCACTTCCACGCCGCGGGTCGAACCGATCCGGCACGGCGTGCACTTGCCGCAGGATTCTTCGGCGCAGAACTGCAGGGCGAAGCGGGCCATGCCGGCCATGTTCAGGGTGTCGTCGGCCAGTACCACGCCGCCATGGCCGAGCATCGCGCCAATGGCAGCGAAGGCCTCGTAGTCCAACGGCGTGTCGAACTGTTCAGGCGGCACCCAGGCACCCAGCGGGCCGCCGACCTGCGCTGCCTTGATCGGCCGGCCACTGGCGGTGCCGCCACCGTAGCCATCCACCAACTCGCGCAGGGTCAGGCCGAAAGCGCGCTCCACCAGCCCGCCATGGCGGATATTGCCGGCCAGCTGGAACGGCAGGGTGCCGAGCGAGCGGCCCATGCCGAAATCGCGGTAATAGGCCGCGCCCTTGGCCAGGATGATCGGTACCGAGGCCAGGGTGAGCACGTTGTGCACCAACGTCGGTTGACCGAACAGGCCCTCCAGCGCCGGCAACGGGGGTTTTGCGCGGACGATGCCGCGCTTGCCCTCCAGGGATTCGAGCAGCGCGGTTTCCTCGCCACAGATATAGGCTCCCGCGCCGACCCGCACCTCCAGGTCGAAGGCCACGCCGCTGCCGGCGACATCCAGGTAACCGGCCTCACGGGCCAGCAGGATCGCCTCGTTGAGCGCGCGCACGGCATCGGGGTACTCCGAGCGCACATAGATGTAGCCCTTGCTCGCCCCCACGGCGAGGCCGGCGATGATCATGCCCTCGATCAGCAGGAACGGGTCGCCCTCCATCAGCATGCGGTCGGCGAAGGTACCGGAGTCACCCTCGTCGGCGTTGCACACCACGTACTTCTGCCCGGCCGGCGCCTGGCGCACGGTGCGCCACTTGATGCCCGCAGGGAAGGCCGCGCCACCTCGGCCACGCAGGCCCGAATCGAGCACTGCCGCGACCACTTCGTCGCCGGCCAGCAGGGTGGCCTGGCGCAGCCCCTCGAAGCCACCGTTGGCGTGATAGTCATCCAGCGACAGCGGCCGGGTGATGCCGGCGCGGGCGAACAACAGGCGCTGCTGGGTTTTCAGGTAGGGAATGTCCTCGACCGGCCCCAGCGCCAGCGCATGGCCGGCGTGGTCGCCCGCCAGGGCATCGAGCAAACCGGGGACATCCTCGGGCGCTACCGGCCCGAAGCCCAGCCGGCCTTGCGCGGTATCCAGTTCCACCAGCGGCTCCAGCCAATACAGGCCACGGGAGCTGGTGCGCTTGATGCGTATCGGCAGGTTGCGCTGCCCCGCCTCGCGGGCCACCGCATCGGCCACTTGGTCGGCACCGACTGCACGGGCCAGCGAATCACAGGAGATGCACAGGTTCAACATGCCTTCACCTCCTCTCGGCAGCTCGCCACCAGCGCCCGCAGGCGCTCCGGGGTAACGCGGGCGTGGAGCTGGCCATCGAGCTCCAACGCCGGCGAGCAGGCACAGGCACCCAGGCAGTACACCGGGCGCAGGTCGAGCGCACCGTCTTCGCTGCGGCCGTGATCATCCAGCCCGAGCTGCTCGCGCAATTGCGCGGCCAGCGCCTCGGCGCCACGGCTCTGGCAGGACTCGGCGCGGCACAGGCGCAGGGTATGGCGGGCCGGCGGCGTGGTACGGAAATCGTGGTAGAAGCTGAGCACCCCGCGCACCTCGGCCTGGCTGAGGTTGAGGGCATGGGCGATCTCGGCGACGGCGATGTCAGGGATGTAGCCGGCGCCGGTCTGGATGGCGTGGAGAATCGGCAACAAGGCGCCGGGGGTGTCCTTTTCACGGGCCAGGACACGCTGGATCAACGGCAGGTGGTTCAACTCATCAGGCATACAGCAGACCTCGGCAACCCGGCCCGACCCTGATCGCGGGCCAGTGTCCGGCGGTGTTCAGCTGTGGTGCGCCGGCCGCGTCACGGTGGCGGCAGGCCAGGCACCCTCCTTGCCTGTGGCCATGCGTCTTGCTGCGCGCGGTCCACGGGCATCCTCAGAGCATGGCAGCTATTGCGCGAAGAGGTTGTGCGCGGGCGACCCGGCGCGTCCTGAAACCGACCATTGAAGGGGCCGCTCCGCGCCCCCGCATAGACAGCCCTGACACTCAGTCCACGACCACATGCGGCAGGAACCGCGAGCTGTCCTTGGTGATCAGGGTGTCGTCTTCACGAATGCCGATCCCCGAGGCCAGATCACCGACTACCCACGAGCCGATCAGGGTGTAGCTGTCACCGAACTTCGGCAAAGGCGCAAAGCCTTGCAGGATATAGGGTGCATCGTCGTAGGGCCCGTCCTCGAACACCCGCTGGTCATCGGTGGTGCGGATATCCACGTTGGCCCCCTCGCGGGAGAAGTACGGCTTGCGCACCCAGCCCTTGGGCACCGGCCGCCGGGGGTCTTCGTCGAGGAAGGCCGGCAACAGGTTCGGGTGGCCCTCATGCCATTCCCACAACAACGGCAGGATGCCCTTGTTGGAGATCAGCGACTTCCACGCTGGCTCGACGAACTGGGTATCGCAATCGGCGATGGCCTGGCCGAAGTCCTCGTGGAAGATATGCTCCCAGGCGTGCAGCTTGAACAGGCGCGGGATCGGTCGGCCTTCGAGGTCGACGAAACGCCCCTCGTCGTTCAGACCGATATCCTCCAGGTCGATATGCCGCGTACTGATACCCACGTGCCCAGCCATCTTGCGCAGGAAATCCGTGGTGCCGCGGTCCTCGATCGAACCGCCGATGGCCGAGAAGTAGAACGGGCTTTCACGTTCGAAGGCGGCGAAAGCCCGCACCAGGTCTTCAGCCAGGGTGTTGAACTGGCTGGCATGGGTCGGCAGCACGCCGCGCTCGATCTGCTGCTCAAGCCAGATCAGCTGGAACGCCGCGGCTTCGTACAGCGAGGTCGGCGTGTCGTAGTTGGCCTCGATCAGCTTGGCCGGGCCCGTGCCGTTGTAACTGAAGTCGAAACGCCCGTAGAGGTGTGGATGCCCCTCCTTCCACGAACGACGCACCAGGTCGAAGAACGCCGGCGGGATCGCTAGGCGGGTCATCAGCGCTTCGCTGTCGACGATGCGCGCCACCGCGTCCAGGCACATCGCGTGCAGCTCCTGGGTGGGCGCCTCCAGGTCACGGCTGACCTGGGCCTCACTGAACTGGTAGTAACCGCGCTCGTCCCAGTAGCGCTCACCGTCGATGGTGTGGAAGGCGAAGCCCTCACGCTCGGCGGTGGCGCGCCAGTCCGGGCGTTCGTCGCAGTGGACCTTGCGCATGCTCAACCACCGAAACTGAAGCCGCCGCTGCTCTTGCCGCCCCAGCCGCTGCGCGCAGTGGCCTGGCTGCCGAAGCCGCCACGGGAGATCGACGAGGACACGCTGGAGCGGGTCGAGGTGCTGGACTTGTAGCTGCGGCCACTGGAGCTGCCGGAGTAGTAGCTGGAATAGCTGCCACCGCTCTGCTGGGCCTGGTCGGAGCGCTCGAAGCGCTTGCCCTGGTCGATCTGCTGGCCGAGCGTGGTGTTGCGGTATCCACCGTTGCTATCACGGTACTGGTAGACCGGCTGCGAGTAGTACTGGCGATTGCCGCCACTGAGCACCTGGCCGAGCAGCAGGCCGGTAAGCAGGCCGTTGAAGTTGCTGCCACCGCTGCTGGCCTGGCCGCTGTTCTCGACCTGGGCGCGGGCTGCGTCGACCTGCGACTGGCTCACCTCACCCGACACCGCCAGCTCGAAACCGCCGAGGCGCGGCATGTAGCGGTTATCGCTGGTAACCTGGCAGTAGTCCGGCACGAAGTCGGCCTCGCAGGCGGCCTTGTCGCCGTAGGTCGGGGCGATGCGGCGGTGGTCGGCCAACGCCTGCATGTAGGCGTCGGAACACACGTCCACCGGCATCTTGTCATCGACACAGGCCTGGACGGTGGTGTAGTTGCTGCGTTTGCTGACCGTGTAGGTCTCCTCGGGCGCGCTGCACGCGGTGAGCGCCAGCGGCAGGGAACTGGCCAGCACCAGCTTGACGGAACTGCGTCTCATGTATGGCTCCTTGCGCGCAAACGGCTCAGACCGACGGGGTCATGCAGGCCGAATTGAGGAAGCCCACGCTGATCGCCACGGCGGCGGCGTAGATCGCGGCGGCCATCTCGCCCTTGGCGATGCGGCTGGCCAAGCCCTTGAGCACCAGGCTGGTGATCCCGAAGGCGAGCAGTTGCACCACGGCGGCGATCACCACCCAGACCACAAAGTCGAGCAGGCTGACGCTGTAGGCGATGATGTTGCTGGCCGGCAGCGAGAAACCGATCAGCGCACCGCCCAGGGCGATGGCCGCAGCGCTGTTGTTGTCGCGGATCAGGGCGAATTCGCGGTGCGGGGTAAGGTGCGTATAGATGAACTGGAACAGCCAGAACAGCACCAGCGCCACGCTGATGTAGAGAATGAAGCCGATCACTGCCTGGGCGTTGAGCGACATGCGAAGTGCGTCGAGCATGGTGAATCCTTGTCAGATGACGTTGAAGTCCGTTGATTGCAGGGTGACACCCACCGAAGTGGTCAGGCTGACATTGCCTTCCTCGTCTTCCTCCACCGACAGCAGGAGGAATTCGCGGCGGTCGGTCAGGCCGGTTTCGCGGGCATACAGCATCGACAGGTGCTGGATGCGGTAGCTGGTCTCGGGGCTGGTGACCCACTCGCTGATAGGCGTGAGCTCGGTCTGTCCCTCTTCGCTGCCCCACTGGCGAACGAACTCGTAGCCTTCGTGCTCGTAGTACGGCAGGCCGATGTTCGACTCGGGGCCGACCAGGCGTTTGAGTTCGGCGTCGCTGGTGACCGGCACCACGCTGTAATAACCGAACAGGATGATGTCACGGACATCGTCAGCGGACGCGCCGTTCATCACCACCTGCAGCCAGTAGTCCTCGTCTTCCATATAGAAGCGCGCCAGGCGCACCGACTGGCCGAGGTCGACTTCACCGACCGCCCAGACCACTTCCTGCTCGGGGACCTCCAGCTCGGAATGCCCGTCGAGCAGCAGTTTGAGCGAGCGATCGAGCTTGAGCATGCGCCCGCTGCCCAGGCCGAATGGCAGATTACCTTGGGCCTGACTGCCGGCGGCAGGTTTGGGGGCTTCGAAGCCCATGAAGCGTTTCAACCAACCCACGGGGCATCTCCTGGGTGAGAGGGGGACGGAACAGGAGCCAATCGCGGAGCTGTAGCGAACAGGCTGGGCCTGTCGGGAGAAGGCGACATTGAAAATCCCTTGGGTCGCGGCAGTCCTTTGGCGGGGGCGACACGATACTGCTTTTCGTGCGCCCCGCCAACGGGTCTGCAGCAGGGTTTTGCGCCAGCCGGGCCGGCTCCATCGCGGGGCAAGCCCGCTCCCACGGGCCCACGATAGGCCGGCCCGGTCAACGAATCACTCCGCCGGCTTGGCCGCCTTGGCCTTCAAGCGTGCCAGCACATCGTCGGCACCACTGTTGCTGGCGCCGATCCCGGCCGACTTCAGGCGTGCTTCCAGATCGCTGCCGTCAGCCTTGCCTGCCAGTTCCGCCGCCGCTTCCAGCTCGGCGGCACGCTCGGTCTGGCGCTTCTTGATGCGGTCCAGCGAGCCGACCGCTGTTTCCAGGCTGCCATTGGCGCCGCCGGTGGCCGAGGCCGCACTGACCTGGGCACGCTGCACGCTCTCGCGGGCCTTGACCAGGTCCACCTGCTGCTTGAGGCCCTTGATCTGCGCCTCGGTCTTGCTCACGGTGGCGGTCAGGGTCGTCACCGACGCACCGAACTGGTCGGCCAGCGCCTGCTCGCTGTCACGCTGGTTGGTCAGGTCGGCGATGCGCGCCGCGCATTCGTGAGCCAGGCCTTCCTCGCCCTTGTCCAGCGCGGCAATGGCCTTCTGCTCCCAATCGCCGATGGTCTTGTCGAACTCGGTGATGCGCTGCTGCGCGGTCTTGTGCTTGGCCATGATCTTGACCAGCTGGTTGCGCGCATCGATCAGGTTGTTGTCCGCATCGCGGATCTCCTGGTCGAGGATGCGCAGGGCCTGGGAGTCGACGATCGCCTCACCTACTTCCGAAGCGCCGCCACGCAGGGCGGTGACGATCTTTCTCAACAAACTCATGGTGCAATCTCCGGAATCAGTGGGTGAAGTAGTCTTCGAAATCTTCGGCGGCGGTGATGACGTTGTCGGCCAGGGTGTGGATCTCCTGGACGATGTTGTCCAGCGACGAAGCCGCGCTCAGGGCGCCGAACATGGTGTACACCGACTCGCCCGACGGCAGTGTGTGCAGGCCGATGGACGACAGCGGGAACACGTCGCGGGTGCGCAGCACCGCATCGTTGAATGCAGCGCGGTCTTTCACCTGGCTGGCTTCCACCAGCAGCGTATCGACCAGGATCTGCTCACCGGCCACGGCGATGTACAGCGGCAGGCCGTCCAGTTCGTTCATCACCAGCTTGAGGCTGGGCTCGGCGCCCTGTTGCAAGGACAGACCGATCGACTCGTCACGCACCTCGTCCAGGCCTTGCAGGGCGCCGTGCAGCGTTTCGATCGTCCAGTGTGTGTGCTCGGTCATGAAATCCTCCGTTCTGACCTGTTTGCCCGCGTGGGGCTGACGTAAAGCCTTCTCGATGCCGCGCAGGGCGGCGGCGTGCTCGGGCAGGATCCACAGCTCACGCTTGACCAGGCCCGCGGCCTTGAGCCGGGCGCGCATGTCACGCATGTAGTCGGTGGAGCTTTTCTTGCCTGCCATCGAAGGGGGTATCCTTGTCTCACATGTGATGCACGTTACGCCTGGATCACGAGCTGCGCAAGCATCACATGTGAGGAGCAATGTCCGCACGGTGCGCCCGCCCCAACCTACCCCGCCACTCGCGTCAGCCGCTGCAGCGCCTCGATCACCTGCGGATCACGCGCCTCGAGCACATCCACCTGGATTCTTGCGATCACCGCCTTGAGCAGCTCGGTCTGACTCATCCGGGTTTGCCCCAGCAGCGTCAGGAAATCCTCGGCCATGTGCGGGTTGACCTTCATCGACAGCCGCCGCGTGGCCCCTGACGCCTGCAACCCCCTCTGACGCCGCTGCGCATCGAGTGCCTGGACGAAGGCCTCGTGGCCGGGTTGCAGACCCGCCCCCTGGCTGGCCTGCACCATCCAATGGAAATAATGGGCGAGGAACAGCTTGCGCAGGTGTGCCCCCGCCTCGCTGCTGACCGCTTGCATCGCCGCGTCGAGCACATCGAGATACACCGCCGGCAGCCGCGCCTCGATGGACTTGAGCTGCTGCTTGCGCGCCTCGCGGATTGCCGGAGTGGACTGCGGCGGGATGGCCACCACCGTATCGCAGCCATCGCACACGCCCACCAGGATGTCCCGCGCCACGCCCAGGCCGTCACTGAAAGGCACGTCGCGCCGGGTGTAATGCATGGCGACCAATGCCTGGCAACGCTCGCACAGGGCCTGGCCGGTGTCGCCCTCGAACAGGATATTCATGCTTGGGTTACTCATTGGTGAACACTGATGAACCACGTCTGCGGCTCGATGAAATAGAACTTGATGTACCAGCCGGAGCGCCGGAGCACATGGACTTCGATGGCTGGCACGGCATGGTGTGGGCTGCAGCTGTAGTGAGTGCCATTGCAAGCACGGATGACCTCGATGACATCGCCCGCACTGACCGCGCCAAGGGCCAACAGGTTCTTTATCTCGATATCGCCCCGCGCTGCATGCAGGTACCTCCCGGATTCGAGCGCGGCAATCACCGCGCTCCTGGCTGCCTTGAAGCCTTTTGGCATGACCCCTCCTTGGCATTACGAAAATCATCGTACATTTTTCTGGCCGAATCCAGCTTGCGCTTCGACTCTGCCGACCAACGGCGCTGTCGCGCACCGATGAAGCCTGGGCATGAACTATGGCCACAGGCGCGCAAGTGTGTGGCCTGGATGTGTAACCGGCGCTGTCGGGGAAATACAGCGTGTTTCGCGCGATCCTTGCCGACTCGATGATGACCCGCTGATCCGTGCGCCTCGATTGCCAGGTAATGCGCTGCGATAGCTGGGGCTGGCTATCAAACGGCGATCCCGGAAACAGCATTGACGCCTTCCAGCGTCGCGAAGGACATATCCTTTGCCGTGAGCAGGAAGTCGCTTACATAAGGCACTTCGAGCATGTCGCTGCGGACCGCCGCATACAGTTTTGCCTGCAGCCCCTTCTCCCCCAGTCGCTTGGTGGTCACGTAACCGCGCGAGCTGTATTCATGCACGGCCCAGTTCGGCAGGCAGCACACACCGCGGCCGCTGGCCACCAGTTGCATCATCATGATCGTCAGCTCCGAGGTGCGTACTTGCGCCGGCTCGATGTCGGCCGGGTCAAGGAAGCGGGTGAAGATGTCCAGCCTGTTGCGCTCGATCGGGTAGGTGATCAGCGTCTGGCTGGCAATATCGGCGGGCTCGAGGTACGGCCTTGCGCACAAGGCGTGGTGATTGTCGATGGCCAGCAGTGCCTCATAGCCGAACAGTGGCACGTAGCTGATCCCCGGCAGTTTCATCGGGTCGGATGTCACCACCAGGTCCAGATCGCCCCGCTCCAACGCTGGCAGTGGCGCGAATGAAAACCCCGACGCCAGGTCCAGCTCGACCTCCGGCCAGGCACCGCGAAATTCGTCCACCGTCGGCATCAGCCATTGATAGCAGCTGTGGCACTCGATCGCGATATGCAGCCGCCCAGCCGTACCGCCCGCCAGCTTGCCCAGGTCCCGCTCGGTGGCGCGGATCTGCGGCAGCACCTGCTCGGCCAGCTCCAGCAGCTTGAGACCGGCGCTGGTAAAACGTACCGGCTTGGACTTGCGCACGAACAGCGGCATGCCAATCCGGTCTTCGAGCTCGCGGAACTGGTGCGACAGCGCCGACTGGGTCAGGTGCAGCCGCTCGGCGGCTTCGTACAGGCTGTCGGTTTCGCGCAAGGCATGGATGGTGCGCAGATGCCTCAGATCAATCATGAGCAAAACTACACTTGTATGCAAAAAAAATGAGTTTGTCTCATGACGAGCTGATCTTTGACAATCCCCCATCGATTTTGCGTAAGCGAGAAAGGCAGCCTGGCATGGCGCGTCCGTCTTGGCGGCAGCCATGCATCTCAACCCTGGCCTTTCTTGCCTCGCTTCAGACATCAGGGCACACGACCACCATGAATAACGAGATTGCATTCACCCTCAAGCGTATTTGTTTCGATGAGCACTACCAGCCTTCGGACAAGACTCGCACCACCACCAACTTTGCCAATCTGGCCAGGGGCAAGAGCCGCCAGGAGAATCTGCGCAATACCTTGAGGATGATCGACAACCGCTTCAATGCCTTGGCGCACTGGGATAACCCCAAAGGCGACCGCTACACGGTCGAGCTCGACATCATTTCAGTGGAAATGGATATCGGCCTCTCGGGCACTGCCCCTGCCCTGCCCTTGATTGAAATATTGAAAACGACAGTGGTCGATCGACAAACCAACGAGCGTATCGACGGCATGGTCGGCAATAATTTTTCCTCGTACGTGCGCGATTACGATTTCAGCGTGCTGCTGCAGGGACACAACAAGGATCGGCAAACCTTCAGCACACCTGATGATTTCGGAGACCTGCACGGAAAACTGTTCAAGTGTTTCGTGAGTTCTAGCGCCTACAAGGAGCATTTCAGCAAGCCCCCCGTCATCTGCCTGAGCGTCTCGAGCAGCAAGGTTTATCACCGCACGGAAAACCAGCACCCGGTCCTGGGCGTTGAATACCTGCAGGCTGAATACTCGCTGACCGATGAGTACTTCAAGAAGATGGGTTTGAAGGTGCGCTACTTCATGCCGCCCAACAGTGCCGCGCCGCTGGCGTTCTATTTTGCCGGCGATTTGCTGGGTGACTACACCAACCTGGAACTGATCAGCACCATCAGCACGATGGACACCTTCCAGAAAATCTACCGGCCTGAAATCTACAACGCGAACTCCGCCGCCGGCAAAACCTACCAGCCCAGCTTGCACCACCAGGACTACTCGTTGACGCGCATCGTTTACGACCGCGAAGAGCGCAGCCGGCTGGCTGTCGAACAGGGGAAGTTTGCGCAAGAGCATTTCATCAAGCCCTACCAGGCGATCCTCGAGCAGTGGTCCGCCCGTTGCGCGCTTTGACTCAACCAGACACAAGGTTTTCCAGTATGAAAAAGCTGTTACCCACCTCCACTGCCGGCAGCCTGCCCAAACCCGCCTGGCTCGCCGAGCCCGAGAAGCTCTGGTCGCCATGGAAGTTGGAGGGTGATGAACTGGTCGAGGGCAAGCAAGACGCGCTGCGCTTGTCCTTGCAAGAGCAACAGCACGCCGGCATCGATATCGTCAGCGATGGCGAACAGACACGGCAGCATTTCGTCACGACCTTTATCGAACACCTCGACGGTGTCGATTTCGAGAAGCGCGAGACCGTCAGAATCCGCGATCGCTACGATGCCAGCGTGCCGACGGTCGTAGGCGCTGTTGCTCGCCGCAAGCCTGTCTTCGTCGATGACGCCAAGTTCTTGCGTCAACAAACCTCGCAACCCATCAAGTGGGCGCTGCCAGGCCCCATGACGATGATCGATACACTGTATGACGCCCACTACAAAAGCCGCGAAAAACTGGCCTGGGAATTCGCCAAGATCCTCAACCAGGAAGCCCGCGAACTCGAAGCGGCGGGTGTCGACATCATCCAGTTCGACGAACCCGCCTTCAACGTGTTCTTCGACGAGGTCAATGACTGGGGCGTGGCCACCCTGGAGCGCGCCATCGAAGGGCTCAAGTGCGAAACCGCCGTGCACATTTGCTACGGCTACGGCATCAAGGCCAACACCGACTGGAAAAAGACCCTCGGCTCGGAATGGCGCCAATACGAAGAAGCCTTCCCCAAGCTGCAGAAATCCAGCATCGATATCGTCTCGCTGGAGTGCCACAACTCCCACGTGCCGATGGACCTGATCGAGCTTATCCGTGGCAAGAAAGTGATGGTTGGCGCCATCGATGTCGCCAACCACGCCATTGAAACCCCCGAGGAAGTTGCCAATACCCTGCGCAAGGCCCTGCAGTTCGTCGACGCCGACAAGCTCTACCCTTGCACCAACTGCGGGATGGCGCCCCTGCCGCGCCAGGTGGCAAGAGGCAAGCTCAATGCGTTGAGTGCGGGCGCGGAGATTGTTCGCAGAGAACTGGCAAACCAGCGCTGAGCCCAGGTCGGAGGTAACAGGCGAAGGCCCGGACAGATGCGGGCCTTCCCACGCCTTCGAGCGGCACCCACACCCAGGATCTACTATGTCACTCCCTATCGAGCCATCGAGCTTTCGCGAAGCGCTCGGGCACTACGCCTCCGGTATCACGGTCATTACATCGCACACCGATGACGAGCCGATCGGCTTCACTTGCCAGTCGTTCTACAGCGTGTCGATGAACCCGCCACTGGTGTCATTCAGCGTGATGGCCAGTTCGGCCAGCTACCCCAGGATTCGCCAGGCCGGCCGCTTCGCGGTCAACATCCTGGCGGGTGAGCAGATCGAGATTTCCAACCAGTTCGCGCGGCGCGGCACGGACAAGTGGCACAAGGTGCAATGGCAACCGTCACCGCTGGGCAATCCGATCATTACCGGTAGCCTGCACTGGATCGATTGCGAGATTCACGCTGAACACGCCGCGGGCGATCACCTGATCGTCATCGGTGAAGTGAAGGCGTTGAACCTGCAGCAAACCACGTCCTCGCAGCCTTTGCTGTATTTCAAGGGGCAGTATTGCAACCTCGCGGCACAGGGTGCGACGAGCGCCTGACGCTATCGCCAACAAGCCATGGCCATCAGAACAGCCCACCCATGGTCAACGCCAGGCCACCGCCCGCCTGCACGCCGATGTTGAACCCGGCGGAGAAGATCACGCCCTTGGCCGAGCGCAGCAGGCGCGGCAAGGTTTCCTGCGGCAGGAACGCGCCGCCGCCACCAATCGCGGCGGTACCCAGGACCAATAGCTTGGGATCCAGGCCGAACAGCACGCCCGAGCCGCTGCCACCGCCAACCAGGCCCAGCCCGCCTTCGAGGAACACGCACCCGCCCTTGAAGTCGTCGCGCACCAGGCCCCGGGCCGCGACCGATTCGGCCACCAGCACCGTGCCGACCGCCGGGAAGTCTTCATTGGCGCCGACCGCACCCACGCTCTTGCCCGCCACCAGCAAGTTGATCTTGCCTACCCGCGGCAAGCGTGCGCCTACGCCAACACCGACCCCGAGCGAGCCATAGCGAAACTGCTGCTCGGCCTGGTTGGGATCGGTCAGGGTCAGCAAGCCACCGTTGGCGGCGGCAAACATCACCGTCAACCCACCCCCGCTGGCAGTCTTGTATTTCCAGTCGCTGACACTCAGCGGCAATGTGATCTGCATGTGCACCTCCGTGTAGTGGCAGCGCCATTCGACGCCGGCCAATCCCTGTGTCCAGACCGACAGCAGCATAGCAACCCGCGCATAGCCAGCCCCATAGCCCCAATGAGCTATTGCCAAACCGCCACAAGGCGCCAGCCCATACGGATGACGAGCCGATAGGCGTCACTCGCCAGTGGTGAAGCTTGTCTAAAGTAGTTCCCATCACGGACCCTGCCCATGGAATGGAGAAGCAAAGATGCCGGCTTGCCCGATCCCCACCGACGAAGCGCTGCGCCAACGCGCCCTCGACGAGATGAACCTGGTCGATACGCCCGCCGAGCATTACCTCGATACCCTGGTGCGGCTCACCCAGGACCTGGCGCACGTGGACACCGTGCTGATCAGCCTGATCGACCAAGACCGTCAGTGGTTCAAGGCCAGGATCGGGCTGGACGCCAGCGAGACCCCGCGCGACATGTCCTTCTGCGGGTACGCCATTCTCGATGACGACACCTTGCTGGTGCCGGATGCCACGCAAGACCCGCGATTCGTCGACAATCCTCTGGTGCTGAATCCGCCCTATATCCGCTTTTACGCCGGACATCCGCTGCGTGCCGGAAACGGCAAGGCCATCGGTACGTTGTGCATGTTCGACCCTCGACCGCGCCAGCTGAACGAGATCCAGCAGGCGAATTTCAAGGACCTGGCCACACTTGCGGAGGGCTATCTGCGACTGCGCAGCCTGATCCAGACCAATCGCGACCTGCGCCTGGAGATGGACCGCGAACAGCGCAAAGCGCTGCTCGACCCCTTGACCCAGCTGTGGAACCGCGGGGCGTTGGCCGCCTTCCATGACCGTGAGCGGCGCCTGGCCCAAGAGCGAGGCCTGCAGTTGGGGGCGATTTATGCGGACCTGGACCACTTCAAGGCCGTCAACGACCAGCATGGCCACGCGGCCGGCGACCTGGTGCTGTGCGAGTGCGCCCGCCGCCTGCGCGCCGCGCTTCGCCCCGATGACCTGCTGGTGCGCCAGGGTGGCGAGGAATTCGTTGCCTTGCTGCCGATCAAGGACAGCGCGGAACTGAACAGGATCGCGCAACGAGTGCGTCAGCTGATCGGCACCCAGCCGGTGCAGCTGGCCAGCGGCCCGCTGCGGGTAAGCCTCAGCGCAGGGTGCACCCTGTTTGCCGAGGGGGAAGCGCTCGAAGACGCGCTGAGACGCGCCGACAGCGGGCTGTACGCCGCGAAGCAAGGGGGGCGGGATCAGGTGGTCTATGTGCCGGGCGCGTTTTGAACGGGGTGGATTGTGCATTCCAATCGACTGATACTTCTCATCCAGAAGCGATCGTTTGATCAGGCAAGGCGAAAACAGGCGAGAAACGTTAGGAGTCGCGCCTGGCCTTGCTGATTGCGCATGAAAACTCCGAACTTGTTTTCACCGCCGCATGACCGTTGTGCAGGTACTTTCGTACAAAGACCTCGCCTGGCCTTCGGATATCCTTTCCATTCCTTGGACACGGCTGGCCTCATGCCTGCTAGCGGGCCGACCACGCAAAAATGTCAAGGGCAATGTGCTAGGATCGGAAAATATGGAGAATATCGTTGTGACGAACAGATCTGAAGCCGGGCTTGCCCGTCGTGCCGCTACCAGAAAAAAATACCTCCTGCTGAAAGGCGGGAGACTGGAAGCGTTGCGCATCACTGCTGACGATCTCGTTGAAGATCTCGCAACGAAAACCCTATCTGGCGGTACCTGGGTTAACGTCAAGATTCACGGCAGGAATCGCCCCGCAAGAGCGCCGCACCTCTCCGAGGTTGAACGAGATCTGTCAGAACTGAAAAAGCTTGTCGCTGCCCTGGCTGTCCGTTCCGTTGCGCATGCGGAAGTCACTAGTGTTGATCGCTCAGGCATGACGGTTCTCGACGCTGAGGCAGCCGAGCAGATGCTCGATATTCCCCCTGAGCCCACCGAAACGCTTCGTAACTTGCTCGCACTGCGCTGAGGGGCATCAATGGACTTCATTACTGTCGACTTCGACAAGTCGATTGATCGCTCTGCGTTCAATTGTAAGATCCATCCCGCTCTCAACGCCTATATCACTCAACAAGCCGGCCAAGACCAGAAGCGCAATGTGTCACGCACATTCATGTACGTTGAGAAAAGCACTTTGCTGGGCTTTTACACGCTAGCTAATGCGTCCGTGGCGCTCGACTCGCTTAGTGAGGATCAGCAGAAAAAGATGCCTCGGTATCCGATCCCGGCGATTCTCTTGAGTCGTCTTGCAGTCGACCGAACCGCACAAAAACAGGGCCTTGGCAAACGCCTGATGGCAGACTTCTTTCGGCGAGTGTGCGTGGTTGCCCGACATTCGGGAGTTGCGTTCATTGTCGTCGATGCAAAGGACATGGACGCTGCCAGCTACTACCACAGCAAGCTTGGTTTCGTAACATCCAGCAATAATCCTTTACGACTCGTATTACCCACCGCCACTCTTTTAAAAACGGTTTAGACCGATCTGCCCAACGGAGGGCAATACACTGTGTGCCCATGCGGGGCCAGTATGCGTGTAGCCAACGCCTAGGGGTTGGAAGGTTTCGTGTGCGAACTGCACATCAGCGCAATCCCGGCGTCACCCTTGATCGCCGCCTTACATACAATGCCTCAGTCAGAACCCCGAGCGCTGCCATCGAGCGCCGAAGCCGCCAGCCTCGCCAACGCCAACCTGCCCCCCGGCTCAGCGCCGTCCTCGATCATCCAGGTTGCCGACAACCCTGCCCACGCCAGCACCCACTGCAACAACCTGTGACGCTCAATACCGGCTGCCTGCGAAATGATCGCTATACGCCGTGGGAAGCGCCCCGGTGCCTGCGCGCTGGCGTCGTCCGGGTTGCAGAGGATATTGGCAAAATCGAAGCCCCGCTCGCCGTACAACCCCTTGGGGTCGATGGCGAGCCAACCGGCCGGCCCGAAATCCAGCACATTGCCGTGATGGATGTCGCCATGCAGCACCGCAGCGTCCTGGGGAGCTGCGAAAAGCGCCCTCGCCGCCTTTGCGCTGTGCTCCAGCACCCCACCGTACGTCGCCGCCGCGCTCCACAATGCGTCGAACCATTGCTCCAGCGGCACCAGCGCAGGCCTCGGCGTCGACCGTGGCGCATGCAGGCGGGCTGCCACGGCACAGAGAATGCGCGTGGCCTCGTCATCCCTGCCATCTGCGACCATCTGCGCAAGCGACGCCGAACCTAGCGCCCGCTTCATCAGCAATGCCTCGCCCGCGTGGGCCAGCACAGGGGCTGCACCTTCGCCTGCCCACCAGGCCATCAGCTGGCTGCCGGCCTGCTCCTCCGGCACCTGCGAGATTTTCAGCATCGCCGGTGTATCGCCCCGGCGAACGGGCAATAGATTGCCATTGAGTGAAACGAAAGCCTCCCCATCGATGGTCAGCCCCCACTGCTTCAGGTATTGATCAAACATAGGCTCGCTGGTACTCACGCTTTCCATTTATTATGCCGTTTGCCCCTGTGGACCAAGAGTTCCCAGGTACGGCCAGTGAAACATAATCCCGAGTCGGTGACGGAGCACGATGAAAAATATCCCGGGACTGAATGTGGTTGTGGTGGGGGCAGGTATCGTGGGGGCCTCCGTTGCCTACCACCTTTCCTGTCAAGGCGTGCAGGTGACCATCGTGGAGGCTGGCCATGTAGCGTCTGGTGTGACCTCCACTTCCTTTGCATGGATCAATTCCGCCTGCAGTGACGCAGACCCTGTCGCCGCACTGCGGGCCGCAGCCGTATCGGACTATCGTCGCCTCGAAGCGCAACTGCCAGACCTACACATTCAATGGACCGGTTCGCTGACCTATGGCCTCCCGGAAGTACCGGCCCCCCCTGCCACGGCTACAGGGATCTCAACGGTATCCCGAGCTCAGATCCTCACCCTGGAACCTAACCTGAAACACCCTCCTGCCCAGGCCAACCATGCTCCAGAGGAAGGCGCGCTGAACGCAGTAGCGGCCACCCGGGCCTTGATCAAAGGCGCTCAAGCCCGAGGCGCCAGGTTGCTGGAGCAGACACAGGTGGAAGGGTTCACGGGTAGCGCAGATAAAGTCTCAGGTTTGAAAACCACCCACGGGGTAATCGATGCGGACCTGGTGGTACTTGCGGCGGGAACGGGTACCACGCTATTGACAGACTTGTTGGGCTACCCACTTCCACTGGAAGCCTCTCCTGCCATCTATATCCGCTACAACTCGCCGCCCCACCTTGTCCGAGGGATCCTTTCCAACGCAACCATGGAGGTACGGCATGCTGATGACGGCAGCCTGTTGGCGGCAGAGGATTATCTGGACGATGCCGCAGATAACCAACCAGGCGCGATTGCACTGAGAACCGCCGAGGCCATCAGAGCAGAGTTGCATGGCGCCGCTTCACTCGACATGGAAAAGGCGTGCGTGGGTTTCAGGCCAATACCCAGCGATGGTGCACCGCTAGTTGGTTATCTGCCGGGTATCAGCGGCGTTTACGTTTGTGTCATGCATCCTGGTGTCACGCTGGCCGCTACCGTAGGCCGCCTCGTGAGCATGGAAATCACCAGTGACACGCCATCGCCCGATTTGGCGCCGTGCAGGCTTGGTCGATTTGGCCGGTGAAATGGGGGCCTGCCCCCTGCCTATTGCAACTTGATGCCTAGGCTCACCAGTGCGGCCAACTCCAGTGGGTTCAACTGGTTGAAGCTATCGATAGTGGGTAAGCTCTTCATACTACTCTCGGGCATATCAAGCTTCGCGCGAAGCAGACTGATCAGGCTATCGCTCAGGCCCTCGGCACGGGTCATGCGGGACAGAAGCTGATCGTCATCGTCCGCCAACCCCAATAGTTCGATGGCAGTCCCCATAACCCCATATGCCCGCTGACCGAAACACCCCTCCAGCTGCTCAAGAATCTTGTTGGCCTCGTGAGCACCCAGTTTATCAATATGCGCCTGGAGCTGTTCGCTAATGAAATCATTCTGCGCTTGAGCGTCCAGCCGCATCTTAGGATTATTCATGGTTTTTTCGAACCACCGGGTTTCCTGGCCTTGCAGGAATGTCATCAGCCCATTCAGAAAGACGCTTGGGTTGGGACGGTCGGTGGCCAAGTTCGCCAGCGCTGCCTTGATTGAAGGCTGATGGGAGCCAGCATCATGAGTCAAGCTCAACGCGAGGGTTCGCACACATTGCAAGTCCCCGCGGGTTTTCACCATCATCTCGATTTCTTTGAAATTTGCACGCCCCTCGACAATGGCGCCTTGCAAACTATTAATCTGCTCGGTTTTCAGCGTTACATCGAAGCGTGTTTGATCAACTTTGGAGGCAGTAGCGAGCAGGCTTACTGCATCGAGCGCGGTCTTGAAGCCATTGCCGCAACTGCGGCGAAAAGGCGCTGCGGTGCCGGTCGGTTCGGCGTGTTGCGGGCGTAGATCCTCCGCCGCGCCCTGGGCCGCTGCGCTTCGGCCAAGAAAACTGGCCAACCATTGGAGCAAGTCCTTCAGCGGCTGGGTCGTGGATATATTCAGGTAGTGGAGCAAACTCTTACCTGCACTATATTCAATTCGCTTGGCCAACCGATTGGCCTCTGGCGAGGTAGTGACCACGCTCACCTGCGCCTCACCAACGGTACCTGAATGAGTCTGCTCGCTGATTTGGCTGGGCAGGTACTGGAAGCTCTGATAACCATTGATCAGCATAGGTAACTCCTTGGTTTAACCTAGCCATCAATGTATGACCCTGGGCAACGCAGAGGCTATCAATGCTGATCGGTTTGTTTTAGGCGACGCCTGTCCCCACACCCTGTTCCCGAAAAGCGTCGATGTAGATCATCAACAATCAGATTTTACCCCTTCCTTGTAGTCCATTTCCCAAACATACTGCTACCGCCTGTTTTCCGTTGCGGCTGCTCTGTGGGCGCTCTAGTCTCGGCCTGTCGTTGCACATCAACGACACAGCTTTGACAGGCTGTGACGAAAAATCGTGTATGGCTTGCCGTTTATGGCGGCTGTACGTGCGGGCACGCTTGCGTGCGCCGGAATTTTACGATTTTCGCCGGTCTGTCAACCCACGTACAGCTGCCACCCTTCTGTTTGACAGCAGGCAGGTGACCGCATTATGGAGAAAAATCGTAATGTTGAAGATCGTCCCCGACCCACCCCATAACCACCATTCTCTCGAAGACACCCTTATCCAGGCCAACAAGTACGCCCTGTGCGCGCAGAGCGTGGCGCATCAGGCTGTTCTGCTGCAGCCCAAGTCACCCGCCTCGATTCTGATGCTGGCCTCCATGCATGAGATGGAGGCACTGCGCTTGCTGCTGGAGTCGGCATTGATCCAGGTGCAGATGCCGAACACGCAACCGCGTACGTTGCAGTAGACCACAAGGTATGCGACGCCTGAGCTGACGTCATCGCGGGGCAAGCCCGCTCCCACGCCATTGCGTCCTGACGTGGGAGCGGGCTTGCCCCGCGATAGCGCCAGACCAGGCAGCAGAACACTTCAGGGAGATTCAACGATGACCACAGATACCACCCCGCCCCACACCACCGTGAGCAAGACCAAGTTCTACCAGGGCGAAAGCCAGACCGAACCGCTGTTCTGCATCGAACCCGGGATCCCTTGCCAGCATGCGCGGGACCAGGCTTCGGAATTGATGGGCTGCGTGCGTGACCTGACCATCACCGGCATCATGGAGGAAAAGCCCCAACTGCTCTGGGCGTCGTATTACCTGAGCGCGTTGGCCAAAGCATTGATGGACGATGCGGAGTTGGGGATGAGTCGCTAGGAAAAGCGACTATCCGGTCGGTGCCATAAGCCAGGATGTGGGGCACCAAGGATCGTTCGGCAAACAGGCTCCCACCCCAACCGCGCCGACCTCAAGTCGGCGCCATCGCTGGCAGGCAAGCCCGGTGCGACGCACTGGGATAACTCTTGGACTACACTGCACCCGCGCTCAGCGACGTACAGCGCAAAACGCGTTAGTTCATGAACCCGCCTCCAGCGCCCTGCTTGAGGCAAGGTTATCTACCGCCTCAGGTCTGGCTGGAGCGGCAGCCAAAAGGAATTGGAAAATGCTCAAAGCACTCTCGATCACCGGGCTTACGCTCTCGCTTGCAGGTTGCATGCTCCCCGAGCCGCCAGCGCCCCCACCCCCTCCCACCGTCGAACATGCCGCTGCAAGCAAAGCTGAAATGGCCGATGCCAAACAGAAGCTGCTCAAGCATATTGCCGACCCGGATTCGGCGAAGTTCGAAACGCTGTACAAATTCAAGGCAGCCTACGCCAGCGGTAAAAAGTACGAAGGCGTTTGTGGCTATGTGAACTTCCGCGGGGCGGAAGGCGGCTACGAGGGCTTTACACCGTTCATGGTTATTGGTGATGTGGTCTCCTATTACGGTGACCACTTGTCCCACAATCAAAACTTCCTCAGACAATTCTGCACGCGCCCACGCCTGGGCTGAAAGCCAGCAGATCTGCCTGCCCATACCCCGATGCAAACAGCATCGGGACGATGCGTCAGAGTTTCAGGATTGTGAACGTACGAAACGAAGGCGAGCCGCTGATTCACAGAGCGGAGCCGAAAACTCAGTAAGTGAGCCGTCTAAATACCAAAAGCCCAGCACGAAGCCGGGCTTGGCTCAACAATCCCGCTCACTCAGGCGTGCGCGCCGGGTCGTCTGGATTGCGTTGCTGTCCCATGCCCTCGTCTTCCTCTTCCTCATCCATGAGCGGATCGTCTTCCACTGGGTCAGGCGTCGTGGGATCGTCTGGGTTGGTGCCGCCCTGCTTTCTCGGATCGGTGCTCATCGCTGCATACCTCGGAAGGAATTGCTGGATACCACACCTGATTTGAGAAAGAGGCTCACGGGCTCGTTCGATTTTCCGTCGCGCCGCCGGTCGCCTTGGCGTCAGGCCCCGGAACCGCATAGGACGCCCCCATGTCGCGTGCCAGCGCAACACCCCAGAGCATCGCTGTGGTCATGGATTGGCCTGGCCTCGCCTTGTGCGCTTCCTCATGGAGGCAAGCGCCGTCCGGCCCATAGATTCCAATGAACATTTGAGTGGCACCCACACGGGAAAGTCGGACCTGAACATCAATGGTCAACCCGGCCTCGAGCACTTCGGTATGTGAACGACTGTGCAGCTGGGCGTCCGCCCAATTCCAGTAGGTCTGGCCTCTCGATCTCATCGCGTCCTCCGTCAGCATGAGATCTAAGTAAGGCACAGATAGCGAAGCGGCTCTATGCCGGCTATCCAGTTGTTTGGAAAACCTGACACATTCGACGAATTCACTCCGGAAAAACCCGCATGGCCTGCTGGAGCTCATTGATCGTGGCGCCAACGTGCGCTTCATCGATCCACTTCCATCGAGCACCGGTAAGCAGCCCTCCGATGGCATGAAGACGCAGATCATTGGGAGGGATGCCCCGGACAGCGCCGGCAGCCAGCAACGCGAAAAGCGCCTGCTCCAGCGCGATTATTCGTTGCGCCTCGTCAGTCATGATGCAATCCCCTGTTTTGCTTTGCCCTACCCATTGGTCATCATTGGCAAGAGGAAGAGCAGCCCATGCGACCGGTGGCGCGAAATACCGGTGTACGCGTTCAGCGTATGTAACCGACCAGCACCTGATTGCCGATCAAACCGGAGAATCCCGCCATGGTTGGTAAACTGGCAACCATTCATTCTTCACATTGCCTGCCAGCGCCCCTGCCGTCTGGCTTCGCTGAGTTCGTGCCCCACTCTTATGCATTCTCAAGCCGCTCCCCCCACCGCACCACGCCCCGAACCGGCCTCCCAGCCTCCCAGGCAGCAGCAGGAGCGTCCGACCAGTGGTACTGGTATGGTTTTTTACAAGTTTCGAAAAGCTCCGTTGTGGCGGAGCCTTAAAAAACACTAACAAGTTTTAACCTTTTAGACGCATTACATACCGAGTGCTTTCATCCGCAGCTTGGTCTAGAGAGTTTCCATTCATTGCAAAATGGAACCCCGCCACAATTGCATCTGCACGCTCGTTTGGCGTGCCGTGGTGGGATGGATGATCAATCATATTATCCCCGAAGTTGTGCTGTGTCTGGGCAAAGACAGCAGCCGGAAATTCAGGCCTTTCTCGCTTTCTAAGCCCAGCGAAAAACCCAGCTAAATAATCCGCCTGCAGCTCAGACCGCTTAACCGTTGCAGCTCCAGCATTCACCACATCCATCAACCCATGTTTATATTGATAGATATGGCCAAATTCATGCGCACAAACTGCAGCCACGGACAGCTCAGGATGATCATTACCCGACATTAGCCTCTGCAGCATGCCAAGACCAAACATCACTGTCCCGTCGGTTTTTTCTAACAGCTGAGCAGGGGTTGCAAATGCATTGTGCTCAGAACCGTCAGCATAATAGGCAAAGCCTGGCAAGACGCCAAAGGTATTGGCAAGCTTGGCTAGCGTATGTGCCAGAGCCCTATCAAACGCCCTATTGCCTGACTGCCGTATGGGTTCTGTTCCTAGATTAAACGAGCGCACCTCGCTACTCCCCAAAAGCTGCCGAGCTTGTGGCGCAGTTATAAAACATCCGTGATAATGATCTCCCCCATGTTCTGCAAGGCAACGAGAGGAATTAACATAACTAAAGACGATAGTAAGCAACCCTCCCAGGACAGTCCGGCGTCTTGTTAGCATGATTCTACCCTCTACTAACACAAGTCGGGATACATTGAGCAGGCTCCTCCGTCATTAGAGGGGCTAGTCGGTGTAGAGGGCGTAGCGGTGGGCGTTGGGGTGGGGTTTGGAATTGGTTGCGATGGTAAGTTCGCGCCGATGTTGAAATTTGCATACTCTATTCTGTTACTCAGCGCGCCAATGCCCATAAACCACGTTGACTGACCGCCTTGATGCGTAGCAACAAGATTAAAAATTGCTCCACCCGGCAGCCCCTGAGAACCGATAACTGTAATATTGGTAACTGGCCCCAGCGCAGCCAGGGCTGGATAGTATCCACTATTGCCGGTCTGCATCGCAATTGTTTGCCAGAGCTGTGGCCCATACCACATCTGGTTGGGTGTACCGGTCTGCAACTGCTGAATCATTCCCGCTAACACGGGCCTAGGGTCCGCTTTGGCGGCATTAAAAAACAATGAAGTCACAATAACCAACCAGCCGACCATTAAACCAATGCGTCTCTTGTTCATTATTATTGCTCCCTAGCTTAACTATAGGTCTCAGCCTACTGCCGTTTCGCTGGCTACCCTGAAAGCTAGACCAATGCAGGCAACTCGCCACCCTCCAACTCGAAATGAGCTCTGGCTGCGCTGCGACAACGCTCGTGAGCCAGTACTGAGGTTGTACCATCGCCAGCCAGGCCATGAGCCGGTTGCGGGGAAGATCTATGTGCTGGCAGCTTCGCTCTCTCGTGAAAGCAAAGCTGCCGTGATCAAGCTACGACAGAAACTCGTCTACTCCTATCCCGACACCTTGTTCCTTCTAGCGGGAACAGGCCGGCTATGGCTGAAGGGTACCCGCAGGCAACTCGAAAATGCCCAGCAATTGCTCGCCATCGAAGGTATTACGACACAGATCTAGCCTCACGCAGATCCGCAGGCTGCCATTCCAATCGGCCCCCAAACCTGGCACATCGGAGCAGCATTCAAGGCGTTGCATGGAAAACGAGTTGGCGTGGCTTCCGGTGCCGATGCATAACAGCGGCTTATCGCCGATCAGTTCGGACGAATCCCGCCATGCTTGGTAAACTGGCAACCATTCATTCTTCACATTGCCTGCCAGCGCCCCCTGCCGTCTGGCTTCGCTGAGTTCGTGCCCCACACTTATGCATTCTCAAGCCGCTACCCCCACTGCACCACGTCCCGAGCCATCCCGCCGCTTCTCCGTGGCGCCGATGATGGATTGGCCGCATTTTACTGCAAAGCCTTGAAAATAAAGGCTTTCAGATCACCATACCAAACCGCGTACCATTTTTGTACCAACCTGATGTGAACAGAGTTTTACTTCGACACCTGTTATTCGTTACCAGGTAGAACACGATCTAATTCCTACCAGCGATTTTACTTCCTTGCTAGCTAGTCAGAAGTAATACGACTGAGAATTGAGATCAAGCAATATCCTATCGCGAATTCCTACCAGCTTGTTCACGTCATCTCTCCACCACTTTTTATTATTCCGCAACTGATTCTCCATATCACTTATGGATTTATCCATCAGCTTTGAGATCGAACTTTGGTACCGAGAACGCTCTTTTGGCAAATCTTTGAACATCTGTGAAAACACCATTTTCTGCTGATGCGTTTCGAGATTTGAAACACCTGCCTTTGAGACCACATCTACAAAATCAAAAGCAGCTGCGGCATGACCTCGCGACAAATCTTCCAAATCGGCGACTGTACAATATATTACGTCATCCAACGACAAAGGGGATTGGGGATAATTTTCTTCAGCCCACCCCTCAAGTCCTTTATCAACATAATCCGAAACCCACCTACCGCCATAAATACCAAAATCCATATGCGTAACTACAAGCAGCGAGAATTTTTTACCGGAAAACCTTTGCGTCTTACCCAAACACCAAGCCGTATGAAACCCTTGCTTAATTGCCTTAATAAAACTTTCACCCAGCAACTTTTTAAGCAACTCAGGGTCAGTTGCCGTTTTAACTATAGGACTAGGCTCAATAGCCTTGCTCTCAATTAAAACAACGTGCTCATCGCCCTCAACAAGAAAATCGATGACCTTACCCTTTATACCATTAACCCTGTAGAACTCAGCAATATCCCTTCCTTCTTTCCAGTATTTAATCCCTGAGTGATGCAGCACATCATCAACGTACCGCTCAAAATCCAAACCAAACTTATCCTTAAACCCCTTCACCTTTTTCAAAGCCGTCGGAACATATTGCGCCATACTCGAAAAAAACATATCTATATCATAAACCAGCAAGTCCGTACCATTTATCAATATAGGTCGATCTTTTAAAGGAGTGTCCTGAAAGAACTCGCCACCGCAAAAACCCTCTAACCTATGAGCCTCAAAATACAAGGGAAGGTCAGCAGTCCGAATACCAGTCAATTTCAAATATCTTAATAAATCTTCAAAAGGAACGCTAGGACAAAGATAATAAATCGCGCCTATCAAATTAAGATCAACCACAGAATGAGTATGAGCCAGCGCTACAGTGACAAAGTGCATTGATATCTTATAAAAAGAATCCAAGCTTATGCCAGCAACCGACTTGAACCCCTCCTGATACCAAGGATCCCTCGAAAAAAAAGCACCCTGCCTTATAAAATCTAAGTAAGTATGATCTTTCTGCGCCTGATACCACAGTTGCTGTAGCATCATCGGCCTTAGCTTAAGCACAACATCACCCCCAGCCAAGCCCGAAGCCTCAAATTGCAATCTATGAAGCTTACTAGCAAGCCTAGCAAATGTGCTAGCATCCATACGTTTGTTTCCTGATGGAGCAAGCAACGCAAGTTTAAGCAAAAAGAACTGGACCCAGGGGAGACGCTGCAGCATATCTTTCTTGTCGGCTTTCTCCACCTGCAAATTTTTAAAAGCTGCCTCGATGACGGTAAAATGATCATAGCCTGACAACTCGCGAGACAAGGCCTTCACTTTATAGGAATAGCGTGTTTCAACCATAATCTCCTCCCACCAAGTAAGCACAGATATTTCCATACATCTGGCGACCCACTGAATCGCCGTACAGAACTTCTCTTACTCCACCCGCTCATTCAACTACATTATGCGAATCAGTCTAGCCAATCTGATAGGGATTTGAACCCGCCCGCGAGGAACATCAGACCGCATCCTAACGACCCGAACGGCACAAATGGAGCTATACGGCCCTATTGCGGCCCCAGATTTTCCCTAAACTTGCCCTAAGCGGTGACATAGGTTCGAACTCTTTTTGCCCCCCTCATACAAGAAAATCTTTGGTTGGGCGGTCTTTTGTGGAACGACGCAGATGCTCATGACGCTTTGAAACTGCCTGCAGATAGCACTGATCGCAGCACGCATCTTCAGCAGAGGAGACTATGGCCGAGCTGCTTCGCATCGAGTATCGACCACAGACACAACGGCATACCCAACGCCCTTTTCGGTCAGCGGAGAGGCCTATGACCGTGAACCTTCCAAATCGCGCTCCCGTATGATTTTTGAACGAGGGGTTTGATTGCGCCGCATCGGGAACTGGCTTAATAGCCAATGGCAGATCAGAATCCAGACTCGTGCCAGCTGCCTGGTATTCAAACTGCTCACCCTTTGCGACCACTCGTGCAGCCACTGCGTCAACGGGCTTATCATGACCTGCTTTCATTGATAACTTACCTTTATCTCCGTTACGTTTCAGTGCGCAGCAGCGGGTTCATCGAAGAAGGAAGCCTCCTTCCACCGCTCATCAAGTAGCTCAAGCTTCAGGAGCCTTGCCTGAAGGAATCTGGCCACCTTCCGGAACACAACGATTGCCGGTAGCTCGACGTCTCCATCACTCAGATAGATCTCATGTTGAATCGTCCGGATCGGATCACCTGCTCTCAACTGCCCTACCGGAACAGACTGCATGCCGATAATTTCGCGTACCTTGAGACTGGGCCCGTAAGTCGCAATTGCGTGCTTTCCGTTGTTGGTAAGAGCTTGACAAACACCAAGCTCAGGGCAGTCAATAATGAGACTTTTCTTGAACTCATCAAGCTTTCCTGTTGGACACACCAGTTTTTTCTGCTCACGCGAAAGAGCCGCCCATGCCCAATCGACGACATGCCATGCGGTCACAGCACTGTTGAAAGCACCGTAGGTCGCAGCCGTTACCGCCGATAGCCCCTTGCGACTCTTACTCTGAGCGATCGCCAACTGCATCAACTCCCAATGCAGCTTGAAAAGCATATCCCCAACAGACCTAACACCTATAACCTTAGATCCAATATCAGCTTGACTAACTTTCCTACTCATTTCCCCCTCCCCTGACCCGAGCCATTTTGCAAAGTTTCTATCTAGACAAACGCATGAACAAGCTCTATCGCATAAGCAAATTTATAGAAAAGTCGGTGGTATATTAATAGTGCCTCGCCCCCCCCGAAAACTTCAACGTTTTCGGGGCCTCGATCACTTCGCACATGGCGGTGCGATAAGGATTTGAACCCGCCCGCTGCCGGTTTACGGCCTGGAAAGGCCTAGAATGTGCCCTAGATTTGCCCCAAATCCCAATGACGTGGAGCATGCCCATGGACGAACTTGCCGGAGGCCTGACTGACTCGTCAAATTTAAAATATCCCTTCACCCAGCAGAGATTTACCAAGCCTCTGCAAGCGCCTCCAGCTCATTTTTCTCAATCACGTGAAGCCCCAACAGCATGCAGAGCTTGATACCCACCCCACTAATCATGGAGCCTGCTGGTATTAAGAGTCCAGGATGGTAGATATTGGCAGCACCGCCCTTGGCTTCAAAACTGAATTCGCCAACCAAACTTTTTTGATATAGCTCCAAAGCTTCAACGGTAATCGCATGCGATTCTGGATGCATAGCATCTTGTTCTGCCCAACGTTTACTTCTCACCTTAAAACTTGAAATATCATTTATTAGCTGCAAGAGACAAAATTGCCGATAGGTCAGTCCCTCAGCCATTACCAGCAAGTAGTTTGCTTCCGATTTTTTTATATATGGTGCAAACACTAAATTTGCGAAGAAATTGGCAAGGTATGGGAGCTTGAGCTGTTCGTGCTCATTTTTCGCAGCCAAAAGAACACCTTCAAAAACTTCCTCCGCAGGAGAAGGGTTACCGTTCAACTCAGTAAAAAAACCGTCATCACGCCTTTCTCGCCACAGTAGTTCATCGCGGATTTTGTCTATTGCCAAGGCAGCAACGCCAGCGACGCGCTGACTCTCTCTAGGAGACAATGATCTCTGAGCCAGATCATTCAAAACGATTTTGCATGACTCCCCTACCACCGCCCCGATTGCACTTCCTGCCATAGTACCGGCTGGCGAAATGAGGGAGCCCATTGCTGCACCAACAGCCGAGCCGGCTATACACACCCCGTGATTTAGTAATTTCTGAAAATCGCTCAAACCAGGATTCCCCACACGTAAAATCCCTATAGGCGCTTGATAGCCGCCCCCTTCCTAGTCATCAAGCGGTAGCACATCCGCTACGAAAATAGTACTCATAGAGCCAGATAAAACACACCCCGATTGTGCTGGAGTATTGACGAAAAAATGCGCCCAAGCCCCATACGCAAAGGGCTTGGGCGCATTTCTCCACCTGCCGGTGAAGAGTCCAAAGGGCATAGAGGGGCATGGAATGGCGCTCAGTTTGCCCCATTTTTGCCCCATGATCTGAACTGCCTTCCTACCGGACTCGCCATAGCTGATCGATCCGAGTGGTGTACGAACGACTCATCATCTCGCGCCGCATCCCCCAGTCGGGGCTGTCGGGGACGCTGGCCGTGCGCATCGTCCCTCGGCCGTACTTGCCGTTGATTTCGTCCAGCATCGACATCAACCGATCGCAAGCCACCGGCTGCGTCACGGCGAACAGATCATCGCTGAACTCCCCCGGCTGCCGCAGATCCATCAACAGAACTTCGGCCTTGCTATAGCGGAAACCTGAGCGGTAGACCTGCCCCGCCGCTTCGGTGGCCGCCCTGGTGAGCAGTAGCGTGTCGTTGGTTGGGTATGGCAGCTCAACCAAGGCGCCCTTGGCATACTTGGCTTCGTCCGGATTGAACATCCCGGTACGGATGCTGACCCGCATACGCTTGCATACCGATCCCTGGGCGCGCAGCTTCTCCGCTGCTCGCGCGGTGTAGGTGGCCACCGCCTGCTTGATCGGTGTCAGCTCCGTCAGCCGCTTGCCAAACATCCGACTGCAGCAGATCTCCTGCTTCGGCGGGTCCGCCTCATCCAGCTCGAGACAGGGCGTGCCGGCGAGCTCGCGCGCGGTCTTCTCCACCACCACGCTGAATTTGTCGCGCAGCATTCGCGGGTCGGCCTTCGCCAGGTCCATGGCCATGCGGATGCCCATCGCCTCGAGGTGCGCCGTCATTCGCCGGCCGATGCCCCACACCTCTTTCACCTCGGTGTTGCGCAGTACCCAATCGCGCTTGAAGTCATCAGTGATGTCGACCACCCCGCCCGTATGCGCCTGCAGGCGCTTGGCAGTGTGGTTGGCGAGCTTTGCCAGGGTCTTGGTGCGTGCGATCCCCACACCGACGGGGATACCGGTACAGCGCAGCACCTTGGCGCGCACCTCCCGGCCGAACTGGGTCAGGCTCCCCTGCACGCCCGTGAGGTCAGCGAAGCATTCATCGATCGAGTAGACCTCGGCCGCAGGCACCATCGACTCAATCAGCGACATGACCCGCTCGCTCATGTCGCCATACAGGGCATAGTTGGACGAGAACGCCACGATGCCATGCCGCCGCAGCTTCTCTCTGGCCTGGAAATAGGGCTCGCCCATCTTCACGTAGGGCTTGGCATCGTATGACCTGGCAATCACACAGCCGTCGTTGTTGCTCAGCACCACGATAGGCGTCTTGGCCAGATCTGGCCGGAACACGCGCTCGCAGCTCGCGTAGAACGAGTTGCAGTCAATCAGCGCGAACACCTGGTCACTGGGCATGATCGCGCACGCTGTAGCGAACCACACCCCAGATGACCAGGTCGTCGCCTTCCATGACGTGCCGCGGTGGGTAGGCGGGATTCTCCGATTGCAGGATCAGCACGCCGTCGCGCCGGTACAGGCGCTTGCACACGGGCTCGGCGTTGATCGCGGCGATCACGATGTCGCCGTGCTCGGCCTCCTTGCTGCGGTCTACGATAAGAAGATCGCCCGAGAAGATCCCGGCGCCCTGCATGCTGTCGCCCTCCACCTGCACCAGGTACACGTGCGGGGCACGCAGGTCGAACAGCTCGTCGAGGGAGATATGACGCTCCAGATGATCCGCCGCCGGTGAAGGGAATCCGGCCGGTACACGGAACGAATACACCGGCAGCAGCGCAGGGCCACCCGTCGGCGCGCCCAGGAAGGTGATGGTCATGGCAGATCAACTCAAATGAATAGCTGTATATTCATACAGTAAACTGTCAGACCGTTCCTACGTCAATGCGCGGACGCGAGGCAGCCGACAAACGAGCGAGGTGTGGTATGTGCGGGAGGTACTCGATCTACGAGAGCATGGACGACTACCTGAGGCAGCTGGCCCTCGATCTGGTGGTCATCAATGGGTACGACCATGAGCGGATCAACCGGTACAACGTGGCGCCCTCTACCCGGGTAGAGCTGATAAGGCCAGCGCCCGGAGGGCTGAGCGTCGATCGAGTGAAGTGGGGATGGTCGCCGTTCTGGGCGAAGGGGAAGCGGCCCGACCCGATCAATGCGCGGGCCGAGACGGTGATGACGGGGAAGTTCTTCAAGTCGCTTTGGCCGAATGGCCGAGCCTTGGCGCCGGCGAATGGCTGGTTCGAGTGGATACCCGATCCTGCGGACCCGAAGCGCAAGCAACCCTACTACATCCAGGCTGCGGACGAGGCCCCGCTGTTCTTCGCGGCGCTGGCAGAAGTCCACTCGCGCATCGAACCAGATGAGCGCGACGGTTTCGTGATCATCACCGCAGCAGCTGACCAAGGCCTCGTCGATATACACGACCGCAAGCCTCTGGTGCTGAGCCCCGAATTAGCTCGGGAGTGGATAGACC
This sequence comes from Pseudomonas sp. TE6288, assembly GCF_054062095.1. Taxonomy (NCBI): domain Bacteria; kingdom Pseudomonadati; phylum Pseudomonadota; class Gammaproteobacteria; order Pseudomonadales; family Pseudomonadaceae; genus Pseudomonas; species Pseudomonas sp. TE6288. Next base: position 206,718 of record NZ_JBSSEW010000004.1, read on the forward strand.
CAGATACCTCGATTGAGCGTGCAGTAGAAATCGTGGAGACAGGGTGTAGGCCGACCACCGACTTCCAGTGGTATCTGGTAGCGAAAGACGTGGGTAATGTGCGAAATCAAGGTCCGCAATTGATAGCCCCCTTAACCGAAAAGGTCTCCTAATGCGTACCGTTGAAACATCCAGATATCAGAAGATATCTTTAACTATCTTCAAGCCATCTAACGATAGACAAGCAACTTTCATCATTTACCAAGGTTGCGCAAGCGATACAAACGACACAAATCACTTAACAAACTTAAATTGCGCAAATTACGCAACCTAAAACCCTTCAATCGAGAAACTTTCTGAAAGCCACACCCCCCTTGACACAGGCGGGGCGCGGGCTAGCGGGGATCCAGAAAAATCTTGAAGTTAAAGCATTGACAAAAAGCAAAGCTTATCGCTCTAATCTCCAGGCAACTTACAGCAACGACTAACCCAGCAAATTCAATTCTGCTGGGCAAGCCAGCTCAGCCCGGAGAAAGCAATGCATACCACAGACCTGATCATCATCCTCTTTATTGAAGTTGTGCGTTTGCTTCAATACATGCAGCTAGAAAAGCTGCTGCAGCTCTGACGGTTGCCAGTTCATGATTACCAGCTCACCGGTCACATCGGCCTTGCCCTGCCTCTGGTTGGTGTTGCTATAGCGGATATCCAGGCACTCAAAGTGGAAGCCATCGAAGGCCCGCCGGATGTCCGGGTGATCGTTGATGCTGACCATCACCCTGCCCTTGCAGCGCCGCATGAAGTCAGCCATCCGCTCGTACTCCTCGAACGGGAAATCGACGCCGTAGCCGGCGGTCTGCCAGTAAGGCGGGTCCATGTAAAAGAACGTATGCGCTCGATCGTAGCGCTCGGCGCAATCGTGCCAGGAAAGGTTTTCGACGTAGGTGCCGGCCAGGCGCTGCCATGCGGCCGACAGGTTTTCCTCGATGCGCAGCAGGTTGATAGCCGGTCCCGTGGTGGCGGTACCGAACGTCTGCCCGGTGACCTTTCCGCCGAAGGCGTGCTGCTGCAGATAGAAGAAGCGGGCGGCGCGCTGGATGTCGGTCAGCGTCTCGGGGCGGGTCATCTTCTGCCACTCGAAGATCTGGCGCGAACTGAGCGCCCATTTGAACTGGCGCACGAACTCCTCGAGGTGGTTCTGCACCACCCGGTACAGCGTCACCAAGTCGCCGTTGAGGTCGTTGAGCACCTCCACCGGAGCGGCCTGGGGCCGCATGAAGTACAACGCGGCACCGCCAGCGAAGACTTCTACATAGCATTCATGAGGGGGGAAGAGGGGGATCAAGCGGTCGGCCAAGCGGCGTTTGCCGCCCATCCAGGGGATGATTGGAGAGGTCATTGATTGCAAGTCTTTACTGTATGGATGAACAGGTGTTAGGCTCGCCGCGCTTTGTGCACAAGGCAGGGGCCACGGCTGGACTTGCAGGAAGGGTCTGCGGGTTCGGCGAGCCAGGCTGGATGTTGACGCATCCACCCAGCTCGCCCCTTTTCATATCTACATAGCGAATCCTCAAGGAATGGGCATGGGTAAGAGATCTACAAACTTTAAGGAAGACACTCTAAAGCTCATAAAGCAGCTTCCAACAGAGCTATCTCTAGCAGTGTTACTTGGAGCGCTTCCCATTTACTTGTTCAGCAAAAGCTCAGAAACACTAGACGAGATGGTTTCAGGGCTTTTAGCCATCGGGCCTATAATTGATTACTACGCATGGATGCTCGCCCCCTATGCGCTTTTGATCATAATGAAATACATAGTCCGATTCGGCTCGGACCGAGGCAAGCTGACATTTAACTTCATTCACAAGATCGTTGCAGAAGCAGGAACCGGCTTCCAAACCATCCTCAGAACAGGCTCGGGCGTCGCAATTGGTGCTTTGCTGTTACCGGAAACAGTAATCGCACCCACCAACGCGCAGTATTCCATGCTCTACTGGATGGCGGTTATGCCGTTGATTTTCAGTTGTGCCATGTCCATGTTCAGAGACGAAGTAATGCAGCGTACCGAACGCCGAGCCTATAAAAACCCTTTGAAGTTAGACGTGAAGCGCCCTAAAAACTAACGAAGTAAAGTTTTAACATATGCCTGACAGGCTCTCAGCGCGATCAGTCCTCGATCGCCTTCGTCGGTGATGGCGATAATTCGTCGAGCATGCGCTGGGTCAAGTTGGGCGCGTAGGGCTCCATCCACCACGCCTCCGGTGCCGGCGGGCGCTCGCACCTCACCGCGACAACCCTGGGCGGCAACGGATCCGGCGTCGACCAGGACTGACAGCCGCAGATCAGCAGTAGCAAGCCGGTCGCGCAGGCGAGCCTGAGCTTGTTGAGCATCGTTCATCTCCTTCCAGTGGGTTTGGTCCTGTGCCTGCAGGCGATCTTCCAACGCGCGCCTGGCTGCCTGCTGCTGTTCGAGCTGACCGAGCACCGCCACCGCAGCACCCTCCCGCTCCCGGCTATGCTCCAGATCCTTTGTCGCAAGCCGCTGCTCGTAGCCTGCCGCCTGCGTGGACAGCTCGTTGGCCTGCCACAACCAGGCAAGCCGTGCGCCGACCACCGCCCCGAACACCAGGGCCAGCAGGGCTAGCCGCGATTCGAGGCCCATCAGATCAGCACCTGCTCGGCACGCCTGTAGATCGCCAAGCGATCCTCCTGGCCATTCAGGCCACCGTTGATGCGGCGCGTGATGGCTTCGAACGCCGACGGCCCCTTGTCGGCCAGCGAGTTAAGGCCCGCCTGATGCCAGAACCACCCGGCCGAGTCCGCGGCATGCTCAGGGCGCTCGAGGAGTTCGGGGTAGGCCAGCAGGTTCAGGCCCAGGGCCTCGCCGCAGCGCTTGTAGTTGTCGTGGCCAGTGACCTGAATCAGGCCCCGGCCGCGGTACTTCTGGCCGTCACCGTCCGCCTCGGGTGTGTTGCCCAGGCGGGCGGCGAGCTTGCCGGTGTCGTACTTGCTCAGGTACTGATCGCCGCCCAGCTCGCGAACGTAGCGCAGCTGGCCCGACTCATGGCCGACCTGGGCGAGCCAGGCACGCTTGCGAAAGAGAGTGACGATCCCCCACTTCACCATCGCCGCATTCAAGACAGGAAGAAAAACGCCGGCTTGGGTGCCGGCGTTGGGGAGGATCTGCTGCAGCTGCTTGAGGGTGACTGTCATCTTGATTCTCCTGTTGTGGCCGCTCAGGCCGGGTTCACCGCGACCACCTTCAGTGGCTTGTCGGATTTGGTTTTCTTGCCCTTGCCTTTGGCCTTGCCCTTCTTCCCGCCGTTGCATTCCACCGCGGTTGACCAGCCAGAGGCATCGAACGTCTGCTCGACGCTGTCGACCAGGTACTGCCCATCCAGCCCATCCTTGAAGCCCTGGGCGTTGATCACTCGTTCAGCGAAGAGATCGGTTCGTCCAGCCAGCTGCAGGCGCACGCCGGCCGTGCTGCGATTGAATGCGGCGAGCTTGGCTTTGGCCGCCTGCTGGGCTGCCGACTTGTTCGGGTAGATGTGTCGATCGGTGTGTACGCCTGGCAGGCCGGTGGGGGCGTCCTCGTTGCTCAGCTCGATGACGGCCAGCGCTCCAGTTTTCTTGTCCTGGTGCGTGGTCTTCACCGCCGCCTGCGCGTTGCGATCGCCAAGCCTGAACTGCCACCGGCTCACATCCGCCGGGGTAATCGTGACCGTGCCAAAGGCTTTGCCGCTGGCACTCAGGCTGGCTTCCCGGGGCATGACCAGCAGCTTGCCGTCGGCCACCTTCGCCGTGCAGTCGTACTGCTTTGCCAAGCGGGTGATGAAGTTGAAGTCGGATTCGTTGCGCTGGTCGACGCGATCGACCTTCGTCTGCACCGGACAGACCGGAGTCCAGCCATTGCGCGCGGCGATGTCGCGGACGATCTGCGACAGGGGCACGCCTTCCCAGCTGCCACTGCGTGTGGTCTTGCCGGTGCCGCGCATGTCGCTGGCCTTGCCCCTGATCACCATGGTGCGGGGCGGCGCCGAGACCTCGATCTCGTCGACGGTGTATCGGCCCAGGCGAGCCAGCGCCTGGCCAACGTAGCCCAGGTGGACCTCGATCCGCGCACCACGCGCAGGCAAAGCCACTGCGGCGTCGCGGTCATCGATCCGCAGCTCGAACTCGTCGGAGTCCATGCCGGGCTTGTCGGTGGTTCTCAGCAGAATCAGTCGGTCGTTGATCAGCATCGTGATGTCCCGGCCATCAGCGACGATGCGGAATGTGGGTTGCATAGCCCCTCCAGAATGAAAGAGCCCCGCACTGGGCGGGGCTCGGTGTGGTGCGATGGGTCATCCCCACAGCTCGATTGTCTCGATCGACGGTGCTGCCAGCTCGGGCAGCACGATAATCACCCCGGCGCGGTAGGGCTGCGGCTCATCCGCCAACCCCGGGTTCTCCTGCAGCACCAGCTCGACGGTGCCGTTGAGGTACCCGTAATGCTGGTAGCACAGCGTATCCAGCAGATCCCCGTCAGACGTTCTGCATGTCATTGCCATAACTCACGAACTCCAGTGAGAAACCCTGCTTGCGCGGAATGCCGCCGGCCAGCAGCGCGCCCTGTTCTTCGTCCAGGCTGGTCAAACACCAGGTACCCAGCACGTCGCCGTAACCGGTCACCAGGCTGACCGGGTGCAGCCGGTGGACGATGGTGCGCAGCGCATCCAGCTGCTTGATCCCGCCCCTGCTGGTGAAGATCACCCCCTTGAGCGTGATCTTGTCCTCGCCCTGCCCGACCGCCTGCTGCGCAATGGTTCGCGTCAGGCGCTCCTGGCCGGCCCAGCGCGCCGAGGTCTGCCGTCGCAGCTCGTCAAAGGCCGCGGTATCGAGGTTGAAGTAGTACGGCTGCTGCTTGGCATCGAGCGGCTGCAGGATCAGCAGGTGCGGGAATGGCTTGATAGCGTCGGCTGCCGGCGCGGCCAGCGGCGCGAGCGCGCTGGTCGGCAGGATGTTGGCCAGCGTAGGGCTTGCCTGCCCCGCGATGCGGCTAATCGCCGCCGAGGCCCTGCCGGCCTGCTCCTTCAGGGAGCCGATGCGGTCTTGCACCGCTGCCGCTCCGCTTACTACCTGGCTATAGGTTGATGCGACCTGCCCCACTGAGGACTGGGCCGCGTTGATGGCTCGCATCGTGCGCTGCAGCTTCTGGCCGAGGGCCGGGCCAAGGACTGGCAGGTTCTCAAGCTCCGAGGCAGCGCCGGTCATGTCACCGACAGCACCGGTCAGCGGGCCGAGCATTCCGTCGAGGCTGGTACGGCCAGCCTCCCCCGCCGCAATCAACGACGAAAGCGTCGATTGCATGGACGCCATGTAGGCCATGGCACCTCCTTAAACGTGAGGTTGATCGAAGAGCTGACCAGCGGCCTGGCGCGCCAGGCTTTCCCGTGACCAGGTTTCCCAGCTGTTGCGGATCATCCCCTCGAGCGAGCGGAACACCTGCTGCGGATCCTTGACGTCACCCTGAACCGTGATCGGCATGTTGGGCATGTAGGAGAACTGCTGGTCGACCTTGGGCGGGTCCGCTTTCGGCTTGGCCTGCTCGAGCGCCTGCGTCACAACGGGCGCCGTGGGAGCGGGCGCTGCAGCTGCGATCGATCGCGCGACATCCCCTGGCGCGGCCTTGTCCTTGTCGGCCTTCGCCACCTGCTCGTCTTCGCCGAACAGCTTCTTGCCCAACCAGCCGCCCAGGCCCTCACCGCCGAGGCCACCGATCGCAGCACCGATGGCACCACCAATCGCCGTGCCAAAGACGGGCACAACAGAACCGAGCGCCGCACCTGCAGCACCGCCCGCCAGCGCGCCGGCCAACCCGCCCGCCGCGCTGCCGTAGCCCTCGGCCTTCTCATCCTGGGTTTTAGCGTTCATGGCCGTCTCGACCACGGTCATGCCCGCATCGAGGACCTTCCCGCCTGGGAGCCTGCCGACCACCTTCGACACCTTGCCGACTGCGCCCATCATTCGGCCTATCCGCCCGACCTCCGCTGCAGCCGTCGCAGCACCTGCGGCCACCACACCTGTCGCAGCCCCGGCTCGAGCGACTCGGCCGACAGCCGCTGTAGGAGCAGATCGACGCGGCGCAGGCCCACCCCGGCCCCTGCGCGGCTGCCGGCGGCGCCGTCGACCACCCGGCTCGCCCACGCCGGCCGATGAGCCAAACCCGCCGAGGTCCTTGGCGTTGACGACAAACACACGCTGCGGATCGCTCGCGAGGCCACCACGATCATCGTTCGCAGCACCCGCGCCGAACACCTTGCCTAACGCGCCGAGGCCTGCATCGACCACCGGATTGCCCGTCTCCGGCATCTCACCCTCGCCACCGGCGCCACGCCCCATCCTTCGGCCACGTGCGAGGTTGAACACCCCACGCCCGATCCTGAGCGCGCTGCGGGCCGTGAGGAACGCCATGACCGCCGCACCAACGCCCGAAATGCCCATTACCAACCCAGGCAGCTTGTCCGACAGATAGGTGATGCCATGAGCAATCTTGGTCAGCCCTGTCGCCAGCAGATCAGTGGCCGGGCGGATCGCATCGCCAATGCTGCGCATCGAGTCATCCACGGCCTGGCCCAACTCGCTCCACTGCTGCTTGGACGTTTCCCGACGCTCGGCCAGGTTCTTGTCGAGGATGCCCCCTACCTTTTTCGCATCAGCCGAATCGGCCTTGAGGGTGTTGTACAGCCCCCGGTTCTGCGCGTAGGCCGTGAGCGCCGCCTTGACCTGCATGTCGGCGAACACATCACCGGTACGCAAACTCCTTTCAAGCGCCTCGAGCGACGCCTTGACCTTCTCCGGGTTAGCCTCCTTATCGATGTTGGCCTGGGCGTCCTTCATCGCCTGGGCCTTCTTCGGGTCGGTCTTCTCGACGTACTGCATGGCCAGGCCCATGGACGCCTCAATGACGTTCATGCCCTTTTGCAGGCCCGTGTTCAGCGACTTCTGGTAGTCGATCCCGGCCTTTGCATAGTTCTTCTGGATATCACCGGCGCCGATCTTCTCAATCCAGTTCTTGAAGTTGTTCGCCGCCTCGTCGGCGCTGCCAGCGGTCTTCATCTGCACCTGCAGCATCGAGCCCAGCGACGTCACCGCATCCAACCCGGTGACACCATTCTTCTCCATGCCGGCCAGCAACTGCGGAAACCACCTGGCCATGTCGGACGCTTCGAAGCTGCCCGCCTGCCCTTGGTACGCGATGGCCTCCAACGCCTGCTGCATGACCTTGGGATCGGTGATCTTGGCGTTCTGCTGCAGCGCCTGGATCATCGCCGCCGTGTCGACGCCCGAGGAGCCTTGGCCCACGGCGAATTTCGCCGCCGTCGGCGCATAGGCCGTGGCCTTGTCCACCTCCATACCGGCACCGACCAGCTGGTTGATCAAGTCCGCCACGTCGTTACGCGACATCCCGGTATCACGCGCGGTATCGATTACCGCCCGGCTGAGCTGGGCCTCTTGCGGCTTGTTGACGATGTCCGACTTGATCGCGATGTCACGGATGATCGCTTGATAGTCCGCACTGATCTTCGTTGGGATCGCCGCCAGACCCGCGCCGACCACGGTGGCACCGATGTTGGACTTGAGCGACGACTTGCCCGCATCGATCTGCTGCCGGCCTTTGTGCTGCAGATCTGCAGCTTTTGCCTCGCGCCCGAGTCGCTGGTACTCCTTGGACAGCCGGCCGACCTCGACGCCCTGTTTCTTCAACGCCGCGAGATTTCCATCCAGGCGCCGCTGCAGCCCGGAGGCCGCCGCCGAGCCGCTGTCGTGCGCCTTCTTCCATTCCTCCCGGAGCTTGATAGTCTCGCCGATCGTGTTCTTCAACACCTTAGCGCGGCTGCCGCTCTCCTCGAGCTTTTTGATATGCCCTTTGGCAGTGCCGAATGCCGAACCCAGCGACGCAGCAACGGCCCCACCGATTTCCAGCGCGATCGCCAGCTTTGCCATGCGCTACCCTCCTGCAGGCTCAATCCGTGAGCCACCAGACGATGTCCATCCACGACATCGCCGAGATCTCGATCGCCGAGAAACCCAGCTCCTTCGCCAGCCGCTTGGCCAGTTGCTTCTGGAGCCGCGGGTCAAAGTTCGTCGTCTTGCACCAGACGAAAATAGCCGGTCTGAAGGCGGGAATAGTCCTTCAGGGTCAGGCCTTCCAGGTCCTTCACACCGACCTCGGCCAGGGAGGCGAACAGGTTCAGTTCGCGTTGCTCGTCGTCACCGTTGGTGAGTTGCTGTGCAGCGCGGATGTCGCGCACCGTCGGCGCCCGCAGGCTCAGCTTGTCCACCTGCACGCCATTGCACTCGGCTGGCCTGCTCAAGGTGACGATGACGCGGTCGGCTTCAACCTGCAGATAAGCGGGGATCTTCTTGCTCATGGGGTGTTGTCCTTGTCTGTGAATGCGTTAGAGGCCTAGGGCCTGGCGTTGCTGGGCGAGCTGGTCGACGCCGTCGATCACGCGCTTCATACCCAGCGCATCGATCTCGTAGATCAGGCGCCCGTCGACCTCGAGCTTGTAGTAGGTCACCGCGACGTTGTGCTTGATCTCGGCCTTGTCGCCCGACTTCCAGTCGCCCATGTCGACCTCCTTCAGCGCGCCGCGCAGGGTGACGATCACCGGGGTGATCTTGCCCTTGAAGCCCTTGAAGGCGCCGCGGAACGTACCGTTGAAGGCGGTGCCGTCAGCCAGGCCGAAGAACTTCAGCGCCTCCCGGCGAATGCCAGTGGTGGTGAAGGCGGCCTCTTGCTTCTCCATGCCCTGCTCCATCTCGATCGGCATGTCCATGCCGCCCGGGCGGTGCTCCTCCATCTTCAGGGTGAGCTTGGGCAGGGTCAGGCTGGGCACGTCGCCCTGGAAGCTGACGCCGTCGACGAACAGGTTCAGGTTGGCCAGGGTTTCGGGAATCATTGCCATGCGGGTCGCTCCTTATGCGTTGGCGTCGAGAACTTCGGTCAGCCACTGGTTCGTGACCTCGACGCGGAAGTTAGGGTTTTCGGCAGGCGGGACATCGGTGAAGCGGATGTTCCAATACACCTTGCCCTGCTCCAGCTGGCTGGCAGTGTTCAGCTCCGGGTCAGCGAACACTTCGAAGTTGATGATCGCGCCCTGGTTCTTCAGGTCGCGCATGAACGCCTGCAGGCCCTCGGTCACGTCCTTGACGTAGGTGGCCGTGATCGAGCGGTCGACGGCCCACTTGTGGCCGTAGAGGATCGCGTCCATGACGATGTCCATGGTTCGCACGCGGGTGACGAAGGCCCACTTCGGATCGCTCGACAGCGTGCGGTTGCCCCACAGGCGGTACCCGTCGTCGCGGATGATCGTGGCGATGTTGGCGTTGTTCAGCAGGTTGGCCCGGCAGGTCTCATCGCCGTCGAGGAACTCGATAGGCCGCGAAGTCCCGGTGATGCCGACGAACTCCTTGTTCGACGGCGAGGCCCAGAACCCGTACTCGCGGTCGGTCCAGGCGAACAAGCCGGCCACCCAGGCCGAGCTGGGCGCGTCCACCGTGGCACTCGCGTCGGTATCCCAGAACCGCACGCCCGGATCGGCCAGGAACGCACGCTTGGCACCGAACTCGCCGGCATACGCGACAGCTGCTTCGTCGGTGGTGTTGGGGCCGTCGAGGACGGCGATCCCGCGCAGCTTGTCAGCCAGGGCCACTAGGGCGGTGCCGACGGCCTGGGTCGCGCTGTGCTTGGGCGCGATCAGCAAGCGCGGCTGGGCGTTGAACCGGCTCTTGCCGTCGAGCAACGCCTGCAGACCAGTGCGCTGGCCGCCCGCCTTCGTACCCCCGATGATCGCCGAGGTCTGCTCGGCGGCATCTTCAAGCTTGGCCACACCACAGGCGACGATGACCGCCTTGGCACGTGTGTAGATGGCGCGGCAGGCCTTGGTGATCGCCGCGCCCTCACCGAAGGCCGCCACCGCCTCGCGCTCGCTGGTGATCATCACCAGGTCATTCGCTTTGGCCGTGGCATCGGGACCAGGGGTGAAGGTGTCGACCAGGCCGATGATCGAGGACGACGGCAGCGCGATAGTGCGCGCGCCGGTGTCGACGTTCGTTACGGTAACGCCGTGGAAAAAACCGCTCATGCAAGTCTCCAGATACGAAAAGGCCCCGCATGCGCGAGGCCTGGAAAGGTGCCGCCGGCCATAGCCGACAACGCCAAAAGAAAAGCCCCGACGGGCGGGGCCTTACAGGATCAACTCGGCAAGCCAATCCGGTGCTACCGGACGGTTGGCCAGCGCCGGGAAGGCGTCGGCCGCTGGCCAGTCACGCAGCGCCTGCCGGTAGGCCAGCAGCGCGGCATATTGCTCAGCCGTGAGCGTCGTTACGCCTCCCAGTTCGACCTCGTCCCTGTGGCGCGTAACCACCCACTCGTAGCGGGACAGCTCTACAGTGCGCCAAGCGCGCTCCCGCTCCATCACAAACTCGAGGGGTGGCGGCTGTCGCTCAGTCAACGTTGGCGCCCCATCATCGCCCGGTGCTATTGACTGCCCCGAGGCTTCGGCCGCCAAAAGCTCCGCATGCCGCTTGCGTGAAATCTTGGCCCCACCGTTGTCACTGAGGTCGAACGAAAACCGCTGATCGGCCTCAACCCACTTAGCCCAAATGTCCATGCTTACCCTCAATAGCCAACGGCAATCCAGCGGATGTACGCGGTGCCGGAAAATGATGAGCTGTTGATGACGTCTTCTCGTCGAGACTGAAAGCCTGTCGCGGTGAGCAGCCGAGCTTGCGGCGCCACTGTCGACTGGGTCATGACGCCGTCATGCGTGAAGCCGCTCACGCACGCTGGAATGATGTTGAAGCCCAGAGGAAACGTGACCGTCGTCTCGGCATCAGCGGCATTCGCAATGTGAACGCCCCACTGAATCATCAGACCACCCAACCAGGAGGGGAACACGATCGCATTGTTCGCGCCGCCTCCACCCTTGATGAAGGAGAACCCCCAGCGCAGCTTGAGCGGCGTCACGAAGCCCGTATCAGTGCTGCCGGTGTCGACCTCACCCTGGCTGGCGGTGGTGCCCATCAACAGGGGCTGCCCGTTCCACTTCAACTTGCCGATTGAGTCCATTACCAGCTTGCCGGCCACCAACCCCAACCAGTGGAAGCCGATACCGGGCGCGCAAACTTCGCGCTGATCCGCTGCACCGACCTCCATCGCCTCGCGGATAATCAGCGCTCCAGAGCCGTACTCCGCGCCCCACGCAGGCGACGCCAGTACCGGCTGCTGCCGGCTGACAACGCCGACGGCCAGCGCCTTATCCTTGTCGGCCTTGGCGAGCAACGCGGTATTCACCTCGCTTTTCGTGTAAGCGTCGGTGATGCCGTATCCGCCAAGCGTGATCGCCCAGTTGGCCTTGCTGGCCAGGAGCCCGTCGACCTGGGGGCGGGTGTAGCCATTGGCAACACTGATGTAGCCCGACGGGTCAAAGTTGCCGTTGTGCCACAAGATGCGCGTCAGCCCCCACTGCCGCGAGGTCTTGGCGGAGCGGACCGCAATGATCGGCTCGTCGCCTGAATACATGAACCCGATCTGCGCCGCGTAATCATCGGTGATGTACGGGATGTTCAACACCGAGGCGTAGTTGCCGAGCGTCGTTTGCCCGTCGGTGAACGAGTAGAAACCACCCTCCAGGCCGATAGTGTCGATCTGGCCGGCCGGGGCTATCCTGCCACCCAGGCCAAGGTGGCCTTTCTTCAGGGCGTCGGTGATGCCATAGCCGCCCAGGGTCGTGGGATTTGTGCCCGTGGTGACAATGCCGCGCTCATTGATCGTGACCCTGGTGTAAGTGCCGGCCGGCTTCCCACCTGGCAATACCCCAGCGACCTTGCTGTCGACGTACTCTCGAGTAGCAAGCACGACGCTCGGGTCAATGCGCAGCTGGACGTTACTGGAACTGCTGACGATCAGGTTCATGCGCACCACCTGGGTGCGGCCCGAGCCCTGGCTCAACAGCGGCTTGTATGTCGGCGCGCAGTTGGCCACCGCCACCATGTCACCGTCGGCATCATACAGCGCGATCTCGCGAATCCAGTGACCGCCCACATCTGCGGGAATCACCTGCTCCGCCACGATCACCGAAGTATCCTTGTCGTCGACTTTCAGCTGGTTCAACGGCGCTCTGCGCCACTCATTGATTAGCCGCATCTGGGTTGCGCTGGGTATAGGATCAGTGCCGTTGGCATCCCCCACGGCCATTTGCGTGATGGTCCATGGGATGCCCAGGGCATCCGCGTTGGCTTGTTTTGCCGCGCCCACGTTCGTGAGGATCGCGAAGAACTGCGAGTTCTGGTCAACCATGTGCAATGTCCAGGGTATCAATTGTGTGTTCACGCCCCCCGCGTCCTATGCGGCCGGAGACACTGATGTCACGCTGAGCCGGCGGGTAGACGTCGAGGATGTCGCCGTCGCTCAGCGAACTAGCCAAATAGAATGTTCCGCGAGTTTCGAGGCTAATTTGCAAGGTAGTCAGGTGCCGACTGACAGGCCGAGCGTCGTCTAGCAGCAAGGACAACTCGCGGTAGGTCTCTTCATCGATCCCGCCATCAGAAACACCCACCTTCAACCCGAAGGTGCCAGGCACGCCCCTAGGCTGTTGCTGCCACCATTCGTTGATCTCAATGAGATAACCAAACGGCTCAACCACACGCCGGAGCGCGCCGATCGTGCCCTTGTGGGCATGCACGAAGAAGGCAGAACGGATTACGGAACGCTTCACCGCCTCCGACCAACCGTCGTCCCAGCGGTCCACCGACCAGGCCCAGGCCAGCTGGTACAGCAGGTGCGCCGGGCAGGTGTCGGGGTTGTACAGAGTACGCAGGGGGATGTCGGTCAGCTCGTCCGTGGCGACCTCGACGGCGCGTTCCAGCTGGGTGCTGTTCACGGGGAGCAGACTTTTCATGTCAGCCACCCCATTCCACGTCGATCGCCTCGCACCATGCGGCCTGTTCCTTCGTGGGGCGGATGTCCGTCCATCCCACCAGTTCCACCCGGCTCACACCGTCGATGTGCAACTGGGCATCGATCCCGGACCGAGAAACCTCCAGGCCCAGCCGGCGCCGGGGATTTACCCAAGCCTTCAGCCGAGCCTTGCATGCCGCCAGGATGGCTTCGTTTTCTGGTCCCGTGCCGGCCTTGTAAAGCAGGGCCTCGACCCGGTACGGCAGGATCTCGGCGGCTTGGACCGTGAGCCGATCGGCCACGGGGCGTACATCGTCGTCGCTCAGGTATGCACGTACCGTCTCCAGCAGCTCCGGCGTCGCGAGGCCCGCGCCCTCCAGGTCCAGCACCGTAACCACCACCTCGGCCGGGGCCGGGCTTTCGGCTGTCGCGTCCGCCACCCGCCCGGAGGCGTTGCGGGCATGCAGGATGTAGCTGTTGCGCGGTCCTGCGGTGGTCAGCCCCTCATAGACCAGCTGCACGCGCTCACGTAGCGCATCGTCCGCCTCGAGGACGCGCTCGACCGGAGGCACTGCATTGAGATCCTCGGCCTGCACCACCAGCCGCTGCAGGTTCACATTGGCGGCCAGCTGGTCCAGATCCGCACCGCGGGCATAGGCCAGCATCAGGGCCTTGGCCGCGTCGTTGACCCGCGCCCGGTTCTGCATGCGACGGTATGCGCCCAGCTCGAGGAGCTTGGTGATCGGATCGCTCTCGAGCAGCGCGTCCCATTTGTCCCCCATGTACTGGCGAAAGCGCTGCAGCTCCTCGCCGTACACCCCTTCGAAATCGAGACTCTCCAGCACCTGCGGCGCCGGGAGCTGCGATAGATCCACTGCGCTCATGCACTCACCTCCAAGACTGCGCTGTCACCCAGGTACGTGCCGGTCAACTGCAGGTCGATCTTGCCGTCGATGACCGCAAGCACCCGCACCCGCTCCAGCTGCAGCCGCGGTTCCCAACGGCCCAAGGCACGGGCAACCTCGGCCTGCACCGCACTTTTCCAGCCCTCGTTCACCGGCAGGTCGACGTAGCGGCGCAACAGGCAACCGTACTCAGGGCGCATCCTGCGACTGCCCACCGTGGTAGTGAGGATGTCCTCGATGGACTGCCGCAGGTGACCCAGGCCGGAGACTGGCTGGCCCGTTCGACGATCCATGCCAATCACGGTCAGGCTTCCTTGAAGTCGGACCGGTTGCGCATGTAGGCCAGGCCCACCGCGTCCTCGCCGCTGATCGTGACCTGGCCCTGCACCACCTCAAGCTCCACCCAGTCGGGCAGGATCAACTTGCGGCGGGTGTACTCCTGATCGATGAAAGTCACCGGGCCGCGCGGCACCATCGCTGCTTCACCGCCTTCCTCAGGCACTTGCTGTGTTCTGGCCATGCTTTCCTCCAGGCATGAAAAAGCCCGCACTCGGCGGGCTATAGTCAGTGTTTGTGGTTTGCCGTGTTGCCGGCGGTGTCGATGATCCGGCCCCCGCCGTTGATGTCGCCCGTGACCATCAGTGTTCCGTTGACCGTGACCGCGCCGGTCAGCGTGATCGTGTCGGCCTGGGCGGTGATGCTCGAGGACTGGGCCGTGATGGCGTCGTCTGTCAGCACTGCCTGGGAGGCTCCGACCTTCACCGTGACCGTGCCGCTGGGCAGCTCGATCGTGTAGCTCTTGGCCTGCCAGTCGTAGACAAGGGAGCCACCGTCGTCGAAACGCCAAACCTCGACATGGTCGCGGTTGTCCGGCGCCGGGCCAGCATTGCCGTACAGCCCTGGAACGAACGTGCCCTGGGCAGGTTCGCCACTAGGACTGATCAATGCGCCCTGCTCGTCCAGGCTCGGAGCCCGCCAGTGGCGTGCCTTGCCAGCGGCTTGGCTGTGCCAGCGTACCCAGGCGCTGGTCCAGCCGCTGCCGTCCGACACGCGCACCATCGCCGCGGCCAGGTCGACGGCGACCACCCGGCAGGGGATCACCAGGCTGGCCAGCATCCGGTCGTGCATGGCTGATGCGTAACTCATGACAGTTCCTCCGGGCTGACGGGCTCAGCGTCCGGGCCGACCTTCAGCACCAGTGTGCCCGGTGGCTGCCTGGGCCATGGCCACTCTTCCTCGCCCAGGTAAATGATCTGGGTCCACTCCACTACCCAGACCGCGTAACCGTCCAACTCAGGCCGCGTCCAGTCCTGTGCCGCTCGGACGAACTTGGCCGGCTCGACTGCGATGCCCCATGTCTGCATACGCAGCAACACGGTCAACTGAGCCGCCGAGAACGCGGCGATACGGAGGCTAAAGTCTTCCTCCCCCGCGACAATCACTCGCGCCTCGAATCGCGCCTCCACCCCAACCTCGCCAGTACCAGGGTCCGGCCCCGGCTCCCACTCAACCAACTCGATCACCACTGCGGGGATCGCAATCCGATCAAGCCGGTCAGGCATGGTGCCGACGTATTCCAATGCAGGCAGCGCCTCGGCGATGTGCGCCTCGATCGTGGCGTACAAACGATTAAGTGGGATCGGATCCTCAGCCATTACCAACCCTCCCCAACAGTTTCTGCAGCTCGTAGTTGAGCTCTTGCCTCATGACCTCCAGCAGCCGCTGGTGGGCCTTCTGTGTCCACGACTCGAAGTGCGGCTTCACGTCTTCCAGGGAGATCATCGCCTTGACCAACGGGAAGCGACTGCCATTCTCGGCGATCCAGCCGGAGCTGGCCCCACCGGCCCCTGATACTTCGCTGGCCGGGTAGTCGCTCGCCTTGAAATGCTTGCTGGCCGTGCGGATCCAGATATCGGGGTTGCTCCCGTACACCGCCTTGAAGAACGCCCCCTGATAGCGGCGCCCAGCCACCGAGACCCCATTGCGGGTTTGTCGTGGCCGCCCCGCGCGACTTGCCGCGATCGGATCAAGGCCGAACCACAGCTTGCCGCGACCATCACCGCCCACCGGATAGGCCCGCAGGCGCTGACGAACCGAGGCCACAGCGATCCGCTCCTGCACAGCGACCGCCCTGCCCACGTGGGTACGCAGCCAGCGCAGGGTCTTGTTGATCGCTCGACGCTGAGCTTTGGCGATGGCCTTGGGAGCCAACGCCACAAACTCATCGAACCGTGCGACCTGCTGGGGCACCGCCTGCAGGGTGATCATCCCGGTGCTGGAGGACACCTTGTGATAGCTGCCGACGCTCATGGCGCCTTCCTCAGCACCAGGGCAACCAGTCCGTCACCGCCTGGTTCGACGCTAGCGATCGTGTACGCGCCGCCGCCGTCCTCCGCCGACAGGTCGATTTCTACCCGCTGCCGGGCTTCGACCCCGGCGTTGTCCTTCACACGGATAACCAGGTGCGGCTCCCGCAGCGACGTGGTGATGCGGCCGAACTTCGGCTGCAGCCACGGTGCAGAGAACATCCCCTGCACTTCGCGCCCATCGATCAGGGCGCGATCGCCCAGGACATCGAACACCGTATCGTCCACTTCATCGATCAGGTCCCGGAAGGCCATGATCAGAGCGTCAGACGGATTACTGCACGGGGACGAGTGCAAATGTGCAGCGGGTTGGACTGCGCCTCGCCGTCGACACCTTTGCCGAACGGCATCTCCTCGATCTTGCTGTAATACGGCAGGCCTTCGGTGTTAACCGTCTCGATGTAGTCCGCCGGTGCGTAGATCGAAAGGAACAGATCCGAGACACCCTCGGGCACCAGACGGGCCTCGTCGTCGGCAACATAGGCCTTGCCGCCTACCTTGCCGCGATAGCGTTCCCAGCTGATGCCGCCAAATTCGAACGACGCACGCCCGTCCCCCCGCAGAGATGCTGCCTGTTCGCTGCCCTTGTAGGTCTCAACCACCGAAGTGTGAGCGATCAGCTTCTTCCAGAACGTCTTGCCGCAGAAGGCACGTGCACCAGTGGTGGTGACGTTGCCGAGCGCGTCTTCCTGCATGTCCAGCGCATCGACGCACTGGGCCTGGACGTTGGCATTCTGATCGTTGAGGCCCATCGACATCGTCTGCCGGGAAACACCGAAGGTTTTGTAGATGTCCAGCAGCACCGTGGTACCGTCGGCGTCCAGCACCTGGCCATTCACAGCACCCATGCGGTGATACTCATGGGTGGCGTCCAGTTGGCTGCGCACCTTGCTCAGGCGTTTGTTCACCACGGCCTGGACGGCCTGGAGCTCGGTGGTGGTACCAAACGCACGAATGCCCTGAATCTCGTCGGCCTTGATCGAGAAACGCTGCGGCAGGTGAATGGTGTTGAAGGGAATCAGCTTGCGCTTGCTACCGCCAACCACCAGGCCAGAGGTGCCACGCTCACCCGCAGGCACAAGGGCGAGCGTATCGCCGTCCTTTTCGAGCTGGACTGTCAGGGTAGGGACACCCTCTTCGCGGAACAGACCGAGGGCGGCCAGGCGGCCCGGCACGTACTCCTGCTCATTGATGGCGGCGGTCAGGGCTGCAACGCTGAAGGCATCGTCTTGAAAAATGGCAATCTCAGCCATGGGGTACTCCAGAAAGTAAAAACCCCGCACAAGGCAGGGTTGGGAGAAAGAGAGGGTTGGATCAGCGCAGGATGATGAACTGCTTCGCCAGGGACTTTTCGGCATCAGCATCGACGCCCGTCAGCAACGCCTCGGTGACCTCGGCCAGCCGCACGACAGCACGCCCCCGGCGCGAGATGTCCGACTCACCGAGCGGGGCGAAAAGGATGCAAACGGCGTTTTCAGTACCGTCTTCAGCCGCAGGAGCGTAGGGCGCGAACTCGCCGGTTGCCGTGACCAGGCCGAGCAACTGCCCAGCGACCAGGGCCGGGCCGGCTGCGATGTTGATGGCTTCGCGGGAGATCTTCCCCGCGCCCTCAGAAAGCAGGAACTCACCGGCGTGGACCGGTTCCTGTTGGATGTTGCTCATGGTCGTGCTCCTTTGTTGGCGGCCTGCCGGCGGGCAGCCCAGATGCTGGATGGGTTGGGGAGTTGCGCCTTGACCTTCTCCGGCTCGTCGTCGGCCGGTGGCAGGCTGTTGTCGATCTCAAAGCCTTTGCCGGAGCTGACCAGCTTTTCGAACAGGCGCGCTCGCACCGCGTCAGGCTCCAGGCCGGCGTTGACGTACTCCGCTGTAAGCTCGGGCAAACGCGCCGCGACGCAGAGGTCGTGAACACCCTTCGCCCGTGTCAGCGCGGCCTGCACCGTGGCCTGGTCGGTCAGTTTGGTGGAGGCGATCAGGGTCTCGGCCAGGTTGCTGATACCGGCCTTGGCGCAGCCCTGGGTGATCATCAGCGCCAGCGCCGTGGAGGCTGCTGGATCTGGCGGGGTTACTTCAGGTGGAGTTGCTGGGTCATCGTCCGGAGTCTGATCAGCCAGCTGATCCAGCAGCGCCTGCGGAGTCTGGCGGTACCGCTTCATCGCTGCGCCTTGCGCGAGGCAGGCTTTGACCTCGACCCCGTTGCCCACCTCATCAGCCAGGCCCAGCGCCAGGGCTTCCTGAGCCGTCAGCCAGGTCTCATCGTTGACCATGCGGCGCAGCTCGACGTCGTCGATGTCCGGGGCCTTGGCCCGGTATGCCGCGATGATAGCTTCGAATGTCTGGTCGAGGACGTCAGCGACGCGGCGCAGGTCCTCGGCATCGCCGCTGGTCCAGGTCCAGGGGTTGTGCACCATCAGCATGGCGTTGGAAGCCATGACCAGGCGGTGGGCGCCACAGGCCGCGACACTTCCGGCACTGGCGGCCAGCGCATCGATACGCGCGGTGCAGCGCTCGCCAAGGCGATTCAGCGCGTTGTGAATGGCCAGGCCGTCGAACAGGTCACCACCAATGGTGTTGAACGCCACTACAACCGGCGAGACGCCGTCGTCGATCGCCTTCAAATCCTTGATGAACTCGTTCGCAGTGATGCCCCAGCCACCGATCTCTCCGTAGATGTAGATCTCGATGGGGACAGGCTCGGCGTTGGCTGCGCCCTCGCCTTCGGCCGCTGCGCTGATCTTGTACCAGTGCTGATCTTCGACCTTCGGCGCCGAGGGCACCTTGTTGAAGATGCGGAATGGCATCAACGGCTTCAACGGTTTCATGGTTTCTCCTTCTCGTCGGGATCGTCATCGATCGCCGACAACGTGCTGTAGGTGAGGCCCAAGGTCTTCGCCCGGGCGAGATCGGCGGCGTTCTCTTCATCCACCACCTCGGCATCGGTACCGCCTCGCAGGCAAACCTCGCTACGTGACGCGAAGCCCGCGGCGATTTCCATGGTGCGCGACTGGACGTCCTGGACCGGATGGATGTAGGCCCAGCCTTGGGGCACCCACCGGGTGCGCTGGTAATCGCGGCGGCGCTGCGAGTAGTCCGGCAGGTCGAGCGCACCGGCGAGTACCGCCATGTCCATCCAGGCTTTACGCACTGGCCGACACAGCTGGTGGACGTAAACCTGGAACTGCAGTTGCTCCAGCCTGCGACGGAACTCGGTCAGCACCACGCGGATCGCACGGTCGTTCACGCCCTGCATGTCACCGGTCATCAGCTCGTAGGGCAGCCCCGAGCCAGCGGCAGCGGCCATCAGCTGCTGCCGCATGAAGTCGGGATAGTTGTTTCCGGCGTCGGGTGGGTCCGAGAACTCGACCTGCTCGCCGGGCAACAGCTCCTGCATCGTGCCGGGCTCCAGCCCCACCATCGGTGTGAAGCCGTCACGGTCGTACTTAACCGGTGCGCCAGTGAGCGGATCAAGCTGCGGTGCCCCCTCCGGGGCGGGCTTGCGAACGAAGCCTGCGAAGAGGTTGGCCACCTCTTGGCGGAACAGCACCGCATCGTCGAAGTTGTCCAGGCTGCGCAGGCGCTTCAGCACCGGCGCCAAGCGCGGTACGCCACGCAGTTGCCCCGGTTCCAGCGGCTCGAAGACATGCAGCATCTGCTCGGCCGGTATGCGCACCAGCTGGTTGTAGCCGACGTTCAGCGCCGACTTGTCGCTGGGATGGTTGCGGTAGCACCAGTACGCCACCCGCCGACCCATGCCGTTGAACTCGATCCCGGCGCGGATAACGTTGCCGAAGCGGGTCAACTCGAACTTGTCGTGGGGGACGAATTCAGGCGCCAGGCACTGCAGCTGGAGCGGCACCGCGTAGCCATCCTCCAGCCGGCGTGGGCGCAGGCGGATGAAGCATTCGCCCGACTGCTCGACCGTCCGCGCCACTAGAGCCTGCAGGCCGTAGAAGTCGGTGAGCTGATCGGCGTCAGCTTCGTCCACCCAATCCTCCCACAGCACCTGCATCGCCTTGCGCACCGCCTTGTCGAGCAGCTGCGGATGCGGCGTGATGCCGGTGCCGATCAAGTTGCTTACGCGCTTGTCGATGACGTTGGCGGCGTAGGGGTCGTTGCGGACCGCGCTGCGGGAGCGAGAACGCAGGTTGCGCAAGGCCGGCATGATCAAGCTGTTCACGCCGGTGTCCGGCGCATCCCAGTTCGATGAGCGCCGTCCCTCGGCGCCGCCTTCATAGCTGGCCTTGATCCGCTCGGGCACAAGAATGCCGGAGCGGCCAAGGGTCAGATAACGTCCGCTCACAGGCCTTTGCCCCCGTGGTAGACGCGCACGACGCGCGAGCGCGGCCCGGAGGCCTTCACCAGTTCAGACTGGATCAGGTCGCGGGCCTTGATCAACTCGTCGACGGTTCGATACTCCACGGTGCGGTCCGAGTAACGAACGATCTTTTCGCCGCGCGCGATCGCCCGCTCGACAGTCGCGAGGTCTGCTTTTGTATAGGCCATGTCAGCGTCTCTTCAGGTAACCGCTGCTGGAGCTGCGGCGTTGCATAGGTTGAGGCGCGGCTCGCGGAGCCGGCGGTGTTGGCGGATCGGGCCGCCTGATCGGTGTCGATGCCGGCTGCTCGACTTCTTCGTCTGGGTCGTCGCCATCTGGCTCGCTGGCCTGGGGCCGGGCTGGCTGCTGCTCGCTCTGGTCGAACAAGCTGGCCTGCGCAAGCGCCTGCCGCAGCTTGTCCCAGTCCTGTTCGCCATAACGGTGCAGGCCGAGGAAGTTGGCCATAGCCAGGTTGTACACCATGAGGTCCAGAGCCTCGTTGCGCTCGGCCTTGCTCTTGACCCACTCGATCCGCTTGTAGCCCTTCACGTAGCGGGCGATCTTGCGTTCGGCCACGCACTGCTGGAAGAACTCGTCCGGCAGGTCCTTGGCGAAGTGCAGCGCGCCCGGTCCCGTCTCGAAGCTGTAGCGGTTGTAGATCCAGTCCTTGGCCGTGTCGGTACCAACGATCCACAGCTCGGCGCCGTTGCGCTCGGTCTGGCCCTTCCAAGTGACGTCCACCTGCGACGGACGCTGGGCGATCACTGGCCGGCCCGGCTTGCTTGCGCCCTTGAGCGCAAACACGTTGCGCCAGCGGCGCACGCGGGTGAACTGGTAGACCTCATGCGTGTGGTGGCCGCCGGAGTCGATGCCGGTAGCCAGGATCCCCAGGCTGACGCCGCAGGGGTGCCGGTACCGGATCTTGAGGCGGTCATCCAGTAGTGCCCAGGTACGCTCGTCGGCCGGATCACCAGGGATCACCTGGTGATCGACCACCCAGCGCTCCATGCCGGTGCCCCAGGCCATGACCATCAGTTCCAGGCGGTTGGCCTGGACATCGACGGATGCCGTCAGCGCAAGCGCCCCCACGGGTAGGGTGCCCAGCACGTAGTCTTCCTGAAGCGCACGGGCCTGCAGCACCTCGGCCTTGGTCTGCTCGATCGCGCTATCCCAGACCTCGGCCAGACGGGTGTTGTAGAACACCTGCATGGGTTCAAGGTCGCCGCGGTCCTGGGCGCGCTTGGCCTCCTCGAACTCGCGGGCCAGCATGGCCCAAGAGTGCCAGCCGAGCGGGGCGTACAGTGCATTGAGGTGGAACCCCACCGTTTCGCCGTCGCCTTCGGAATGGGAGCGCCACTCTCCTTTGGCCAGCATCTCACCCTTGTGATGTTCCTCTATCACTACGTCGCACTCAGGCCCGGCGCACTGGTAATGCACGTTGGCGAAATCAGCCGAGTACATCAGGCGATCCCACTTCAACGTCTGCATGTGCCCGCAGGTCGGACAGGGCACGTAGTAGAAACGCTGGTCGCTCATCTCGAAGAGATCTGCAATCCGCGAGGCGCCCTTGATCGTTGGCGAGCTGGAGAAATAGAACTTGGCGTTGCGGCCGAAGGTACTGCCGCGCGCCTCGGCCAATTTGATGGGATCACCTTCCTGGTCAACATCCACATCCCAGCGGTCTATCTCGTCGCCGTAGACATACCTTGCAGACAGTTCAGCAAGGTTGGCGGCCGAGCCGGCTGTGGTCGCGTAAAGCGTGCCGCCCTCGAACTCCTTGGTGTCCATCGTGTTGCGAGCATCTCTGGAGCGGGATGCAGCCACACGTGATTTCAACTCCGGGATAACCGCTAAGGTTTTGCCGATCCGCGACGACACCCGTTTCGCCAGCCCCAGGCTAGGTAGCAGGGTCAGGATGTTAGATGGCGCCATATGGATCAGAGCGCCGATCCAGTTCAGGGCGATCTGCGTTTTCATCAATTGCGACGCGACCATCGTGACAACCCGCTTGGACGGATGGGCTGGAGACAGGCATCGCATAGGTTCGCGCGCATACGGCGTGCGCGCCGTTCGGTACTTACCAGGTTCGGCGGCACCGGTGTCACGCGGGATACGCATGTAGCCATCGGCCCATTCATCGACCCAAAGTTCAGGGTCAGGTTTCAGGCCTCGCGTATACGCAGCATGGTGGACCGCCGCCCCATCTGCGTATGGAAACTGCATAGGTTCAGCTCTGTGAGTGAATGGCTTGCTCAAACTCGGCAGCGGTCATGGAGGCGGCGTCGTCCAGAACTCGCCGCAAGGCGCTCGCGATGATCCGTTCGATTTGCCACGGATCGGAGATTGCCGAGATTTCGGGAGCCAACTGCGCGGGAAGAGCTAGCACCTGGTCGCGAATCATCCGGCCAGCAGAAAACGCCGCTTGATCCACGACCTCCACTTCAACCAGTGCGCCGTTTGTTTTACGCAAGTTGGTTTCTGTCAGTTCGGCCTGCGCCAGCGCCAGCCGAGCTTTGGATTGCTGATAACCCGGATGAACGACCTGATGTTGGACTTCAGCCGTTCGTGGCGGCACCGCCGCTGGAGGAACGGGGGCCGGCTCCACGTTCGAATTACGCCTGCCCGGCTCGCTGGTCATTGCCAGGTATTGCTCGCTGGCGTCGACATCTACCAACCCATCGGCTGTGAGAATCAAGCGCCCCTGCTGAACGAGCTTTCCCACGTACTGCCGCGACCAGCTTTTGCTTTTCGCGTATTCGGTTCGGGTGAGATATGTCATGTAAACCTCTGTCAACTTGGACTGTAAACCTGTCAACCAATGTCAACCAACGTGGGAAAACCAGCCGCTAGCAAAGAATCGCGGGTTCCCGGTCCCGTACCCCGTCCATATCGCCAGGGTCCCTGGCCCCACCCAGGATTCCGGGCGGGTCACTGGCCAGCCTCGGGGCCAGCTGACGGCACCTGCGCCAGACCCAGCCGCTTGGCGGCCCAGCGCTCGTAGAGGTTGATCGCCACATCGGCGCCGGCCATCGCGGTCAAGCAACCAACCGCCGCCGCCATCCACACCGATGCGCCAAGGGCATACAACAGCATGTTGGCCGACAGCCCGCAGGTAACGCAGGCACCCGAACGTAAGGCCAACCGGCGCACCAGCCCCCAACCTCGAGCCCCCGCCTTGTCGGCCCGCCACATTTCACCTGACACCCCGCCGACCAGGGACAGTACGATCACCATCCAGATCGGCATCTCGACTAACGCTTGTTGCTCGCTGTTCATGCAGGCCTCAATTGGCAAAGCACGGCGCCGGAAAAAGAAAACCCCACCAGGTGGCAGGGTTCTCAATGCGCCGACAGGTCGGAGCGGGTTGCACAGCACAGTGCTTGTTGGGGAAGCGCCTAAGCGCACTTTTGATATCGTGGCGCCTTTTTACATGCCACCGGAAAAACCGAAAAGGGGTGATTTTCGGTACGTCACAATGTGGTCGCTATGTAGCATCCATGTTGCAGGCAAGTTGCATATTGACCCGACGAACGGTAGGCAAGCGTACCCGCCCTGCCCTTGCTCCAAGGATGGCTAACACCTGCAAGTGCAGCGCTTTCACCCAGTTGCGATAAGTGCGATCCGCGTCCTCGGTCAGCCCGACTTCGCGCATTTGTTCACGCACCGTCGCGCCGTGCAGGTAGCGCAGCTCGGCCAGCTTGGCCAACGTGGCGCCCCGAGCATCACGCCGCGCAAGTTCCGCCACAGCCGCATCGACCTCGGCAGCGGCATGGTCGAGACCCGCACCCGACACCAAAATGCGCGCCCCCGACGATCCTGTGCGCGGTGCCGCTCCCTTCCATTCCATGATCGTGCCCATCTGGCTGCCCAAGCTCGCTTCCAACCCTAGCTTCCCGCGCTGCTCTCCCCAGTGCCGCATCAGTTCCCCCACCAGGCGCAGGCGTTCGGCCTGGTCGATCAGCTGAGCCATATCGACCTGATGCTGTGCAAGTCTCACCAAGATTTGAAGGCGTAATCCGTGGTCCACCATCATTGCCCGCCCTCCAGAATCGAAACCCAACACAAAAAATGCCAACCCAACACAAACCCAACACAGTTAAAACCCAATAAATTCAATAGATTATTAATAGGTGTGTTGAGTGTGTTGGGTTTGTTGGGTTTTTTAGTCCTCGCATAGGGTTTTTTACGGCACCGTATTAGCTTGAGAAATATTCCGTATGCACGCGCGCGCGCGCGCAAACCCAACACACCCAACACAGGGGTACTCGGGCCCTTGAAATACGGGGGTTCTATGTGTGTTGGGTTGCAGAAGTGAACCCAACACAAACCCAACACACCCAACACAGGGGCTCTTGGTTTCATGCTGCCAGCCCCTTCACGTGGTCCCAACCATCCACGTTCCACCCTGCAAGTTTCGCCTTGCTGCGCCAGGTGATAACTGCTTGCCCAAGCTCGGCCGCATTGAATGATGGGGGCAGGGAAGCATCGCCATCGCTCGGGAAGAAAAACGCGGCAAACCGCCGGGTATTGCGCTCCGTCCAAGGGATTGAGCGCGTCTTCTCGACTGTGGCGCTGAGCATGAGCGAGAATTTCGTCTGGCTCATGGCGTGCTCTTTGTTCCGAGAGCACCATTCAATGAACAACGCATATAGGTCTGTTGCTAAGCAGCATGCCCACAGACCACGACCGAGCTCCTCGGTTCGCCACAAATGCAAGAAAGTTTGCCATGCCGTGCGACTGAGCGCGACTAGACGTTGCCGTGCCTCTGTCTCGGGAGGACGAGTACGCTGGTCGAAATCTCCCAACTCGACAGCAAGCAGCCAGCCGTACAAGGCTGCAACACCACCGCTGGCCAACTCATGACTGATCGCCTTTTGCCGCGCAACAGGCAACGTCTCCATGGGCCACATCACCAGCATTCGTCGGTCGGCGTCACTGATCGGCCAGGGCATGATCTCGTTGCTCAGGAAGACCGCGTTCATGTGGTTAGCTTCTTCCCAACCGTTGATGAATTTTGACTCCATGCGCACCGTCTTGCCGGTGATCATGTGCTTGATCTTGCCGACTTGGTTGTACCGCTGGTCCCTGCTGACAACTTCCTCGAAAACCGCCCAAAGCTTACGACTCTGCCAGGCGTTGAAGCTGCCTTCCAACTGTGTCTGCCCTACCGTCGCGGCGTATTGACCGTAGAGCTGACCAAAGACGTCGGCAAACAGCAAACTTTTGCCCGAGCCTTCCATGATCGAGTGCATCAAGACAGCGGTGTCCATCTTGGCGCCCATGTGTTGGAGCGGGTAAGCGAGCCATTTCACCAGCCACTCAAGCGCCTGCTCATCGTGGTTGCAAAGGAAAGAGATCAGCCACCGGAGGTTCTCGCATGCTGCATCATCCCGCACCGGCTCAAGTGGCAGCCCCTCAAAGGTATTGATGTAGATATTCGGGTCCTTGGTCATCGTCGGGTCGAACACGATGTGATCGACGTCTACCACCCTCCGCTCCCCGCAGTTCAGCCACCACTTGTACTCATCCCCCAAGGCCATCTTCACAGCACCCTCTGGGATTCGGCGCTTCTTTTCCCGGTCCCAGACATCCTTAGTCCCGTCGATGTAGACGTAGCGCTCAATGGGATCTAGCTTCAGCGCCCCGCCCTTCTTGCTTGCCAGGCGCCGTGCCTCATCGAGTTCCTGCGCCTGCTCAGGGGCAATCAACTTTCTGTCGGGCCGCTCCAGCCATGCTTTGGCCAACGGCTTGCCCACCAGCGCCTCGAAAGCTGACTTCTTCATCGGCTTCGCCTTGTCCATGTCCCAGACATGCGTGGTGCCTTCAATCAGCGCGAAGCGGCGCATTGCGCATTCAATGTCCAGCGCGCCACCCCCCTCCCCCCCGGAGGCCGAGGAGGCGGCCGGGCTGGGCTCGATTGGATTTGGCTCAGCGGCCGCAGGTTCGTCAGGGTTAGCGTCCACTTCGCTTTGGTCGGCCTGCTTGACGACAGATGGGGCACGGGGAAGCTCACCCAGCGGCGGCGGTGTCGGTGGACGTGACTTGGCGTCGATACCGAGGATCTGCGCTGCCGCTCTGGTAGCCGCCCTTTGATCGCCGCCGTGCATCAGAATGCAGAACACGTCGAAGGCATCATTCTTGTGTCCGTTCGCCAGCGGGTCCGACGTGTGATGGGAAAAGAGCTTGCCGTCGGTGATCGTCACCCCAGGCATGCCGGAGCTGCTGTGCGGGCTCAGCCACTTTCCGTCGATGCGCTTGTAGCCATGCGCCTCGATCATCGTGGCGATGTCGTGGATGCGGTTGAATTCCGGGATGACCTCCGGAAGCTTGTCACCAGATCGAGCAGGAGCTGGTGATGGCCTTGGCGTCGGGCGAGCTGCGGGCATAGCCGGCTTCGGCCTCCACGGGCAAACGGCCTCCCCTCTGGGCTTGAACTCGTCCCAACCCTGCCAGATCGCCAGCAGTACGGGCGGAAGCTCCGGCAAGCCGCCGGCTACTGGCTCAGTACGCCATGTGTAGGGCTTACCCGTGCCAGGATGGATGGAGGGCGGCAGCACGTCTTGTACCAGGCCGCCCCGCAACTCGAAAACGGTCACTTTCTTGAAGGGCTCAGCCGCCAATCGGAAAGCCGCTTCGCGGTCGGCATCTTCCGCTTCTACCGCTGCTTGGACCTGCGCCATTAGCCCTTTGTAGATGGTGCCATCGGGGTCGTTCTTGTTGGGCCAAACCAGGGCGTGGCGACTCAGTTCCACACCCTCGGGGACGCGGAACATCACACGGAAACGCTCA
This sequence comes from Pseudomonas sp. TE6288, assembly GCF_054062095.1. Lineage (NCBI taxonomy): Bacteria > Pseudomonadati > Pseudomonadota > Gammaproteobacteria > Pseudomonadales > Pseudomonadaceae > Pseudomonas > Pseudomonas sp. TE6288. The sequence continues at coordinate 234,015 of NZ_JBSSEW010000004.1, forward strand.
GGGTTACCCACGGAGGTCGGGTATGCGTCTGCAAGGGCGTCAACGTCGAGCCCCAGCGTCTGCTGCATGACCTGCCGCGTCAGTTCGACGTCATCAACGTCCAACGAGCAGACGCGACTAGGCCCGAGCACCACCCCAAGATTGTGACTCGGGCGCTTCGTCCAGAACGCCTCGGCATCATCGGCGACAGTGAAATAGCGACCGGGCTGATTCCAACCCTTACCCTTCGGCCCCTTCTCACCTGGCTCGATCGGGACCAGAGCCAGGTTGAAGGTTTCAATGTAACGCCGCGCCCAATCAGCTGTGGTAGGAGTTGGGCGCCCGCTCATCTCCGGCGCTCCCGCAACCCCTGGCAGTCGACGCAGGTTTCGCAACCCGCGACCGACTGCTGACGGGCCAACGGAATCGGCTCGTCGCAATCCTCACAGAACTGCGCGCTCGGTTTTACAGGAAGTCGTGCAAGGCGCTGCAGTGAAAGTTGGAGGAAGTACTCGGCATGGTCATTGGCGAAATCGACGGCGTCAGCCATGAGCTTCGTCCTCCATGGCCTCGCGCGCACCCGCCATGATGGCTAGCACCTGCCGGATAACCTCCATGCCGCGCTGCTCCAGATCCAACACCTCGGGCAAAGTCCAGACATTGTCCGAGGCGCCATCATGCAGGCTACCTACAAACTGCCCCGATTCGTCGAGCAGCTTCGCAACTGCCTGCAGCGCATCGTTGGTGGCAGGCACCGGCTCGGGGCGATACCAGACCGCGCCTGCAGGTCGAACCAACGCGTCGAGCAGGCGCGGATCAGCAGTCCACTGCACGATCTCTTCAAGCTCATCAGGTGTTGGCCAGCGGCGGTCGTCGGTGTGGTGCAGTTTCTTCTGGAGGGCATCGACCTCAAGCCCCATGTCGAAGGCCAAACGGGTAATACCGCCGTGATAGTCACGACCTGAGCGGTAGAGCGCCTGCCGCAAATTAAGGACCGGGCCAGCGCCCGGCAAAAGATCAATCCTGCTCATAACCGTAAATCCTCGGTTTACGGTGTAGCCTTCGGATCAGGTAAGACCTATCCTACGACCACGACCGTCGTGCTGTGCGTAAATCCGCGCTGTGCTGTGCGTGTACTGCATTCGGTAATAGTCATCCGGCTGAACTTGTGAGAGAGGGCACCGGGTGACGGGAGTGATGGTGTTACACCTTCATAGCTGGGCCGGGAGGTGAGAGTCCTGGCTCAGCGTTCTTACTTTTGATCTGTTTCCTCCTGTTGGACCTGCTCGCCGTAAAAAACCTCGATAGCCTTGCCTACCTCATAGCGGACTGCCGCCCCCTTCGTCGCGCGATAGATCGTCGGCTGTGTCACCCCGACCCGATCAGCAATCGCACGCTGTGAAAAACCCTGTGCGATTAGGGCTCGAAGCATCTCTTGAATGGACATGATGCAACCTATTCGTTAGCGAATAACCTGATGTTACCCAAACGAATAGGCGAGAGCAATACACTAGCGATACGCAAACTAATCAGAGTCGTTAGCAGTGATAGGAAACCGCATAGCAAAGCGTATGCACGAGCTTGGTCTGTCAGGAGGAGAGCTCGCCCGGCGATCCGGCGTCCCACAGCCAACAATTCATAGAATCCTCTCAGGGACGTCAGTAAGTCCCCGGCAGGAAAACGTCGAGCGCATTGCCAAAGTGCTGGGTGTCACCACTGAGTGGCTCTGGAAGGGTGAATCTGGCAACCCCGTTCCCGTCGCGCCGCATACGAACGTCGAACCGGGCCCACATGTTCGCGGCTTTGTACCGCTGATCTCCTGGGTACAGGCTGGAGCCTGGTGCGAAATGCAAGAACCGCTGGAGATGCATGAAGCGGAGGCTTGGTTACCATGCGCGGTATCGCATAGCAGTTCGACCTTCGCACTTAGGGTTCGAGGCTTGTCGATGTTCAATCCGCATGAACGAAGGTCTTTCAGGGAAGGAGACATTATTTTTGTCGACCCTGCAAAAGAGTATGAGAATGGCTCCCTTGTGATCGCCAAGCTTGCCGATAGCAGAGAAGCCACGTTCAAGCAGCTCGTTATCGAAGGAGACCGCCAATTCCTGAAGCCGCTGAACCCCTCATGGCCGGATCCGATCATTGAGCTTCCACCAGACGCCGCGATTTGTGGAGTTGTAGTATCGAAGGTGGAAATATTCTAATCGTTTTCGAATAGATTCGTCTCGAAAATGTATTGACCCTAAAAATTCGTTTGAGTATTGTCTGGACCGCACCCTCTCTCTCACTGAGGTTCAGACATGCCAAACGCACAGCGCACACCTCCGTGCAAGGTCTACTTGCACCCAATGACCTGCAACCGCCCCGCCCAACTGGTGGCATTCCAGCTCCGAACAGGTCTCCATATCGTGGCCACCCCACGTGGCAACGCTCAGGCCATTCCCGTTCTAGGGGGTGTTGAATGAGCGAGTTCACTATCCCTTTGAGTCGGATCATGGTGCTGGAGCGCACGCTGGAGCACGGCGGCACCGCGACGTGCAAACTCCAGCGCCCCGAGACATCGCTGGACGCGCAGGTCTACGTCGAAAATGACAGCACCACTCACCACATCAAGGTGACGATGGGGCCGCTCACCAGCTCCCTATCCCTTCCCCGCAGGCTGGCCACCAAGTGCCAGTCCTTACGCGACTTCCTGCAGGATCTGGCTAATGGCCGAGCTGACTCCGGCGCAATGTCGGAAGAGGCTCTCGCCCTGCTGGAGGCGCAAGACAGCGTGGATGAGGTCCTACTCGTCGGCCAGATCGCGTATGTGATCAACACCGTCAACCATGCGCTGCCCTTCGGCGCAGTTGTAACCAATGACCAGGGCGAGGTCTGCGCAGCGGTTACCGCCTCGAGCAAAAAGCAACTCGCTGATGCCCTGCGCGCAAAGCTCAAGCCCGGCCATGAGGGGCTTGGGGAGCGCACATGAGCACCCTGGAACAACTGCGCAGTGAATGGGCGACGCCCTGCCCTACGTTGTCCGCCGTGCGGGAGCGCTACTTCCCGCACATAGGCTCGGACAGACGACTCAGAGAGCTGATCAACAAAGGGGCGATCCCGCTGACGTTGAAAAAGCTGCACAACTCAGCGAAGGCGCCCCACGTGATCTACCTGCACGACCTCGCTCAATACCTCGACCGTCAGGCGCAACAAGACTCGCAAATCGCGTGAACCAGGCGGCCCCGGCCATCAGGGGCAACAGCCCGCCACCGGCTCTCAAATCCACGGTGGCGGGTCAATTTGGAGCACACCATATGCAACCACATCAGCAAGTCCTCGCTGTGGGGATTCTTTGGCTTGTCACCTTGATTGTCGCGCCGTACTTGTTCACGAAGGCTCGCAGCCGCGCCTTCAGTCGTGGCGTGGAAATCGGCAAGGAACATCATAGAGCCGATCTGAAGCTGCAGCTCAAGACCCTCCGAGAGGAGCTGGACGAAGCCCGCGTCCAGACCGAGGCAGACCAGCGTAAGCACCATCTGGCTGTGGCGTCCCTCAAGCGAACCATCACGGAGCTTGAAGAACTGATCATGTCCTACACAGGCATGCCGGTGACCAGAGCAGACTACGACAAGCTACTCGGCACGGCTGAGATGCTACGCCTGGCCCAACGCACGATGAGCGCCCTGATGGCGGCCCCACAAGCCGCCCGCGCCGCCGAACAAGCCACCGCCATAGACAACCTCGCCAAGCGAGTTCATTCCCACCTGCGTGCAACACCGGCAGCCACCACGGAGGCCGCAGCATGAGCACCAAGAGCGTACTCGTGATTGGCCCCCAAGGGTGCGGTAAGACCACTCAAGCCCCCGCGATCGCCAAGGCCCTGGGCCTCAGCAACATCCACGACAACTGGGAGCCCGGAGCAGCAGTAGCACTTCTGGACACCCTAGTACTGACCAACGCATGCGTGACTAACTGGCATTTCAAAGGGCGGAGGATGACTTTCGACCAGGCCATGCAGATCGTCCAACACGGAGGTGACGCAGCATGAAGACGCTCTGCATCTATCACGGCAACTGCGCCGATGGCTTTGGCGCCGCTTGGACTGTACGCCGCGGCTTGGGCGCAGAGAATGTCGAGTTTCTTGCCGGACACTACGGCATGACTGCCCCGGATGTGACCGGTCGCATCGTGATCATCGTCGACTTTTCCTTCCCCATGGAAGTGCTCCAGGCGATGGCCCAGCAAGCCTCCGCTTTACTGGTGCTCGACCACCACAAAACCGCAGCCGAGGCCCTGTCCGAACTGGCGCGCGCCCCGCTCCACTTCCATGCCTGGGCGTATGACTCGCCCAAGCTGAGCGCCGTGTTCGACATGAACCGCAGCGGCGCTAGCATCGCCTGGGACTTCTTCTTCCCCGAGCTCCAGCGCCCGCCGTTGATCAACCACATTGAGGATCGCGACCTCTGGCGCTTCAAGCTGGACGGCACCCGCGAGATCCTTGCCAACCTGTTCAGCTACCCACAGGACTTCGAGACCTGGGATGAGCTGATGCAGCAGCCTATGAGTGCCGCCATCGCGGCCGGAACGGCCATCAACCGGAAGCATCACAAGGACGTAACCGACCTGGTAGCCAGCAGTAAGCGCCGGATGATCATTGCCGGTCATGATGTGCCAGTGGCGAACCTGCCCCATATCCACGCCAGTGATGCCGGTCACCTGATGGCTCAAGGCGAGAAGTTTGCTGCCTGCTACCAGGACGCCACCGACCACCGTTACTTCTCCCTGCGCAGCACCACCGAGAGCATGGACGTAAGCGAGATCGCCAAACAGTACGGCGGCGGCGGGCACCGCAACGCGGCGGGCTTCAAGCTGCCGTTCAATCACGAACTGGTAAGCGGAGCCAAAGCCAATCAAGCCCCAACGTCGGACGCAGAGGACGGCGCCGTTGCTTGGCTCGGCCAGGCAGGGCTGTACCGCACCCGCCGGGAGGCCGTACAGAATGGCGAGCAGCACCTCGAACCAGTATCCGACGACGAGCTTTTCGAACTTGCTCGCAGCCATGTTCGTGAGGGCCGCATCGATGTCTAATCCAACACGCACTTGGCAACTGATCAGCTTGATCCTGGCGTGCGCACTCATCGCAGCGCTGATCCAGCTGCATCAGCCTGCGCCTGTAAACAAGCAGAAAGGCACGTTACCGACTGTTAACAAAATGACCGGCTACGAGCACCTAGCCCTGAGCCCGAGCGCCCGCCGCGCCCATGAGAGGTATTCGCTGTGACTACCACACAGAGTTACCGCGAGGTAAGGGCCGAGGCTTATAAGCCCGAGAGCAGCATCCTGCTCGCAGGCCTCCCCCGCGCAGGCGCAGCGCCTCGCCGCAGCCTCGACGAAGCGGAGGGCTGCAAGCCCGACTACAAAACTCATCCGACTAGCAGCATAAATACCAAGACTGTAGATCGCCCGACTCAAGCCTGTCAGGAGAACCAAGCATGAACACCGCCTTCGTGCTAATGGCGCAATACAACGCCATGGCGATCATTTCGCTTGAGCAAGTCTGCGCTGACTACTTCACGCACCTCACTCCGCTCGTATTCCAACGCAAGGTTTTGGCAGGTGAAATCAAGCTGCCCATCACCCGACTTGAACCGAGCCAAAAGAGCGCCCGAGGCATCCACATTGCCGATCTGGCTCTCTACCTAGATCAGCGGCGGGATGCTGCGCGCAAAGAGTGTGCACAATTGAACAAGACACTAAGGGCAACCTAAATAGCGGCTCTTTGATCTATGATGTCGTCCGCACTGGACATCGAATCCTTTTAGCCGCGTCCGCCCTGAGCCCCTGAATCGATAGCCGTCAAAGAACGACGGCTATCGACCACTTCCAGACACTTACAACTACAAAGCAGCAAGCAAAAGCCGAAAACACCTCGCTCCAACTCACCAATTTAACTATCACATACAGCTTCCATCTTTGACTTTTTCAAATATGCCAAAAAACTTAACCCTAAGGGGGTTACATAGGCGCGACGATACTGCACACCCGAAACCTTTTCATTATCTACTAAGCCGTGAATCTGCAGCTTTGGGCTTATATTGAAAAAAATAAACTGTTGGTAGTCACTCATCCCCATCGAATTAGTGACCCCGACTACAAGATCTTCTTGAGCTACATCAAAGGCTTTCAACAACGTTATTTCAACATCTTTATCCTGCCCAGCAAGTGCTTTGGGGAGGGTGACCAATGTTTTCTCAAGGATACTCTCAAGCTCGACAAATTTTTCAGAGTCAGCTTTTGAAGGTGCAGGTGCAGCCGCCAAACGGTGCTCAAGCTGATTAATCTTTGCTTTTAGCTCAGTATTCTCACCAGACAGCTTGTTTATTTCCTCAATCAGAGGTTTAGAGTCTACAATCTCATTTCCAGAAACCCAGCCAGAAAGCTCCCTGTTAGCTGAATAACCTGCCAGACTTTCATGCACGCAAAGTTTAATATCCTTCACATCCTCGAAGAATGACGAAATTCGAGTAAGAACCTTCTCGCGAAACAGCTTAAGCTCTTTGGGGTTCTCTTTCTCTGAATGGCTCGTACCATGGGCTCTAATTTTTTTCTCTAGTGCATCTTCCTTAATTACAACTGCAAACATAGGCTTGTTCTGAGATGCCGCATAATCAAACTCGAGCTCTGTATAACTGATATTAGACAATGGCTCTACAGCACCATAGCGCCCTCCAAGAATCAGCATATACACATCAGACTCATCTATCCACGAGTTGATTGTATCAAGCTGAGAGCGATCGCCTGCAGTGAAAAGCTCCATACCCGCAGGGATATGCCCAGCTTTTAATATTGCACTAACTGCCGCCTGGCGCTCTTCCATCAAATCAAGATAAGTACTGGAAATAAAAACCTGTAGCTTGCGCTTCATTTGACCACCAAAATCATATCCATTGATGGACGCAAGCTATCTAAAAAACACTGGCATGTCTAACGAATTCGTTTTCTGCTTTCAAGAGCAGGTAGGAGCAGGCAAGTATTGGCTGCGTTTGTACTTCACACGACGCCTGCCGCTGCCCGCTAACTGACGGCTATGAGCACCGCTACCGGTCGAAGGCCGCAGACGTAGCCACCCGCTACCGACCTAAAGAGGCGTACCGCAGGAAGGTAGATCGAGGTAAATCTCTGCCGCTCTATCCCATGCAGTGCGACGATCATGACCGATGCCCCGTCAGCTGAACATTCGGTAGAGGGAGACGCAGTGTATTGCCCGGCCTCCTAGCCAACCCGGGCCCCAAGGATAACCGGCGCCCGGATTATCCGTTCTAACCAATTCCAGTCTTTATATAGATCGCCCCGCCCGCGCAGATGGGTGTAACGCCGCAGCGAATTCCAGTCACGATGACCGGAAACACTCGACACTCTGGGGATATCCCAGTCCATCTCAAACAACCGGCTTACACCCTCGTGACGCAAGTCATGGAAGTGCAGGCCCTCAATACCCGTCATCTTGCACGCCTTGGACCAAGCTGTACCAATCGAATCTGTGTTATACGGAAAAATCTCAGCGCACTCTCGCGGCATACTCTGCACAATGCTCCATGCCTCATCCGGCAAGTAACACCAGACATCATTACCAATCTTCTGGCCAGGGTTCTTCATGTCCCGCACCTTCACGGCCTGCCGGTGCTCATCCAGATCCTCCCAAAGAATGCGGGTGATCTCATCCATACGCCGCGTTGAATAAATCGCGAATGCCACCACCTTCGGCATGTGGATCACGCTGGGCCGCCGATCCAGCATCTTGAAGAAGTGCTCCAGCACTTTATCGAGCTCATCCAACGTCGGCCGCCGATCCCGTTCACGGCTCCTCATGTTGTAACCGAACTTCTTCAGTACAAGACGCGCATCAGGCATTGCTTGTGGATCGATCTCGTAGCCCCAGGCGGCCCTGGCCAGCGACAACACCGATCCCAGATGTGCCAGGTCATTGCCAACCGTCTGCGGCTTGACTCCTCCCCCTTCTAGACCCATGCGCCACAGCGCATAGTCCACCAGTACCTGCTGGGTGATATCGGAGTCCGCGATCTCACCCAGGTAACTGTTCTTGATGGCATTCAACGAGCGCCGCTTCGTCTCGCCCAGCGGCCGGGCTTTCTCGGCTTCCACTAGGTAGCGCTCGATCATTTGCTTGACCGTGTGCCCTACCCGGGTCGCGCGCTCGATCGCTCCCGGCTCTGCCAGCTCCGTCTCCCGTCGCTTCGCCCAGGCCACCGCCGCCTGTTTGCGGGCGAACGTCTGGCTCTCTTGGTAGACTGTCACCTTGTCACGGTTGATGCGGATCTGAGCTGTGTAGCTGATGGTGCCGTCGGCCTTCTTGCGGGGTCTGATCGTTGCCATGAGAATTGGTACACGTCCTGATTCGATTGGTACATTGTACCAAGCGCTTGGTAGAAACGCCCCAAAACCCCGAAAATCGGTACAAAACACGTTGAACGAATACACCGCAAAATCAGACTCCAAGCCAGAAACCACGCGCCACGAGCCATCCCGCCGTTTCTCCGTGGCGCCGATGATGGACTGGACAGACCGCCACTGCCGCTTCTTCCTGCGCCTGCTCTCCCAGCACGCCCTGCTCTACACCGAAATGGTCACCACCGGCGCCCTGCTGCACAACGACGCCCAGCGTTTCCTGCGCCATGACGACTCCGAGCACCCGCTGGCCTTGCAACTGGGCGGCAGCGTGCCGGCGGACCTGGCCGCCTGCGCTCGTCTGGCCGAGGACGCCGGCTACGACGAGGTCAACCTCAACGTCGGCTGCCCCAGCGACCGGGTGCAGAACAACATGATCGGCGCCTGCCTGATGGGCCACCCGGCGCTGGTGGCCGATTGCGTCAAGGCCATGCAGGACGCGGTCAGCATTCCGGTAACGGTCAAGCACCGCATCGGCATCAACGGCCGCGACAGCTATGCCGAGTTGTGCGACTTCGTCGGCCAGGTACGCGACGCCGGGTGCCGCAGCTTCACCGTGCATGCGCGCATCGCCATCCTCGAAGGGCTGTCGCCCAAGGAAAACCGCGAGATCCCACCGCTGCGCTACGACGTGGCGGCGCAGTTGAAGGCCGACTTCGCGGACCTGGAACTGGTGCTCAATGGCGGCATCAAGACCCTCGACGAGTGCCGCACCCACCTGCAGACCTTCGATGGCGTGATGCTGGGGCGCGAGGCGTACCACAACCCGTACCTGCTGGCCGAGGTCGACCAGCAGCTGTTCGGCAGCGCGGCGCCGGTGGTCAGCCGGGCCGAAGCTATTGAAAAGCTGCGCCCGTACATCGTCGCGCATATGCAAAGCGGCGGCGCGATGCACCACATCACCCGGCATATCCTCGGGCTGGGCCAGGGCTTCCCGGGGGCGCGGCGCTTCCGCCAGTTGCTGTCGGCGGACATTCACAAGGCCAGCGAGCCGCTGAAGGTGCTGGACCAGGCCGCCGAGCTGCTGCAGGGGCGCTGAGGGAACCTGGGGCGGGGTTGGCACTCGAAGGCAATGCCTTTTGCTGCAGGCCCGGCGTGAGCCGGGGCTGCTTTGCAGCCTAATGCGGGCAAGCGCGCGCCTACAGAAGGATCGTGTTGCCTGCGAGGGCTTTCCCGATACGCCTGCGACGGGCCTTGAGTGGCTGTCGGGGCTCGGGTAATGTCGAGTCATTGCACAGGACAGAGCACGCCCATGACCTCCAAGCTGGAACAACTCAAGCAGTTCACCACCGTGGTCGCCGACACCGGCGACCTGGACGCCATCACCCGACTCAAGCCGGTCGACGCCACCACCAACCCGTCGCTGCTGCTCAAGGCCGCGGCCATCCCGGGCTACGCCGACCTGCTCAAGCAGGTCAAGGCCGACGCCAAGGGCAATGTCGACCTGGCCTGCGACAAGTTCGCCGTGTCGGTGGGCTCGGGCATTCTCAAAGTCATTCCAGGGCGCATCTCCACCGAGGTAGACGCGCGGCTGTCGTTCGACGAGCCGGCGCTGCTGAAAAAGGCCCGTCAGCTGATCGAGCTGTATGAAGCCGCCGGTGTGCCGAAAGACCGCGTGCTGATCAAGCTGGCCTCCACCTGGGAAGGCATCCGCGCCGCCGAGAAGCTGGAGAAGGAAGGCATCCAGACCAACCTCACCCTGCTGTTCTCCTTCGCCCAGGCCCAGGCCTGCGCCGACGCCGGGGTGTTCCTGATCTCGCCGTTCGTGGGGCGCATCTACGACTGGTACAAGAAGAGCACCGGCAAGGAATACGTCGGCGCCGAGGACCCGGGCGTGGTATCGGTCACGCGCATCTACGACTACTACAAGACCAACGGCTACAACACCGTGGTCATGGGCGCGAGCTTCCGCAATATTGGCCAGATCGAACAGCTGGCCGGCTGCGATCGCCTGACCATCAGCCCCGAGCTGCTGCAGCAGCTGTCGGACGATCAAGGCGCGCTGCCGCGCATCCTCAAGCCGGGCAATGCTGGCGAGGCGAAGCTGCAGTTGAACGAGAGCCAGTTCCGCTGGGCGATGAACGAAGACGCCATGGCCACCGAGAAGCTGGCTGAAGGCATCCGCCAGTTCGCCCGCGACCAGGAGAAGCTGGAAGCGCTGATGGCTGGCTGACAAAGCCTGATACATCTTCGGCTTGATCGACGGGCGGTTAATGCAGAGCATTTCCCGCCCGTTTTTCGTTGGGGTGGCCGATGACGCCATCGCGGGGCAAGCCCGCTCCCCCGATGAAAATAACGCATTCCCTGTGGGAGCGGGCTTGCCCCGCGATAGGGCCATCAGCATCACACGAACCTGAGCCATCCATGCCCGCCACCGCTTCACTCCCTCTTGTCCTCGCCGGCCCCATCCTCCGTCGCCTGGAACCCCAACGCCTGGCCATCTGGCTGGTCGGCTCGCAACCGCTGCAAGCCGAATTTCTCCTGGATCAGGCCGGCATCGGCGCCACTGTGCACTGCGAGATGATCCCGGTCGGTACCCACGCCTTCATCCACCTGCTGGATATCCACTTCGAGCAGCCGCTACCCAGCGACGTGGCGCTCGAATACGACCTGCGCCTGGCCAACGGCCAGGGCATCGCCGACTGGGCCCCGCACCTGCTCTACCCCGGCGCCAGCCGCCCCAGCTTCGTGCTACGCCAGCGCCTCGACCAAGTGCTCCACGGCTCCTGCCGCAAGCCTCATCACCCGGCCGCCGACGGCCTGCTGTGCGCCGACCGCCTGCTGGCCACCGGCCCGCGCCCCGAGGAGCGCCCCGCCGTACTGTTGATGAGCGGCGACCAGGTCTATACCGACGATGTCGCTGGCCCCATGCTGCGTGCCATCCACGGGTTGATCGAGCGCCTGGGGCTGTTCGACGAGGCACTGGACGGCGCCCTGGTCGACAGCGGCGCCGCGCTCTACCAGCACCCAGCCTGCTATTACCACCGCGCCGACCTGCTGCCGGCCCAGGAAGGCAACGAGACCCTGCGTGAGCGCTTCTTCGGCGGCAAGCGCAAGCCGATCTTCTCCTCCAGCAACGCCGACAACCACCTGGTGACCTTCGCCGAAGTCATGGCCATGTACCTGCTGGTCTGGTCGCCGCTGCCCTGGTCGCTGGTGGGCATGCAGATGCCACCCGGCCTCACCGACAAGCGCCAGGCCCGCTACCGCCACGAGCTGCCGCTGATCGAGGCCTTTCGCGACGGCCTAGGCCAGGTGGCGCGGGTCATGGCCCACCTGCCCTGCCTGATGATCTTCGACGACCACGACATCACCGATGACTGGAACCTGTCGGCGCAGTGGGAACAGACCGCCTACGGCCATCCGTTCTCGCGGCGGATCATCGGCAACGCCCTGCTCGGCTACCTGCTGTGCCAGGGCTGGGGCAACGACCCGGACGGCTGCGCGGCGCTGGCCCGACAGTGCCGGCAGGTGGGTGAGGCGCGAGATGAACTGATTGGCGAACTGCTGCGCTTCCAGGGCTGGCAATACGCGCTGCCGAGCAACCCGCCGCTGCTGGTGCTGGACACCCGCACCCGGCGCTGGCGCAGCGAGCGCAATCTGGCCAAACCTTCGGGCTTGCTCGATTGGGAGGCACTGAGCGAGCTGCAGCAGGCGCTGCTCGATCACCCCTCGGCGATCATCGTGTCGCCGGCACCGATCTTCGGGGTCAAGCTGATCGAGACCGTGCAACGGGTGTTCAGCGCCCTGGGCTACCCGTTACTGGTCGATGCCGAGAACTGGATGGCGCACCGGGGCGCGGCGCAGGTGGTGCTCAATATCTTCCGCCACTCGCGCACGCCGGGGCATTACGTGGTGCTGTCGGGCGATGTGCACTACTCATTCGTCTACGAAGTGCTGATCCGCCATCGCCAGCGCAGCCCGCACTTGTGGCAGGTGACCAGCAGCGGGATCAAGAACGAGTTCCCCCGGCGCCTGCTGGATGTGCTCGACCGGCTCAACCGCTGGCTGTATTCGCCGCGCTCGCCACTCAACTGGTTTACCAAGCGTCGGCAGATGGAAGTGGTGCCGCGTACGCCCAGCCGCAGCAAGGCCGGGGAACGGCTGTGGAACAGCGCGGGGCTGGGGCAGGTGTTCTTCGATGACCAGGGGCGGCCGGCGCGGGTGTATCAATTGAATGCCGACGGTTCGCCGGCTACGGCGTTCATCAAGGACTGAAGCCATCGCGGGGCAAGCCCGCGATGGGGTCAGGATCTTTCCAGCGCGCTCACCAGGTCATGGAACGCCTCGCGGTTGGAGTCGTTCAAGCCCATGAGAATCTTGTGCGCCTCCAGCACCTTGGAGCGCACCACGCTCTCGTCCTGGTCCTGGGAAGGCAGGTCGGTCAGGCACTCCGGGCACGGCACCGGGCGGTCGACGATGTTGAACACCTGATCGAAGCCCATGGACTGCAGCAACCGGGAAATGTCCGGATTGGTGGTAACCACGGTCGGCAACAGGCCGACCTTTTGCCGGGACAGGATCGACAGCTTGGCCAGCAGGCCCAGGGTAGTGCTGTCGATGCTTTCGGTTTCGGTCAGGTCGATGACGATGGCCGAGAAGTTCAGCGCGGTGAAGATCTTCTCGATCGTCGCATCCAGTGCCGAACACAGGGTCAGGCGCACTTCACCGACAAATTTCAGAACGAAGGTCCCGCTTTGCTCGGCGAACTGGATTCTACCAGTACTCATTCAAGGTTCCTGCTCAACACCAATAGGGCGATATCATCCGGCATCTCCCCAAGCGTAGCCAATTCGAATCGTTGGCGCAGCCCCTCCAGGCTGCCCCCCGCCGCCTTGACGATTTCCGGCAAGGCAGCTTCCTTATCTTTGAGTGTGTCCCCGGGCAAAAGGTCCAGAATGCCATCGGACATCAGGGTGAGGCTGAACTGCGCTGGCAGTTCCAGCACCAGGTCCTGGTAGCTGGCCTCGTCGAACAACCCCACCGGCAGGCCACGGCCTTCAAGGTAGCGGGCCTGGCCCGGGGTATACAGCACCGGCAGCGGCAAGTGGCCGCCGACGCTGTAGGTGAGCAGGCCGGTGTCCTCGTCGATGACCCCACCGACCATGGTCACATGCTTGCCCAGCTTGCAGTTGATCAGACCACGGTTGATGTGGCTGAGCACCTGCGAAGGCTTGAACTCACGCATCTTGCCGCCACGCTTGAATTCGAACAGCAAGCGCGTGGTCATGAACTTGAGCAGCACCGTGACGAACGCCGACGAGGCACCATGGCCAGACACGTCCGCCAGGTAGAAGGCAATGCGCCGGTCGTCCACGCGGAAGTAGTCGGCGAAATCCCCCGACAGGTACAGCGACGGGATGATCTGGTGCTCGAAAGCGAAATCGCCGGCCACCCAGGGGTTTTCCGGCAGCATGTTCATCTGCACCTGGCGCCCGGCGGTCTGGTCCTCCTGCAGCAGGTGCAGGCTGGCCTCCAGTTCGCGGTTGGCGGCTTCGAGCTTCTCGCGGTAGCGCTGGTTCTCCAGCACCAGGCGCGATCGGTCGAGCGCGCGGCGCACCGAGTGCTCGAGCACGGCCAAGTCTTCCAGGGGCTTGATCAGGTAGTCCGCCGCGCCCAGGCGCAAGGCTTCGACCGCGTCGCTCATCACGCCGGCACCGGACACCACGATCACCGGCAACTGCGGCGCGAGCTCGCTGATCCGGCGGATCAGTTCGAGGCCGCCCATCTGCGGCATGCGCAGATCGCAGATCACGAGGTCGGGCTGGTGTGCTTCGAAGACCTGGAGGCCCTGCTGACCGTTGCCGGCCTGGAGGACGCTGAAGCCGCTGTCTTCCAGATAAGCGGCGAGGCTGGCACGGACCACCTCGTCGTCATCGATGATCAGCAGCGTTGCACTGGGTTTCTGCATGTGGGCGAACGGCGCCAGATTTGGGTTGGCGTAGCGGCTGTGGAGAAACGACAGACGGCTACTGGAATGCTCTCTAGCCACTCTCTACTTGAGTTGTAGGACAAGAAGACTGGTCCGGCAAATAGCGAGGTGCCCTGTAAGGCGCTGACGGTACTCCCATCCGCCTGGCGTTTCAAGCATGGGCAGGTAGACTTCCCTGCACTTTACAGGGCAAATCACCCGGCGTTATAAGAATGTGGAGCAGCGCAACCTGACGAAAGGATGCAAGCATGTCCCAGCACCCCGTGGATTACAGCGAAAAACGAGATTTCATTCGCATGCGTATCGATGCCGAGGTCCAGCTGCTGCAGGCCGACCAGGTGATCAGCGCTGTGTGCATCGACCTCTCCAGCACCGGCATGCAGGTGCAGGCGCCGCAGCGTTTCCAGGTAGGCGACCGCCTTGAGGTACGCATCGACTCCGACCACACGGCCCTCGCCGGGCTGCATGCCAGCACCGAAGTGGTATGGATCGCCGACCAGCCAGGCGGTGCGCAGCGCTTCGGCTTGCGCATCCTGGCCATGCATTGAACTGTTACGAAAAAGGCGACCCGAGGGTCGCCTTTTGCGTAAGCAGTGTCAGAAGTCGTCTTCGACCTCGCCGTCCTTGACCTTGAACTCGCGGTTCTGCAGGTAGGCGTTGCGCAGGAAGATGTATTTGTCGCCCTGCATCAGCTTCTCTGCCGACAGCAGGCTGGCGCGGGTATCGATCACGTCCAGGGCGAGGATCGAGTTGCGCGTCGGCACATGGTCGATGTAGCGGTAGGGCTCGGTGTAGGAGTCCGGGTACTTGGCCAGGCCGTCACGCACGGTGCTTGGGCCAAGGAACGGGATGACCACGTACGGTCCGCTGGGCACGCCCCAGTAGCCGAGGGTCTGGCCGAAGTCTTCATCGTTGCGCTGCAGGCCCATCTTGGTGCCGACGTCGAAGAAGCCACCCAGGCCGAAGGTGGTGTTGACGATCAGCCGCGCCGTGTCGACGCCCGCCGCACGGGGCTTGAGCTGCAACACGTTGTTGGCCAGGTTGGTGACGTCACCCAGGTTGCGGAAGACGTTGTGGATACCATCTTCGAGGAACTGCGGGGTGACGTATTGATAACCCTGCGCCAACGGCTTGAGGGCATAGGTGTCGAGGACGTCATTGAACCTGAAGATCGGCCGGTTCACAGCCTCCCAGGGATCCTCCTCCGTGGCCGCCTGAGTAGCCGCCACGGGCGCCAGCAGCAAGCTGGCGCAGACACAGGCCTGGGTGACTCGCTCGATCACTCCGGCACCGATCCTACGCATAGATGTTTCTCCATCGGATTTCACGGCGGCAACGGCCTTTGGCACGCTGCTCGATAGGGCGCAAGTATACTGGCTTGCTGGCCGAACGATAGTTTTACATATCAGCGTCAAGAATTTGTGAACAACTGTAGCCGTCATCCGTCGGTAACAATCGCTGGATAGCCTGCGGGTTATTTAGGGACGCTGCCATGCAAGACGCACCCGCCTTCACCGCTGTGCTGTTCGGCCTGCGCGGCTGCCTGGTACAGGCGACCGACAGCGGCCCCCTGCCCGCCCCCGGCGCCCTGGATTCCCTGCTTCGCCTGCGCTCGCAGCAGGTGCCGTGCATCTGGCTTGACGAACTCAGCGCCACCCTGGGCAAACGCCTGAGCAGCGTGCTGCCCGACTGGCTGCCGGGCCACTGCGCCAATGGCAGCAAATGGCCCACCCCCAATGCCTGCTGGCAGGCGCTGATGAACTTGCAAAGCCAGCGCCTGGACGGCTGCGTGCTGGTCAGTGGCGAGCCGCTGCTGTTGCAGTCGGGGCTCAACGCCGGCCTGTGGACGGTGGGGCTGGCAGCCTGCGCTCAGGGCTCGGCGCAATGGCAGGCGCTGAGCAGGCAGGAACAGGAGTTGGCCCGCGGCAAGGCCACCCTGGCGCTGTTCGGCCTGGGCGTGCACTCGGTGATCGACCACCTCGAATCCCTCGACACCTGCCTCGCGGATATCGCCCAGCGCCGGCAAAAAGGCGAGAAACCCTGATACATCCCCGTTGATACGGGTCATGCAAAGCGTCGGCAGGTGGATTACGCTAGAGGACAGGCCCGAACCTTTGCCGCTTCGCTGAGGTCCATGCCTTGCCAAGTCATTGATGGAGTAAGAACAATGCCTGCCCGCGAACTGCAAGAGCGCCTGAATAGCCTGCGCGAGCAACTGGATCGCAATGTGCCGCTTTCGGAAGAGGAGCTGGCCAGCCTGCATGAAGAAGCCAGGCAGATCGAGGCCCAGCTGAAGCTTGAGGAAGCCACCCCGGACAACAACCTCGTCGACGGCGTGAACCTCGCCATCGAACGCTTCGAGGCCGAACATCCCGACCTTACCGCCACTCTGCGCAGCATTGCCAACTCGCTGCACAGCATGGGGATCTGAACCCAACGGGGCCGCGAAGCGGCCCCGTTACATTACTGCCGCACCAACCGCAGGTTCTGCGGGTTGATCGCCCCGGTGCTGCGGTACGGGTTGATATCCAGCCCACCCCGGCGCACATACCGTGCATACACCGTCAGGTGCTCAGGCTTGAGCAGGTTCTTCAGGTCCAGGTAGATCCGCTCCACGCACTGCTCGTGGAAGTCAGCATGCTGGCGGAAGCTGATCAGGTAGGTCAGCAGGCTGGCATGGTCCAGCGCCCGCCCCTTGTATTCCACCACCACGCTGCCCCAGTCCGGCTGGCCGGTAACCGGGCAGTTGGATTTGAGCAGGTGGCTGTGCACGGTCTCTTCCACCACGCGATCCGCCGCGCAGCGCAGCAGTTCAGGCTGCGGCTGCTCGTAGTTGCTGATGCTCACATCCAGCGCATCGATGCACTGCCCCGGCAAGGCAGTCACGCCTTGGCCTTCGACTTCGGCGAGGGTGCTGACCTTGACCGCGACCGGCTTGCCCGCGGCGGCGGACAGGTCTTTTACCAGACAGGCCTGCAACTCGGCCACCGAAGCGAACACGGTCTGGTTCAACGAGTTGAGGTAAAGCTTGAAGGACTTGGACTCGATGATGTTCGGCGAGTCGCAAGGGATGGCGAACTCGCCGATGGCCACCACCGGCTTGCCTGAAGGCAGCAGCCAGGACAGCTCGAAGCAGTTCCAGAAATCCACGCCCTGCCACGGCAGCGCGTCGCCACTGACACCCAGTTCGGCCCACTTGGCCAGGCGCGGGATGGGGAACAGCAGCGAGGGGGTGTAGGTGGCGACGTATTCGCTGGACTTGCCCAGCGGGGAGTGTTCGGCGGCGGGATGCATGGAAACTGACCTGAAGGTTCGAAATTGCCCCTAGTCTACCGGTTTTGCACCCCGCCTTGGAGCCGATGTCACTCGATGGTCAACGGCCCGACCATGCCGGCCTGGTAATGGCCCGGCACGTTGCAGGCGAACTCGATGGGTGCCGATTTGCGGAAGGTCCAGGTCAGCTCCGCGCGCTGGCCAGGCTGCACCAGCACGGTGTTGCCGGTGTCGTGGCCATGGCCGCCGCCCATCATCTGGCTGTGGTCCATCTGGCCATGGTCCATGCCTTCGTGATTCATGCTGGCGGTAAAGATCTTGCCCTGCATGGCGACCATTTCCTTTTGATGTGCGGCATGCATGGCCTTGTCGCCGAGATTGAACTCGTGGGGCAGCTTGCCTTCATTGACCAGCACGAAACGTACGGTTTCGCCGGCCTTGACCTTGATGCTCTTGGGTTCGAAGGCGATGTCCTTGAGCACCACCTCGACAGTGCGGGTGGCCTTGGCTGCCGGCGCCGGCTCGCCGAAAGCGAAGGGTTTGGCTTCGCCAGCGAAGGTGGGCAGGCTGGTCAGGGCAAGCGCGGCGGTGAGGAACAGGTGTTTCATGGGTGACTCCAGATCAATGCAGCGAAGATGGCGCCATTGTCTAAAAGGCTGGCTGGCAGCTGGCTGACGGGAAGATTACAACTTTGTCAGCTTGGGCAGGCCGCCAGATCGTCACGTATCATTTCGGCATCACGTTGGCCCGAACCGTTGGTAAACACATGAAACTGCTGATCGTCGAAGACCAGGCCAAGACCGGCCAGTACCTGAGCCAGGGCCTGAGCGAGGCCGGCTTCGCCACCGAACTGGCCAGCGATGGCGACACCGGCCAGCACCTGGCCCTGAGCGGCGACCACGACCTGCTGATCCTCGACGTGATGCTGCCGGGGCGCAACGGCTGGCAGATCCTCCAGGCGGTGCGCCAGGCCGGGCTGGACACCCCGGTGCTGTTCCTCACCGCCCGCGATGCCGTCGAGGACCGCGTGCACGGCCTGGAGCTGGGCGCCGACGACTACCTGGTCAAACCCTTCGCCTTCTCCGAACTGCTGGCCCGTGTACGCAGCCTGCTGCGCCGTGGCGCCAGTGCCAGCCAGGATACCTGCCTGGCCCTGGCCGACCTGCGCCTGGACCTGATTCGCCGCCGCGCCGAGCGCGCCGGTCAGCGCATCGATCTGACCGCCAAGGAGTTCGCCCTGCTCGAACTGCTGCTGCGCCGCCAGGGCGAGGTGCTGCCCAAGTCGCTGATCGCCTCGCAGGTGTGGGACATGAATTTCGACAGCGACACCAACGTCATCGAGGTGGCCATCCGCCGCTTGCGCCTGAAGATCGACGACAGCCATGCCGCCAAGCTGATCCATACTGTGCGCGGCATGGGCTACGTGCTCGAAGAGCGCCACGACTGATGCGCCGCCTGTCCCTGGGCAGCCGCCTGGCGCTACTGTTCGCCGCCTGCACCGCGGCCGTGTCGCTGGGCGCCGGCCTGCTGTTCAACCGCGCCAGCGAGCAGCATTTCGTCGAACTCGACCAGCAACTGCTCAGTGGCCGGCTTTCGCTGATGAGCAGCCTGCTTGCCGGTGTCACCACCCAGCAGCAACTGGCCACGCGTCTGCCGGCGCTGCTCAACGAGCTGAGTCACCAGTCCGACCTGGCCTTGCGTGTGAGCGGCGCCGACGGCGAGCCGTGGTTCGCCAGCCGGGGCGAGCTGCCGCAGGCCCCCACCCCTACCGGCCTGGCCACGCTGCACAGCCACGGGGTGGATTACCGCAGCCTCAGCGCGCCACTGGTCGACGGCCAGCCCGCTTCGCCACAACTGACCCTGTTCCTCGACATCACCCACCACCAGCACTTCCTGCAAGGCATGCAGCGGTTGATCTGGCTCACCGTCGGCCTGTCAGCGCTGGCCACCGCGCTGCTCGGCGCCTGGGCCGTACGCCGTGGCCTGAAACCGCTGCGGCAGATGGGCAAGGTGGCCGCCAGCGTCACCGCCGGCTCGCTGACCACGCGCTTGCCGGCCGCCGAGATGCCCGAGGAACTGGCCGAGCTGGCCGGCACCGTCAACGCCATGCTGCAGCGCCTGGACGACGCGTTTCAGCGCCTGTCGGCATTCTCCGCCGACATCGCCCACGAGCTGCGCACGCCGCTGTCCAACCTGCTGACCCACACCCAGGTCACCCTCACCCGCCCGCGCAGCCTCGAGGAGTACCGCGAGGCCCTGCACGGCAACCTCGAGGAGCTGCAATGGATGGCCCAGTTGGTCAACGACATGCTCTACCTGGCCAAGGCCGACCACGGCCTGCTGATACCCAGCCGCCAGGCGCTGGACCTGGCAACGGAGGCCGATGCGTTGCTGGAGTACTACGCGCCGCTGGCCGAGGACGCCGAGGTGCGTTTGTTGCGTGAGGGCCAGGCCCATGCCAAGGGCGACCGGCACATGCTGCGCCGGGCGCTATCGAACTTGCTGGACAACGCCCTGCGCTTCACCCCCGCCGGGGGTGAGATTAGGGTAAGCCTGGAGCCTGGGCTGCGCATCGTGGTGGCCAACACCGGGCCGGCGATTGCGCCGCAACTGCTTGAGCGATTGTTCGACCGCTTCTACCGGGCGGATCCGGCGCGCCAGGAAGGCAGCAGCGAGCATGCGGGGTTAGGACTGGCGATCACCCGTTCGATCGTGCAGGCACATGGGGGACGCATCAGGGCAGAGTGCGCGGATGGCTGGACGCGGTTTGTGATCGAGTTGTCCGAATAGGGGCTGCTACACAGCCCATCGCTGGCAAGCCAGCTCCCACAGGGCTCTTGCAAGCCTGTACTTTGTGGGAGCCGGCTTGCCGGCGAAAGGGGCGCCATGCCTTACTCGTAACGCAACGCCATGGCCGGCTCGATCTGCGAGGCGCGGTAGGCCGGGTAGATCGTCGCCAGGAAGCTCATCACCAGCCCCGCCACGCAGATGATCGCCACATCGCCCCATTGCAACTCCGACGGCAGGCTGCTGATGAAATAGATGTCGGAGGTGAAGATATGCTGGCCGCTGACTCGCTCGAGCCAACCGACCACCGCGCTGACGTTCAGCGCCAGGATCACCCCCAGCACTCCGCCAAGCAAGGTGCCGACGATACCGATCAAGCTGCCCTGGACCATGAAGGTGCCCATGATCTGCGCCGGCGTGGCGCCGATGGTGCGCAGGATGGCGATGTCCGCGCCCTTGTCGTTCACCACCATCACCAGGGTGGCGATGATGTTGAACGCGGCCACGGCGATGATCATCATCAGCAGCAGGCCGATCATGGTCTTTTCCATCTTCATCGCGCTGAACAGGCTGCCCTGGGTGTGCGACCAGTCATCGGCGCGGTAGCCTTCGCCCAGGCCCGCGGCGATGGCCTTGGACACCTGTGGCGCGGCATACAGGTCATGCAGCTTCAAGCGCACGCCCTGCACCTGGCCCGGCGCCCAGCGCTGCATTTCGCCGGCATCGGCTACGTGAATGTAGGCCTGCGAGCCATCCAGTTCGGCACCCACCTTGAAGATGCCGACCACGGTGAGGCGCTGCATGCGCGGAGTGATGCCGCCCGGTTCCTTGCTGATCTCCGGGACGATCAGGGTCAGCTTGTCACCGGTGTTCAGGCGAAAACGCCGCGCCGTCAATTCACCGATGACCACGCCATACTCGCCCGGCACCAATGCCTGCAAGCTGCCCTGGACGATGTGCTGGGTGACGATGGAGACTTTGCCTTCCTCGGTCGGATCGATGCCGGCGACCTGGATCGGCTGCATCGCCCCCTTGTACGAGAGCATACCTTCCATCTCGGTGATCGGCGCGGCAGCCATCACCGCCGGATTGCCTTCGGCGGCGGCGGCGACCGTACGCCAGTCGTCCAACGGCTGCGCGCCGAGGATCGCAGCGTGTGGCACCAGGCCAAGCACCCGCGAACTCATCTCGCGCTGGAAGCCGTTCATCACCGACAACACCGTGATCATGGCCAGCACGCCGAGCGACAGGCCGATCATCGAGGTCATGGAGATGAACGAGATGAAGTGGTTGCGGCGCTTGGCACGGGTGTAGCGGGCACCGATGAACAAGGACAAGGGTCTGAACATGAACGGGAACACCCAAGTAGAAAAAGAACCGGGGCCGCCTCACGGGGCCCCGCGCAAGCGACTCAGATCGCCACCAGGTGCCCGTCTTCCAGGCTCAGCACACGGTCCATCTGGCGCGCCAGGTTGAGGTCGTGGGTCACTACCAGGAAGGCGGTCTGCGAGTGGGTCGACAACTCGCGCATCAGCTCCTGGATACCCTGGGCGGTGTGGTGGTCGAGGTTGCCGGTGGGCTCGTCGAGCATCACCAGGCCGGGGCGGTTGACCAGGGCGCGGGCAATCGCCACGCGCTGGCGCTCACCACCGGACAGCTCGGCCGGCTTGTGATTGAGGCGGTGGCCCAGGCCGACGCGCTTGAGCAGCGCCTCGGCGCGCTCGCGGGCCTCGCTGATCGGGGTCTTGCCGATCAGCAGCGGCATGCAGGCGTTCTCCAGGGCGGTGAACTCTGCCAGCAGGTGGTGGAACTGGTAGACGAAGCCCAGCGCGCGATTGCGCAGCAGGCCGCGGGCCCGCTCGCCCAGTGCCGACAGCTCTTCGCCGGCCAGCCAGACACTGCCCTGCGTCGGCGTGTCGAGACCGCCCAGCAGGTTGAGCAGCGTACTCTTGCCCGAACCCGAGCTGCCGACGATGGCCACCCGCTCGCCCGGGTGCAGTTCGAGGTTCAACCCAGACAACACCTGCACCGACTCCGGGCCTTCCTCGTAGCTCTTGCCCAGGTTGCGGCAGCTCAACACGGCTTTATCACTCATGCGCGACTCACTCATAACGTAGCGCCTCTGCAGGCTGGGTGCGCGAGGCGCGCCAGGCCGGGTACAGGGTGGCGAAGAAACTCAGGACCAGCGCCGCACCGCAGACCATGTACACGTCCTGGGCCTGGATCTGCGACGGCAGGTAATCGATGAAGTACACGTCGGCATTGAGGAACTTGTGCCCGATCAGGGCTTCGATGCCGGCGATGGCCGCGCTTACGTTGAGCGCGCCGAGGATGCCCAGCACCGCGCCGATCAGCGTGCCGACCACGCCGATCACCGTGCCCTGGACCATGAAGATGGCCATGATCTGCCCGGGCGTGGCACCCAGGGTGCGCAGGATGGCGATGTCGCCGCGCTTGTCGTTGACCACCATCACCAGGGTGGAAATGATGTTGAACGCCGCCACCGCGACGATCAGCAGCAGCAGCAGGCCAATCATGGATTTCTCCATGCGGATTGCCTGGTACAGGTTGCCGTGGGTGCGGGTCCAGTCCCGCGGGTAGTACTCCTGCTCGCCCAGCTGCTGGGCGATGGCCCAGGTGGCGCGGGGGGCCTGGAACAGGTCGTCGAACTTCAGGCGCACGCCCTGGACCTGGTCGGCCTTCCAGCGATGCAGGCGCGACAGGTCGGCAATGTTGGTCAGGCCCAGGTAGCCGTCGATCTCGCCGGCACCGACATGGAAGGTGCCGACCACGGTGAATCGCTTCATGCGTGGGAACATCCCCGCCGGGGTCACGCTGACCTCGGGGGCGACGAAGGTCAGCTTGTCGCCGATGGCCACGCCCAGCTTCTGCGCCGCCTTGTCGCCGATCATGATCCCCCACTCGCCCGGCGCCAGCTTGTCGAGGCTGCCGTCGAGGACGAACTTGTCGATGATCGACACCTCGCGCTCGCGGGCCGGGTCGATGCCGTTGAGCAGCACCTTCTGCACCTTGCCCTCATGGGTCAGCAGGCCCTGCATCTGGGTGAAGGGCGCGACCGCCAGCACCTGCGGATTCTGCTTTACTTTAGAGGCGAGGGCCTGCCAGTCGTCGATCGGCTGACCGGTCTCCAACGTGGCGTGGGGGATCATACCCAGCACGCGGGTACGCATCTCGTGGTCGAACCCGTTCATCACCGACAGCACCACGATCATCACCACCACGCCCAGGGCGAGGCCGATCATCGAGGTGAGCGAAATGAACGAGACGAAGTGATTGCGGCGCTTGGCACGGGTGTAGCGCGTACCAATGAATACGAATAGAGGTCTGAACATGTCGGGGCTTGTTCGGATGAAAGGGAACGTCCTTGTGGCGAGGCGCCTACGGCGGCTTTACACTCGGACCACCGCCGTAACCTTGGGTTCGCCATGACGACATTAGACGAAGAAGATCGCCGCGAATACTACCGCATCGAAGATCGGATCGCACTTCAAATCAGCCCCCTCAGCGCGGCCGAAGCCCTTGAGACAGAACTGTTGCAGGATGATTCGGAGCTGTTCAACCTGCTCAGCGAACTGCACCTGTCCGACTTCGAGTCGCAACACCTGCTGCGCCAGTTGAGCGAGAAGGACCGCACCCTGGCCGCCTTCCTGCGCGCCCAGAACAAACGCCTCGATCTGCTGAGCGCCGTAGTCGCGCAAACCTTGATCGGCGAAATCGGCCAGCCGATGCCGGTGATCATCTCCGAAGGCGGCATCGAGTTCGCCCAGGCGCAGAAGATCGCGCCCGGCACCCGGGTCAAGGTGAAGATGGTGCTGATGCCCCGTGCCCATGGCCTGCTGCTGCGCGGCCGGGTCACCCATTGCGACCCGCGCCCGGACGGCGACTTCGAGGTCGGCACCGAATTCATCGACATGACCGACGCCCAGCGCCAGCTCCTGGCCCGCTACATCCTGCAGCGCCAGCAACAGCAACGGCGCCAGGCGCTGGAGCAGAACGAGCCGGACGCATAAGCCCTTTTTCCCTGATTTGAAGGAACGAACGTGACCCTGATCTATGGCCACCGCGGCGCCAAGGGCGAAGCACCCGAGAACACCCTGCAGAGTTTCCGCCAGTGCCTGTCCCATGGCGTGGACCGCTGCGAACTCGACCTGCACCTGTCGGCCGACAACGAGCTGATGGTGATCCACGACCCGAGCCTCAAGCGCACTACCGGCAGGCGCGGCAAGGTGGTCGAGCACACCGCCGCCGAGCTGGTGACCTACGACGCCCGCAAGGGAGGCCCGGGCCATGTACAGCCCTGCCACATCCCACGGCTCGAGGAACTGTTCGAGAAGTGCCCGTTCGAGCATTGGCAACTGGAGGTCAAGAGCGCCTCGCGCACCCGCGCCGCCAGCACGGTGCTGGCGATCCGCGAACTGGCCCTGCAGCACGGCCTGCTGGACAAGGTGACCATCACCTCGAGCTCACGGGAAGTGCTCGGCGCCGCCCAGGAGCTGGTGCCCGACGTGAAACGCGGGCTGGTCGCCGAGTACGCCTGGCTCGACCCGTTGAAGGTCGCGCAGAACTACGGCTGCGAGATGCTGGCGTTGAACTGGACGCTGTGCACCCCCGAGCGCCTGATCAAGGCGCAGCGCCAGGGTTTGCACGTGTCGGTGTGGACGGTCAACGAACCGGCACTGATGCGCCGGCTCGCTGACTTTGGCGTGGACAGCCTGATTACAGACTTTCCCGGTTTGGCCAGGACCACCCTCGGGTAGGGCTGAAATCGGTCTCCCCGACCGGCTCAGGCCACCGGTCGGAGCCGCTCAAAAAAGCCGGTTCAGACCATCATAGGCGGCTACCCGATAGGCCTCGGCCATGGTTGGGTAGTTGAAGGTGGTGTTGACGAAGTATTTCAGGTTGTTTTGCTCGCCCGGCTGGTTCATCACCGCCTGGCCGATGTGGACGATCTCCGAGGCCTGGTAGCCGAAGCAGTGCACGCCAAGGACTTCCAGGGTCTCGCGGTGGAACAGGATCTTCAGCATGCCTTGCGGCTCGCCGGCGATCTGTGCGCGGGCCATGCTCTTGAAGAAGGCCTTGCCCACTTCGTAGGGCACCTTGGCCTGGGTCAGTTCCTGCTCGTTCTTGCCGATCGAGCTGATCTCCGGAATGGTGTAGATGCCGGTCGGCACATCGTTGACGAAGCGCCAGCTGCCGTTGTCGACGATGCTGCCGGCCGCCGAACGGCCCTGGTCATGGGCGGCGCTGGCCAGGCTCGGCCAGCCGATCACGTCACCGGCACCGTAGATGTTCGGCACGCTGGTGCGGTAGGTCTCGTCGACCTCGATCTGGCCGCGGCTGTTGACCTTGATACCGATGTTCTCCAGGCCCAGCTTGTCGGTGTTGCCGGTACGCCCGTTGCACCACAGCAAGGCGTCGGCCTTGATTTTCTTGCCCGACTTCAGGTGCAGGATCACCCCGTTGTCCAGGCCTTCGACACGGTCGTACTCCTCGTTGTGGCGCACGGTGATGTTGTTGTTGCTGAAGTGGTAGCTCAGCGCCTGGGAAATCTCCGAATCCAGGAAGCTCAGCAGCTGGCCGCGGTTGTCGACCAGTTCCACCAGCACACCCAGGCCGCTGAAGATCGAGGCGTATTCGCAACCGATCACCCCGGCGCCGTAGACGATCAGCTTGCGCGGGGTATGGCTGAGGCTGAGGATGGTGTCGCTGTCATAGACGCGTGGGTGGTGGAAGTCGATGTCAGCCGGGCGGTATGGGCGCGAGCCGGTGGCGATGATGATGTGCTTGGCGTTGAGCTTCTCGACCACGCCGTTGGGGCAGACCACTTCGACGGTCTGCTCATCGGCGAAGCTGCCGGTGCCGACGAACACATCGACGCGGTTGCGCGCGTAGTAGCCGGTGCGCGAGGCGACCTGCTTGCTGATGACCTTCTCGGCGCTCTTGAGTACATCGGGGAAGGAGAACCAGCGAGGTTCGCCGATGGCGCGGAACATCGGGTTGGTGTTGAACTGCATGATCTGCCGCACGGAGTGACGCAGCGCCTTGGACGGGATGGTGCCCAGGTGGGTGCAGTTGCCACCGACCTGGCGACGGCTGTCGACCATGGCCACCTTGCGCCCTGCTTTGGCGGCGTTCATTGCCGCGCCCTCTCCGGCCGGGCCGGAACCCAGCACCACTACGTCGTAGTTGTAGACAGCCATGCGTACTCCTTCAGAACTGGCCCGCCGGCCGGATGGCCGCGGGGCGCGATCATGTCGCCGGGGCGCCATGAGAAAATTCGGGTGCAGTCTAATCAAGCGTGAACGCCGCGCACATTAACCCTTGGTCGCGTCGTAGGCCATTATTGCCTGCATTACATGTCGTTTCACCGTTTCCCTGGCTTCGATCATCCGTGGCTTGCCTTTCACTTGCCTTTCACCCGCCGCTCGAAGGCCGGCGTGGAACGAGAGACGAAACCACCCTCGACCCGGGTCACCAGCACTGCGGCGATACCGTGCGCGATGGCGAAATCCCAGCCCTGCTGCGGCCCGAGGATCAACAACAGGGTCGAGTAGCCGTCGGCCAGCAGCGCCGAAGCGTCGAGCACCGTCACCGCCGCCAGGTCGTGCGCGACCGGGCGCCCGAGGCGGGCGTCGAAGGTGTGTGAATAGCGCCGGCCATTGTCCTCGAAATAATGCCGGTAGTCACCCGAGGTCGACACGGCCAGGTCCTGCACGTCGATGACCTGGCGGGCGATCTGGCGATCCTCGCGCGGCAGTTCCAGGGCCACCCGCCAGGCGCTGCCATCGGGCTTGCGGCCCACGGCCTTCAACTCACCGGTGGCCTCGGCAAGAAAGTTGTCGATGCCCATGGCGCGCAGCCGCTGGGCGATCAGGTCGACGGCGTGGCCGGCGGCGATGCTGTTGAAATCCAGCTCGACGGCGGCGTCCTTGCACAGGGCCTCGCCCTCAAGGCGCAAGTGGCGGTAACCCACGCGCAGGCGCTCCCTGGCCAGCGCCTGCGGCTCCGGCACCTGCATTTCGCGGGCCTGCGGGCCGAAGCCCCAGAGGTCGAGCAGCGGCTCGACGGTAAGGTCGAAGGCGCCCTGGCTCTGTTCGGCCAGGTGCTGGCCGAAAGTAACCAGTTCCAGCATGTCGGCATCGATGGGCAGGCACTGATTGGCCGGCAACTGGTTGAAACGGCTGACGATGGAGTCGCCGCGGTAGGTGGAGTAATGCGCGTCGACGGCCTGCAGGATGCTTTCGACCGCCGCCTGCACCTGCTCCGGCGCCGGGCCGCCGGGCTGGCGCACGTACTGGATGCTGTAGCTGCTGCCCATGGTCGGGCCGCCGAAGCGCTCGAGGGTCGGGGTTGGCTTGCAGGCTGAAAGCAGCGTAAGGATGGACAACAGTAGTATCGCGCGCAAACGAGAGCTCTCAGGAGACAGCACTGGCCTCATCGCCGGCAACGGCTCCCACAAAAGGCTCGGCGCCAGCGCCTCTGTGGGAGCCGGCTTGCCGGCGATGAGGCCGGTACAGGCACAGCAGTTATCAGGCAAAAAAAACGGGAACCCGAAGGTTCCCGTTTTCTCAACGCATTACAAGCGGATCAGCGTGGAAACGCTGGCGGGTTCACACCGGCCATGTCTTCCATCACGCGCACCACCTGGCAGCTGTAACCGAATTCGTTGTCGTACCAGACGTACAGGACAACACGGTTGTCGTTGCAGATGGTCGCCTCGGCGTCGACCACACCGGCGTGGCGCGAACCGACGAAGTCGGTCGATACCACTTCCTGGGAGCTGACGTAGTCGATCTGCTTGTGCAGCTCGGAGTGCATGGCGGTCTGGCGCAGGTACTCGTTCAGCTCTTCGCGGTTGGTGGCCTTCTCGAGGTTCAGGTTGAGAATGGCCATCGACACGTTCGGCGTCGGCACACGGATCGCGTTGCCGGTCAGCTTGCCCTTGAGCACTGGCAGCGCCTTGGCGGCGGCAGTGGCGGCACCGGTCTCGGTGATGACCATGTTCAGCGGCGCGGCGCGGCCACGGCGGCTGCCCTTGTGGAAGTTGTCGATCAGGTTCTGGTCGTTGGTGAACGAGTGAACGGTTTCGACGTGGCCGTTGACGATGCCGTACTGGTCGTTGATGGCCTTGAGCACCGGCACGATGGCGTTGGTGGTGCAGGACGCCGCCGAGATGATCTTGTCGTCGGCGCTGATGTCGCCGTGGTTGATGCCGTGCACGATGTTCTTCAGCGCGCCCTTGCCAGGTGCGGTGAGGATCACGCGGGCGGCGCCCGGGCAGGCCAGGTGCTGGCCGAGGCCGTCGGCGTCACGCCAGACACCGGTGTTGTCGACGATCAGCGCATCGTTGATGCCGTACTGGGTGTAGTCGACTTCGCTCGGGCTCTTGGCGTAGATCACCTGGATCAGGTTGCCGTTGGCAGTGATGGTGTTGTTGGCTTCATCGATGACGATGGTGCCGTCGAACGGACCGTGCACCGAGTCGCGGCGCAGCAGGCTGGCGCGCTTGACCAGGTCGTTCTCGGCGCCCTTGCGCACAACGATGGCGCGCAGGCGCAGGCCGTCGCCGCCACCGGTCTTCTCGATCAGGATACGCGCCAGCAGGCGGCCGATGCGGCCGAAGCCGTACAGCACGACGTCGGTGCCCTTGCGTGCGGAAGCGTTCTGCTGACCCACGACGTCGGCCAGTTCGTCACGGACGAACTGTTCGGCGCTGCGGCCATTGCCTTCGACCTTGAACTTGTTGGCCAGCTTGCCCAGGTCCACCGAGGCGGCGCCCAGCTTCAGCTCGCTCATGGCCTTGAGCAGGGGGAATGTCTCGTGGACGGACAGCTCGGTCTCGTCGGTCTGACGGTGACGGGCAAAGCGGTGTGCTTTGAGGATCGAGATAACCGAACGGTTGATCAGGCTGCGGCCATAGATCGAGCTCACCACGTTGTTGTTGCGGTAGAGCTGACCGATAAGCGGGATCATCGCTTCAGCCAGGGCTTCACGATCGATCCACTCACCAAGACACTGGTCGGGCTTCTGAGTCACGGTAACCTTCCACATGTAGGGGAACAAAAAAGGGGCTACATTATGACGCCCCGCGGCGTATCGGGCAATGAGCGCCTGTCGCCGGCGCCAGCCCCCGTCGCCAAGCCCTTTCGAACCTGACAGCGCGCCTCGTCACCGGTACAATCGACCTCTTTGCCGCAACGCTTGGAGTCCGATCTCCCGTGTCAGTTCTGCGCCTACCGCAAATGTCGGCCACGGCCGGCAAACAAACCTGGGGCAACCTGCCCGGCGCGGCCTTGAGCCTGGCCGTCGCCGAGGCTGCCAGTACCGCCGGTCGCTTCACCTTGCTGCTCACCGCCGACAGCCAGGCGGCCGACCGCCTGGAGCAGGAGCTGCGCTTCTTCGCGCCAGAACTGCCGGTGCTGCCTTTCCCCGACTGGGAAACCCTGCCCTACGACCTGTTCTCGCCGCACCAGGACATCATCTCCCAGCGTATCGCCAGCCTCTACCGGCTGCCGGAGCTGGACCACGGCATTCTCGTCGTGCCGATCACCACCGCCCTGCACCGCCTGGCCCCCACGCGCTTCCTGCTGGGCAGCAGCCTGGTGCTGGACGTCGGCCAGAAGATCGACGTCGAGCAGATGCGCGCGCGCCTGGAAGCCAGCGGCTACCGCTGCGTCGACACGGTCTACGAGCATGGCGAGTTCGCCGTGCGCGGCGCGCTGATCGACCTGTTCCCCATGGGCAGCAAGCAGCCGTACCGCATCGACCTGTTCGACGACGAGATCGAGACCCTGCGTACCTTCGACCCGGAGAGCCAGCGCTCGATCGACAAGGTCGACTCGATCCGCCTGCTGCCGGCGCGCGAGTTCCCCATGCAGAAGGACGAGGTGACGCGCTTCAAGGCGCGTTTCCGCGAACGCTTCGACGTCGATTTCCGCCGCAGCGCGATCTTCCAGGACCTCACCAGCGGCATCATCCCCGCTGGCATCGAGTACTACCTGCCGTTGTTCTTCGAAGAAACCGCCACCCTGTTCGACTACCTGCCGGCCGACACCCAGGTGTTCTCGCTGCCGGGCGTGGAGCAGGCCGCCGAACACTTCTGGAACGATGTGCGCGGGCGCTATGAAGAGCGCCGCGGCGATATGAGCCGGCCGCTGCTGCCACCGGCGGAGCTGTTCCTGCCGGTGGAGGATTGCTTCGCCCGCCTCAAGCAGTGGCCACGAGTGGTGATCAGCGGCGAAGATGTCGAGGCCGGCGCTGGCCGTGAGCGCTTCGCCGCCCGCGCCCTGCCCAACCTGGCCATCGAGGCCAAGGCCCACCAGCCGCTGGCGGAGCTGGCCAACTTCCTCGACCAGTTCAGCGGCCGCGTGCTGTTCACCGCCGAGTCCGCGGGCCGCCGCGAAGTGCTGCTCGAGTTGCTCGAACGCCTCAAGCTGCGCCCGCAGACCGTTGACGGCTGGGCCGACTTCGTCACCGGCGGCGAACGCCTGGCGATCACCATCGCCCCCTTGGACGACGGCCTGTTGCTGGACGACCCGGCCATTGCCCTGGTAGCGGAAAGCCCGCTGTTCGGCCAGCGCGTGATGCAGCGCAGGCGCCGCGAGAAACGCGGCGAGGCGGCCAACGACGCGGTGATCAAGAACCTCACCGAGCTGCGCGAAGGCGCGCCGGTGGTGCACATCGACCATGGCGTGGGCCGCTACCTGGGCCTGGCCACCCTGGAAATCGACGGCCAGGCCGCCGAGTTCCTCACCCTCGAATACGCCGAGGGCGCCAAGCTCTACGTGCCGGTGGCCAACCTGCACCTGATCGCGCGCTACACCGGCAGCGACGACGCCCTGGCCCCGCTGCACCGGCTGGGCTCCGAAGCCTGGCAGAAAGCCAAGCGCAAGGCCGCCGAGCAGGTGCGCGACGTCGCCGCCGAGCTGCTCGACATCTACGCCCGCCGCGCCGCGCGCAAAGGCTACGCCTTCGCCGACCCGGCCGCCGACTACGCCACCTTCAGCGCCGGCTTCCCGTTCGAGGAAACCCCCGACCAGCAGACCGCCATCGAGGCGGTGCGGGCCGACATGCTTGCCGGCCAGCCCATGGACCGCCTGGTGTGCGGCGACGTCGGCTTCGGCAAGACCGAGGTGGCCATGCGCGCCGCCTTCATCGCCGTGCACAGCGGCCGCCAGGTGGCGGTGCTGGTACCCACCACGCTGCTGGCCCAGCAGCACTACAACAGTTTCCGCGACCGCTTCGCCGACTGGCCGGTGAAGGTCGAGGTGATGAGCCGCTTCAAGTCGGCCAAGGAAGTCGCCAGCGCCGCGGCGGAACTGGCCGAAGGCAAGATCGACATCCTCATCGGCACCCACAAGCTGCTGCAGGACGATGTGCGCTTCAAGGACCTGGGCCTGGCCATCATCGACGAGGAACACCGCTTTGGCGTGCGCCAGAAGGAACAGCTCAAGGCGCTGCGCAGCGAGGTGGATATCCTCACACTGACCGCAACGCCGATCCCGCGCACGCTGAACATGGCAGTTTCGGGCATGCGCGACCTGTCGATCATCGCCACCCCGCCAGCGCGGCGCCTGTCGGTGCGCACCTTCGTCATGGAGCAGAACAAGAGCACGGTGAAGGAGGCGCTGCTGCGCGAACTGCTGCGCGGTGGCCAGGTGTACTACCTGCACAACGATGTGAAGAGCATCGAGAAGTGCGCCGCCGAGCTGGCCGAGCTGGTGCCCGAGGCACGTATCGGCATCGGTCACGGTCAGATGCGCGAACGCGAGCTCGAGCAGGTGATGAGTGACTTCTATCACAAGCGTTTCAACGTGCTGATCGCCTCGACCATCATCGAGACCGGCATCGACGTGCCGAGCGCCAACACCATCGTCATCGAGCGCGCCGACAAGTTCGGCCTGGCGCAATTGCACCAGTTGCGTGGTCGGGTCGGGCGCAGCCACCACCAGGCCTATGCCTACCTGCTGACGCCACCGCGCCAGCAAATCAGCGCCGACGCCGAGAAACGCCTGGAGGCCATCGCCAACACCCAGGACCTGGGCGCGGGCTTCGTCCTGGCCACTAACGACCTGGAGATCCGCGGCGCCGGCGAACTGCTCGGCGAAGGCCAGAGCGGGCAGATCCAGGCGGTCGGCTTCACCCTGTACATGGAGATGCTCGAGCGCGCGGTCAAGGCCATCCGCAAGGGCACCCAGCCGAACCTCGAACAGCCGCTCGGTGGCGGCCCGGAGATCAACCTGCGCCTGCCGGCGCTGATCCCCGAGGACTACCTGCCCGATGTGCATGCGCGCCTGATCCTGTACAAGCGCATCGCCTCGGCGGCCGACGAAGAGGGCCTCAAGGACCTGCAGGTGGAGATGATCGACCGCTTCGGCCTGCTGCCGGAGCCGACCAAGAACCTGATGCGCCTGACCCTGCTCAAGCTGCAGGCGGAAAAGCTCGGCATCAAGAAAGTCGATGCCGGCCCCAACGGCGGCAAGCTCGAGTTCGAGGCCGAAACCCCGGTCGACCCGCTGACCCTGATCAAGCTGATCCAGGGCCAGCCCAAACGCTACAAGTTCGAAGGCGCGACCCAGTTCCGCTTCCTGGTGCCGATGGAACGCCCCGAAGAACGTTTCAACACCCTGGAAGCGCTGTTCGAGCGCCTTACCCCACAAACACACTAAGGAAGCTTCATGCGTGCCATCCGTTGCCTGACCTTGCTGCTGACGCTGATCGCGCCGGCCGCCTTCGCCGCAGGCCCGTATCAGGTGGAAATGGTCCTGGTGCGGCAGAACGCCGTAGCGGCCATTACCAGCCCGTTTGCCCCGGAAGACTGGAGCGCCGGCGCGCCACGCCTGGACAAGGGCGCTGAACGCCCGACCGGCCTGGGTGACGAGGTCACCCGCCTGCAGGCCACCGCCGACTACACCGTGCTGCTGCACAAGGCCTGGCAACAGGATGGCGAAACCATTGCCCTGAGTGCCGGTGACGAACAGTTCGGCCACTTCCCGATCGAGGGCAACCTGCGCATCAAGGAAAGCCGCTTCATCGCCGTTGACGCCAACCTCTGGGTCAACCAGCTCGACAGCAATGGCAGCGTGCTGCGCAGCGAGCAGTTCAAGCAGAGCAACAGCAACATGAAGGCCGGGCAGCTGACCTTCCTCGATGGCGGGCACCTGGCCGTGCTGCTCAAGGTCTCACCGGCCGGCATGCGCAAGATGCCGCTGCCCGACCCGGAAATGATGGAGCAGTGAAACCGTGAACGCCGATGTGCAGAAGCTGGCAGCCGAGAATCCGAGCTGGAAGCGCGACTTTTCCGCGGCCACCCTGCAACGTGGCGAGCGCTACGCCGAACAGGGCCTGGTGCAGATCCAGTCCCACGGCGATTCACGCATCGAGTCCACCTGCCGCGGCAGCGGCGGCAATGTCTACCGCCAGCGGATCATCATCACCGCGGGGCCATCCGGGCAATGCCATGTGCGCGGCAACTGCTCCTGCCCGGTCGGCGAGAACTGCAAGCACTGCGCCGCCGCGC
The DNA here is from genome assembly GCF_054062095.1 of Pseudomonas sp. TE6288. Classification (NCBI taxonomy): domain Bacteria; kingdom Pseudomonadati; phylum Pseudomonadota; class Gammaproteobacteria; order Pseudomonadales; family Pseudomonadaceae; genus Pseudomonas; species Pseudomonas sp. TE6288. The sequence goes on from NZ_JBSSEW010000004.1 coordinate 267,974, forward strand.
TCTACACCCTGGCCAGCAGCTACGGGCGCGGCGCGGCCAGCGGCGAGCAATTGCCCCATCACCTGCAGCATTGGTTGCAAGGCCTGGAGCAACCCACCCCCAGGCAAGACGGCGCTGAAGACCGGCGCGGGCGCATGGTCTGCTACCAACTCATGCTCAAGGACGACAAAAGCTGCGCCTTGCGCGTGCGCAAAGGCACCCGCGAAGAGCATGGCATTCGCTACAGCCGCATCCATTCGCTGTACGAACTGCTCTACGAGCCGCCAAAATACGTCAAGGAAGAAGACCTGCGCATCCTGCGTCAGCTGTCGGCGCAGAACGCGCCTTTCGGCCAGGAGCGCGGTTTCGCGCTGAAAGGGCACGAGGGCGGCGAACTGCTGCAGCGGGCACTGGATACCGGGCGCCTGATGTTCATCGAAGACTTTCCCTTGATGGTTCAGGGCGCCCCGCGCCAAGGGCAATTCCGCTGGGTACGCCTGAACAGTGGCGACTATCGGGGCATGTGGTACAACGGCGAGGAACCGCTCAATTGCGTGCTGCCGCTGGTGCCGCTGTTCTACTTCGATGTCGACAGCCAAGAAGTCGGCACCGTCACCCACACCCTCGACCCGCACACCGCCCTGCAGCTGTCCCTTGCCCCCGATGTACCGGAACACCTTATCGTGCCCCTCAGCCACAAGCTCAACGCGCTCAACCATCGCCTGCCGACCCCCACCGCCGTGCAGGAGGAACAGCTCGACGGCATCGAGCCGACCCCACACTTGACCCTCGGCAGTCTCGAATTCAGCGCCTACACGCCCAAGACCGGGCGCATGCAACGCCAGATGCAGCACCGCGCCGCGCTGGCGTTCGACTACGACGGCCTGCGTGCCAGCGGCAGCGACGACAAGTCACTCAGCCGCCTGGTGGGCACCACCAGCCAACGCATCCAGCGCCAGCCACAGGCCGAGCAGGCCCTGCGCATGGCCCTGCGCGACCACGGCTTCAAGGTGGCGACCCGCCAGAGCAAGGCCCTCCCCGACAGTGCCGGCGAAATGTACCAGTTGCCCGACGACGAAGCCTGGCTGCGCTTCGCCCGCGAGGGCCTGCCGCGCCTGCGCGAAGCGGGCTGGGCGATCGACGTGCACCGCGACTTCGCGTTCAACCTGCACGAGGTCGACGACTGGTATGCCACCATCGAGGAAGCGCCAGGCCACGAATGGTTCGACCTCGAGCTGGGTATCGTGGTCGACGGCCAGCGCCACAGCCTGCTGCCCATTGTCCTGCAACTGCTGCGCACCAGCCCGGAACTGCTGCGACCCAGCGAACTGGCGCGGCGCAATGACGACGAGCACCTGCTGATTGACCTCAACCGCGCCCGCCATGACGGCCCGGCACTGCGGGTCGCCCTGCCCTACGGGCGCATCAAGGCGGTGATGGGCACCCTGGGCGAACTGTACCTGCACGAGGACGCCGTGGGCCCGAGCCTGCGCCTGGACCGCACCGATGCCGCGCGCCTCAACGAAATCGACCACCTGCCGCTGCAATGGGAAGGCGGCAGCCATGTGCGCGACCTGGGCCGACGCCTGCGTGACGCTCGCGACCTGCAGGTGATGCCGCCCAAAGGCCTGAACGCCACATTGCGCCCCTACCAGCAGCAAGGCCTGAACTGGCTGCAGGCCCTGCGCGAGATGGGCACCGGCGGCATCCTCGGCGACGACATGGGCTTGGGCAAGACCCTGCAGACTCTGGCCCACCTGCTGCTGGAGAAAGAAAGCGGGCGCCTGGCACATCCGGCACTGGCGGTGATGCCCACCAGCCTGGTGCCCAACTGGCTCGACGAAGCCCGGCGCTTCGCCCCCGACCTGCGCGTGCTGGCCTTGCACGGCCCAGGCCGCAACAAGCACTTCGCCAATCTGGCCGACTATGACCTGGTGCTGACCACCTACGCCCTCGCCCCTCGCGACCTCGAACCACTCAAGGCCCAGCCCTGGCACCTGCTGGTGCTGGACGAGGCGCAGAACATCAAGAGCAGCACCAGCAAGGCGGCCCAGGCCGTTCGCGAGCTGCAGGCCAGCCAGCGGCTGTGCCTGACCGGCACGCCGATGGAGAACAACCTCGGCGAGCTGTGGTCGATCTTCCACTTCCTGATGCCCGGCTGGCTGGGCGACAGCAAGCGCTTCACCCAGGACTACCGTACCCCGATCGAGCGTCACGGCGACGCTGAGCGCATGGCCCATCTGGCCAGCCGCATCCGCCCGTTCCTGCTGCGCCGTACCAAGGAACAGGTGGCCACCGAACTGCCGGCCAAGACCGAAATGATCCACTGGGTCGAGCTCAGCGACGCCCAACGCGACACCTACGAGGCGCTGCGGGTGGCAATGGACAAGAAGGTCCGCGACGAGATCGCCCGCAACGGCGCCGCGCGCAGCCAGATCGTCATCCTCGACGCGCTGCTCAAGCTGCGCCAGGTGTGTTGCGACCTGCGCCTGGTCAAGGGTACCGAGGCCAAGGGCACATTCGCCGACAAGGGCAAGCTGGGCAGCCTGCTGGAGATGCTTGAGGAGCTGCTCAGCGAGGGGCGCAAGGTGCTGCTGTTCTCGCAGTTCACCTCGATGCTCGCGCTGATCGAGTTCGAGTTGGAGAAGCGCGGCATTCGCTACAGCCTGCTGACCGGCGATACCCGTGACCGTCGCGCCCCCGTGCAGCAGTTCCAGAATGGCGACAGCGAGGTATTCCTGATCAGCCTCAAGGCCGGCGGCACGGGGCTTAACCTGACCGCCGCCGACACCGTGATCCACTACGACCCGTGGTGGAACCCGGCCAGCGAGAACCAGGCCACCGACCGCGCCTATCGCATCGGCCAGGACAAGCCGGTGTTCGTGTTCAAGCTGATCACCCGTGGAACGGTGGAAGAGAAGATCCAGCAATTGCAGCAAGAGAAGGCGGCACTGGCAGCCGGGCTGCTCGATGGCGGGCAGGCCGGGCAATGGCGGTTGGGGGATGAAGAGATCGAGGCGCTGTTCGCGCCGCTGCCGGGCAAGCGAAGTAAGTAAAAGCCCGCTCCCACGAACCCTCAGGGGGGGCGTGGCAGCGGGCTTGCCCGGGACGAGGCCAGCGAGGTCAATCGACCAGCTGGGCTTCCTTCAACGCCCCCAACGCCTCCAGCCAGCGCGGCTGCTGGCGGTAATCGGTACGTGCGAAGCCCTGCCCGCGCATCCGCGCAATTCGCGGCGACGGCTTGACCTTCATGCGCTGCGCCGCGCTTAGCGCCAGCTCGGCCGAAGCCCGGTCATTGCACACCAGGCCCATGTCGCACCCAGCACTGAGCGCCGCCTCGATGCGGCTGGCGGCATCGCCCACCACGTGGGCGCCGGCCATGGACAGGTCGTCGCTGAAGATCACCCCGTCGAAGTCCAGCTCGCCGCGCAGGATGTCCTGCAGCCAGCGCCGGGAGAAGCCGGCCGGCTGGTTGTCGACCTGCGGGTAGATCACGTGGGCCGGCATCACCGCCGCCAACTGCCCGCTCAGGCGGGTGAACGGCACCAGGTCGGCCGCGCGCAGCTGTTCCAGGCTGCGCTCATCGACCGGGATCGCCACATGGGAATCGGCCTCGGCCCAGCCGTGACCGGGGAAATGCTTGCCACAGGCGGCCATGCCCGCGGCATTCATGCCACGGATGAAGGCGCCGGCCAGTTCGGTAGCCCGCTGCGGATTGCCTTCGAAGGCGCGGCTGCCGACCACGGCACTGCGCTGATGGTCGAGGTCCAGCACCGGGGCAAAGCTCAGGTCCAGGCCTACCGCCAGCACCTCGGTGGCCATCAGCCAGCCGCACTGCTCGGCCAGGTATTCGGCATTGGCGTTGTCGGCGATGGCGCGCATGGCCGGCAGGCGCACGAAGCCCTGGCGCAGGCGCTGGACCCGCCCGCCTTCCTGGTCCACGGCGAGGATCAGCTCGGGGCGGATGGCGCGGATCGAGGCGCACAGCTCGCGCACCTGGCGCGGGCTGTCGATGTTGCGGGCAAAGATGATCAGGCCGGCCACTTCGGGCTGGCGCAGCAGATGGCGGTCTTCGGCGGTCAGCCATTTACCGGCGATATCCACCATCAGGGAGCCTTGCAGGCTGGCAGTCATTGGGAATCCTTCATTGGAGATCCGGAGGTCGCGCAGACGCACGCACACATCGGACAACGCGGTGTCCGATGGTTCAGTGGCGAAGCTGCCGTGCTGACGGGAATTGCGGCGGGGGCGAGTTCAGGCATGGGCGCTAGCTTAGCGCAAGCGCCCTGCCCCGCCCAGTGCTCAGGCCTTGGCGGGCGCGCCGGACTTGCTGCGTGGGCGCAATTGCGCCGCGGCCATGGCCTGGTCGGTGACACCGCTGTCGGCACGCATGCCGGCGGCCAGGAACGGCACCATCAGGCGCATCACCTGCTCGATCGAGGTGTTGATGCCGAAGTCGGTTTCGGCGATGGCGCGCAGGGCCTTGATACCCGACATGCTGAACGCCGCGGCGCCGAGCATGAAGTGCACGCGCCAGAACAGCTCCAGTGGCGGAATGCGCGGCGCGGCCTCGTTGACCAGCAGCATGTAGCGGCGGAACACCTTGCCGTACATGTCTTCCAGGTAACGGCGCAGGTGCCCCTGGCTCTGGCTGAAGGCCAGGCCCAGCAGGCGCATGAAGATCGACAGGTCGTTGTTGCTGCGCGGTTGCACGACCAAGGCCTGCTCCACCAGCATTTCCAGCAGCTCCTCGAGCGAAGCCTTCTGCTCGGGACGCGCCTGGTGGCGGTCGAGCTCACGCTCCAGGCTGGCGCAGAACGGGCCCAGGAAGCGGGAAAAGACCGCCTGGATCAGGGCTTTCTTCGAACCGAAATGGTAGTTCACCGCCGCCAGGTTGACTCCGGCCTTGCTGGTGATCAGCCGCAATGAGGTTTCCGCGAACCCGCGCTCCGCGAACAGCTGCTCCGCCGCATCGAGGATGCGCTCAACGGTTTCCGATTGGGCCATGACTACTCCGCCTGACAAACAGTTGTTTGAAACATACGTTTCAAGCCTGATTATGTCAAGGCTCAGTGACTGGGTGGTCGCTCATTTAAACACAGCCACAAGGCATTGAATGCGCACGCTTTGCAGCGGTTGTTCGGCAAGGGTGCTTGCAGCTTGCCAGCTACTGTATATAATTCCAGTCACTGTATATAAAGACAGAGCCCTCGCCCATGCTGAAACTGACGCCACGCCAAGCCGAGATTCTGGCTTTCATCAAACGCTGCCTCGAAGACAACGGCTTCCCGCCGACCCGTGCCGAGATCGCCCAGGAGTTGGGCTTCAAGTCGCCCAACGCCGCCGAGGAGCACCTGAAAGCCCTGGCCCGCAAGGGCGCCATCGAGATGACCCCTGGCGCTTCCCGCGGTATCCGCATCCCCGGCCTCGAGCCCAAGCAAGAGGACAGCGGCCTGCCCATCATCGGTCGCGTCGCTGCCGGTGCACCGATCCTCGCCGAGCAGCACATCGAGGATTCCTGCAGCATCAACCCGGCCTTCTTCCATCCGCGCGCCGATTACCTGCTGCGGGTACACGGCATGAGCATGAAGGACATCGGCATCTTCGACGGCGACCTGCTCGCCGTGCACACCACCCGCGAAGCCCGCAACGGCCAGGTGGTGGTAGCCCGCATTGGCGACGAAGTGACCGTCAAGCGCTTCAAGCGCGAAGGCAGCAAGGTCTGGCTGATCGCCGAGAACCCCGAATTCGCCCCCATCGAAGTCGACCTGAAAGACCAGGAACTGGTGATCGAGGGCTTGAGCGTCGGCGTCCTGCGCCGCTGAACCAGGAGGCGTCATGCAGCCGTTCACCCATGCACCCCAGCAAGCCCAGCTGCCGCTGTTCGAGGCCTTCCTTGCCCAGCCGGTGCTACCAGGCCTCAAGCCCAGCGCGCCACCGCGCAAGAGCAGCCAGCCAGAGCTGTTCAGCGAGCTGGCCCTGCGCGGCGCGCCAGGGCACTGCCAGAGCCTGCTGGCGCCGATCCTGCGCGAACTCAGCGAAGAAGACGACAGCCGCTGGCTGACGCTCATCGCCCCACCCGGCAGCCTCACCCAGGCCTGGCTGCGCGACGCCGGCCTAAACCGCGAACGCATCCTGCTGCTGCAACCCGGCGGCAGGCAGACAGCCCTGCAACTGGCCTGCGAGGCACTGCGCCTCGGGCACAGCCATACCGTGGTCAGCTGGCTGGGCACCATCAACAGCAACGCCCGCCAACAGCTGCAGCGCGCAGCGGCCAGCGGAAACGCACAAAGCCTGAACATCCGCCTCGGCTGATGTTCAGGCTTTGCCTGTCAATCGCTTGAAACCCTGGGCCGCTACCGTGGCTCAGTGAAGGACGCGTGGCCCCTCTTCACGCTCGAAGTCACCTTCAACCAAGCGACCGGCCATTTGCACGCCAACGCTGAGCATGGCCTTGGCCACCTCCACATGCTGTCCTTGCAGGAATGCCTTGGCATCCTCGGAGAAATCCAGGGTTACCAGGGAGCCTTCATCCTCGGCGCGGCGCAGCTCGATCCGGCCATCAGGCAACTCGACAATTTCTAGAAAGGACGTTGACATAAAGGGCCTGCTTTTCACGAAAGGCCATTAGTGTACCAGCCATGGAAGCGCTCAGCACTCACTCAGCGCATCGCGGAATCGTCTCACCAGGCTTTTCAGGTTCTGCCGCCAGGCCTCCAGTTCCTCCCGGGAAAGCTCGACCGGCTCAGGCTCGTCCAGATTGACGGCCTGGATCAGCGGCTGGGTAACGTCACCCTTCAGGGTTTTCTTCGCGACCGGTGGTCGGAACAAATCGGCATAAGCCGCCAACAGACGCGCCAGCCAGGTTTCCGGCTGGCGGGCCAACTCCAGCAGCTCGGCCATTTCCGGGATCGCCACGCTCTGCAGCACCTCGTCGCTGAACAGCAACTCCGCCCGTGCCGCCGAGGCCTGGGGCAGGCGGTAGAAGCCGGCGATCTCGTGGCACAGCCCAAGCAGCGCGCCATACAGGTGGAACAGCGCCGACTCGCGCTCGGCCTGGAGCAGCCCCTGGGCATTCAGCGCCTGGCTGTCCGCGGCCTTGGCCATGGACTCCAGCGCGAGGCCGGCGAAGAACAGTTTCTGGTTGGTGCGAGTGTAGAGTTCCTGGGCCATTTCGACTGACTCCTGAAGGCTGCAAGGCGATTGCTTGCAGTTTCAGGGATTGCGCTTTGCTTGTCATCAAATGACTGGGGCCGCTCCGCGCCCCAGTCACGCCTTCAGATCAGCGCTTGTCTTCGACCTTCCACGCCTTGCCGTCGTAGAACGCCTTCCAGCCGGTAGGCTTGCCGTCAACCTCGGACTGCACGTACTGCTCCTTGGTCTTGCGGCTATAGCGGATCACCGTCGGGCGCCCTTCCGGGTCCTTCTGTGGCGCCTCGCAGAGGAAGTGATACTTCGGATCGATCTCATGCTTGTGCGGGACGATCTCCAGCACCAGCGGCGCACGGGTTTCGCGGTTTTTCGGGAACTGGCTGGCGGCCAGGAACAGACCTGAGGCACCGTCACGCAGCACGTAGGTATCGTCGACCTTCTCGCACTTGAGCTCCGGCATGTCCACCTTGTCCATCTTCGGTGGCGCCGCCTCGCCGCTCTTGAGCAGCTTGCGGGTGTTCTTGCAGCTTGGGTTGGTACAGCCGAAGAACTTGCCGAAACGGCCGGTTTTGAGCTGCATCTCGCTGCCGCACTTGTCGCATTCCAGGCTCGGGCCTTCGTAGCCCTTGATGCGGTAGTTGCCTTCTTCGATCTCGTAGCCGACGCAGTCCGGGTTGTTACCGCAGATGTGAAGCTTGCGCTTCTCGTCGAGCAGGTAGGCATCCATCGCCGTCGCGCAGATCGGGCAGCGGTGCTTGCCGCGCAGCACCAGGGACTCGGACTCGCCCTCGTCGTCAGCGGCGATTTCGTCGCCCGGCACCAGGTTGACCGTTGCCTTGCAACGCTCCTTTGGCGGCAGGCTATAGCCCGAGCAGCCGAGGAACACGCCGGTGGACGCGGTACGGATCATCATTGGCCGGCCACATTCCTTGCACGGAATGTTGGTCAGGGTCGGCTGGTTGGCGCGCATGCCGTGCTCGCTGGACTCGGCGGTCTGCAACTTCTTGCTGAAATCGCCATAGAACTCGTCGAGGACGTTCTTCCAGTCACGCTCGCCCTGGGCCACATCGTCGAGGTTCTCTTCCATGCCGGCGGTAAAGCCGTAGTCCATCAGGTTGGCGAAGCTCTCGGACAGGCGCTCGGTGACGATGTCGCCCATCTTCTCGGAGTAGAAACGACGGTTGTGCAGCGTCACATAACCGCGATCCTGGATGGTGGAAATGATCGCCGCGTAGGTGGATGGGCGGCCGATGCCGCGCTTCTCCATTTCCTTGACCAGGCTGGCTTCGGTGAAGCGCGCCGGCGGCTTGGTGAAGTGCTGGCTGGGATCGAGCTGGATCAGCTTGAGCGCTTCACCCTGGGCCATTTCCGGCAGCACGTCGTCTTCGCCCGGTTTGCTCTGCTGCGGCAGGACACGGGTGTAACCATCAAACTTGAGGATACGGCCCTTGGCGCGCAGCTCGAACTCGCCCGCTACCACGGTGACACTGGTGGACAGGTACTGCGCCGGCGGCATCTGGCAAGCCAGGAACTGGCGCCAGATCAGCTCGTACAGGCGCTCGGCGTCACGCTCCATGCCACTGAGCTTGGTCGGGTGGGTACTGACGTCGGACGGACGGATCGCTTCGTGCGCCTCCTGGGCCCCTTCCTTGCTGCCATAGACGATGGGCGCGGCAGGCAGGTACTGCTTGCCGAACTCCTTCTCGATGTAGCTGCGGGCCATCTCGACAGCGTCGGTCGACAGGTTGGTCGAGTCGGTACGCATGTAGGTGATGTAGCCGGCTTCGTACAGACGCTGGGCCATCATCATGGTCTTCTTCACCCCGAAGCCCAGGCGATTGCTTGCGGCCTGCTGCAGGGTGGAGGTAATGAACGGTGCCGAAGGCTTGCTGCTCGTCGGCCGGTCCTCGCGCTTGCTCACGCTGTAGCTCGAGGCCTTGAGCTTCTCCAGCGCGGCCATGGCCTGGGCTTCGTTAAGCGGTTTGAAGGCCTCGCCCTTCTCACGGGCTACCTCGAAACGCACCTTGGCGTTCTTGGCAGTACCCAGGTCGGCGTGGACTTCCCAGTACTCTTCGGGGTTGAACGCCCGGATCTCGCGCTCGCGCTCGACCACCAGCTTCACCGCCACCGACTGTACGCGGCCGGCGGAAAGGCCACGGGCGATTTTCGCCCACAGCAGCGGCGAGACCATGTAGCCAACCACGCGATCAAGGAAACGCCGCGCCTGCTGGGCGTTGACCCGGTCAATATCGAGCTCGCCCGGCTGGGAGAAGGCTTCCTGGATGGCTTTCTTGGTGATCTCGTTGAACACCACGCGCTTGTAACGACTGTCGTCTCCGCCGATGGCCTCGCGCAGGTGCCAGGCGATGGCTTCCCCCTCGCGATCCAAGTCGGTTGCGAGATAGATGGTGTCGGCATCCTTGGCCAGGCGGCGCAGCTCCTCGATGACCTTCTCCTTGCCGGGAAGGATCTCGTACTTGGCCTTCCAGCCCGCCTCGGGGTCGACGCCCATGCGTGCAACCAGGGTACGGCGCGCCTTTTCCTTCGGCGACAAGGCCGGAGCCTCGGCCGCGGCCTTGCCACGCTTGGCCGCCGGTTCCTTGCTCGCACTGGCGGAACCGCTGGTGGGAAGGTCACGGATGTGGCCGATACTCGACTTCACCACGTACTGGCTGCCCAGGTACTTGTTGATGGTCTTGGCCTTGGCCGGGGATTCCACAATGACCAGCGATTTGCCCATGGATCGGAGTATTCCTGAATCTGAAGATGAAAAACGCGTCAGGTGCCGGACGCGGCACCGCTATATATAGTGGCAAAAGAGTGAGGTCAAGCGCGGTCTATCACTCGTGCACCTTGCCCAGCCGCTCGCCAAGGCCCTCTTCGGCCTTGACCAAAGCAAAGCGTGGCACCTGCTCGCCGTCAACCTCGACGGACTCCTGGAACATCGAAAGTGGCCTGACCCAGAAGCTGTATTCACCATACAGACACTGGTAGAACACCATCCACTCCTCGCTCTCGGAGTGTCGCGCAGCGCTGAAAACACGGTACTCAGGGCCTTTGTAATGCCGGTACACACCAGGTTGTATCTGCATGTCGCTCGCCCTCTTGAACAAATCCTGTAAAAAACAAAAGCCGGGGCACATGGCCCCGGCTGCTGTCCTGCGACGCGATCAGACGCGTTCGAAGACAGTGGTGATGCCTTGGCCCAGGCCGACACACATGGTGGCGACGCCCAGGGTACCGCCATTTTGCTTCATGACGTTGAGCAGGGTGCCGGAAATCCGCGCCCCCGAGCAACCGAACGGGTGACCCAGGGCGATAGCGCCGCCGTGCAGGTTAACCTTCTCATTCATCTTGTCGAGCACTTTCAGATCTTTCAGCACCGGCAGGGCCTGTGCGGCGAAAGCTTCGTTGAGCTCGAAGAAGTCGATGTCGGCGATGGTCAGACCAGCGCGCTTGAGGGCTTTCTGCGTCGACGGGACCGGGCCGTAGCCCATGATCGCCGGGTCCACGCCGGCGACCGCCATCGAACGGATGACCGCCAGTGGCTGGATCCCCAGGTCCATGGCGCGCTGGCCGGACATGACGATCATGCACGAGGCGCCGTCGGTGATCTGCGACGAGGTGCCCGCGGTGACGGTGCCGCCTTTCGGGTTGAACGCCGGCTTGAGCGACGCCAGGCCTTCGAGGGTGGTTTCCGGGCGAATGGTCTCGTCGTAGTCGAAGACCTTCAGGAAGCCGTTCTCGTCGTAGCCCTGCATCGGGATGATCTCGTCCTTGAACTTGCCTTCGACCGTCGCCTTGTGGGCGAGTTGGTGCGAACGCACACCGAACAGATCCTGTTGCTCACGGGTGATGCCGTGCATCTTGCCCAGCATCTCGGCAGTCAGGCCCATCATCCCGGAAGCCTTGGCAGCGTGCAAGGACAGGTGCGGGTTGGGGTCGACGCCATGCATCATGCTGACGTGGCCCATGTGCTCGACACCACCGATGACGAACACGTCGCCGTTGCCGGTCATGATCGCCTGGGCGGCGGTGTGCAGCGCGCTCATCGACGAGCCGCACAGGCGGCTGACGGTTTGCGCGGCGGAGGTGTGCGGGATCTGGGTCATCAGCGAGGCCATGCGGGCGATGTTCCAGCCCTGCTCCAGGGTCTGGTTGACGCAGCCCCAGATCACGTCTTCGACTTCTTTCGGGTCGACCTTGTCGTTGCGCTCCAGCAGCTTGCTGATCAGGTGCGCGGACATGTCTTCGGCACGGGTGTTGCGGTGCATGCCACCCTTGGAGCGGCCCATCGGCGTGCGACCGAAGTCGACAATCACCACGTCTCTTGGATTCAGGCTCATATCAATATTCTCGCTCTAGCTCGTGGGCGCTCAGTTGAAGAAGCGCTGGCCGTTCTTGGCCATTTCGCGCAGCTTCGCAGTGGGGTGGTACAGCGGCCCCAGGTCGGCGTACTTGTCGGCCAGTGCGACGAACTCGGCGACCCCGATCGAATCGATGTAGCGCAGCGCGCCACCGCGGAAGGGAGGGAAACCGATGCCGTAGACCAGGCCCATGTCGGCTTCGGCGGCGGTGGCGACGATGCCGTCCTCCAGGCAGCGCACGGTTTCCAGGCACAGCGGTACCATCATCCAGTTGATGATGTCTTCGTCGGTGACTTCACGCTGCTCGAAGATGACCGGTTTGAGCACGTCGAGCACGCTGGCGTCGGCGACTTTCTTCGGCTTGCCGCGCTTGTCGGTCTCGTAGGCGTAGAAGCCCTTGCCGTTCTTCTGGCCCAGGCGGTTGGCCTCGTACAGGGCGTCGACGGCCGAGCGACGCTCGTCCTTCATGCGGTCCGGGAAGCCTTCGGCCATCACGTCGCGGCCGTGGTGGCCGGTGTCGATGCCGACCACGTCCATCAGGTAGGCCGGGCCCATCGGCCAGCCGAACTTCTCCATCACCTTGTCGATGCGCACGAAGTCGACGCCTGCGCTGACCAGCTTGGCGAAGCCGCCGAAATACGGGAACAGCACGCGATTGACCAGGAAGCCCGGGCAGTCGTTGACCACGATCGGGTTCTTGCCCATCTTCTTGGCGTAGGCCACTGTGGTGGCCACGGCCACGTCGCTGGACTTCTCGCCACGGATGACTTCCACCAGCGGCATCATGTGCACCGGGTTGAAGAAGTGCATGCCGACGAAGTTTTCCGGACGCTTGAGCGCCTTGGCCAGCAGGTTGATGGAGATGGTCGAGGTATTGGAGGCGAGGATCGCATCCTCTTTCACCTGGCCTTCCACTTCAGCCAGCACGGCTTGCTTGACCTTCGGGTTCTCGACCACGGCCTCGACGATGATATCGACGTTGCCGAAGTCACCGTAGGACAGGGTCGGGCGAATGGCGTTGAGGGCCTCGGCCATCTTGGCCGGGGTCAGGCGCCCTTTCTCGACGCGCTTGCCGAGCAGCTTGGAGGCCTCGTTCAGGCCCAACTGGATGGCTTCCTCGCGAATATCCTTCATCAGGATTGGCGTGCCCTTGACCGCCGACTGGTAGGCGATGCCGCCCCCCATGATCCCGGCGCCGAGCACGGCGGCCTGTTTCACGTCGTGAGCGATCTCGTCATGGGCCTTGGCCTTGCGCTTGAGCTCCTGGTCGTTCAGGAACAGGCCGATCAGGCTCTCGGCGACCGAGGTCTTGGCCAGCTTGGCGAAGCCTGCGGCCTCGACCTCGAGGGCCTTGTCACGGCCGAAGTTGGCGGCCTTCTGGATGGTCTTGATGGCCTCGACTGGCGCCGGGTAGTTCGGGCCGGCCTGGCCGGCAACGAAGCCCTTGGCGGTCTCGAAAGCCATCATCTGCTCGATGGCGTTGAGTTTGAGCTTTTCCAGCTTGGGCTGGCGCTTGGCCTTGTAGTCCAGCTCACCGCTGATGGCGCGCTTGACCAGGTCCAGGGCACCGGCCTGCAGCAGCTCAGGGGCGACCACGGCATCGACGGCGCCGACTTTCAGGGCGTCCTCGGCGCGGTTTTCCTTGCCGGAGGCGATCCACTCGATGGCGTTGTCCGAGCCGATCAGGCGCGGCAGGCGCACGGTGCCGCCAAAGCCTGGGTAGATGCCCAGCTTGACTTCCGGCAGGCCGATCTTGGCGCTGCTGGCCATGACCCGGTAGTCGGCGGCCAGGCACATCTCCAGGCCGCCGCCCAGGGCGATGCCGTTGATGGCGACCACGGTCGGCACCTGCAGGTCTTCGAAGTCACTGAAAATGCGATTGGCTTCCAGGTTGCCGGTGACCAGTTCGGCCTCGGGCAGCTTGAAGTTGTCGACGAACTCGGTGATGTCGGCGCCGACGATGAACACGTCCTTGCCACTGCTGACGATCACGCCCTTGACCGAGGCATCGGCCTTGATCACGTCCACGGCCTGACGCAGCTCGTTCAGAGTGAGACGGTTGAACTTGTTGACGGACTCACCCTTGAGGTCGAACTTCAGTTCGACGATGCCGCTTTCAAGAGCCTTAACCGTGATGGCTTTACCTTCGTAAATCATCAACTGATCTCCACGATATGGAAGCTGAACAGTACACGTCGATCGCTGGCAGCTAGAGCCGGTCTACCGGTCCCTCGCCCCAGGCACACCCGTCGACGCGCTAATCGGGATTCTGTAAGAGCCGTCTGACATACAAACGCTCAATTCATACGCCCGTTTGACTTGGGTGTGCACACATTCCCCGAAAAGAACCGCGTTGTCAAATACTCGCGAAGGCCGTGAAAACGCGACTTTCCAGTCATCTTCTACCCTCCGGGTACGAAAAATGATGACAGTGATCGCCCTCCATTCATGTCAGCGATAGGCCACCCCGATGGCAGACGTGCTTTTTTTCTAAACGCATCCGGCCAGGATGGCTACACTGCGACTGATTGAAAGTATTTCCGGCCTGCCTGGCCCTGTGCTTGCACGCACAAACGCAAAACGGCGCACAGGAGCATGTTTGCTCCTGTGCGCCGTTTTGTGTCACACGGGCTCAGGCGAGGGTTTCGAGGGTCTGGGCAATATCCTGCAAAACAGATTTGTCGCCCCGCTCGCTCCAGTACAGCGCAATCATGCGACTGTCGGCCTCGACCTTGTAGACCGTTGCCGGCAGGCGGGCGAAGGTCTCGGCCAGGCGCTGATCCTCGCAGGGCTCGCGCCACTGGTTCCACCACACGCCCGGGGTGATCTGCCAGTAGCACCAGCTGTCCGCGCGCCCCTTGCGTCGTGCCCGGTGGTACTGCGGGCAGGGGCTTGGCGGCTCGTTTACCAGCCAGTGCGGCCACTGCTGCGGCGCCAGTTGCATGGCCAGCCCCATGCGCCGCCCCTCCAGACGCAGGCTCATCTGCTCGCTCTGTTTGCGCGAGGGGCGCAACCAGGCCAACGGGCTGAGAATCAGCGCAAGGATTGACACCACCAGCCATACCGTCATATCTGTAGACCTTATAAAGCGTTGCAAATGAGCGGGTTAGTCAGGTTTCACGGAAGATCCGCGCGAAAGCGACCATACTTCTACTATCGCGATTGTCAGGAGTACTGCACATGTCCTATGAACATCTTCTGGTCGCTGTCGACCTGACCGAAGAATGCGACCCGGTGATCAAGCGGGCCAAGGCCATTGCCCTGGCCAGCGGCGCCAAGGTCTCCCTGGTGCATATCGTCGAACCCATGGCCATGGCCTTCGGCGGCGACGTGCCGATGGACCTGTCGCAGTTGCAGCAGCAACAGTTCGACCAGGCCAAGGAACGCATGGAGCGCCTGTACAACAAATACCCAGATATCAATCGCGGCGACTCGCACCTGGTCTACGGCCAGCCGCGCCAGGAAATCCACCAGTTGGCCAAGGATCAGAAGTGCGACCTGATCGTGGTCGGCAGCCATGGCCGCCACGGCCTGGCCCTGCTGCTGGGCTCCACCGCCAACGACGTGCTGCACGGCGCGCCGTGCGATGTGTTGGCGGTGCGGTTGCAGAAGAAGGCCGAGTAATACTTTCATCGCGGGGCAAGCCCGCTCCCACAAAGCCCGTCAAACAGGGCTGCGTGGGAGCGAGCTTGTCCCGCGATGGCTTCAGCCTTCCAGCTCGGCCCAGCGCTCCACCAGCACGTCCAGCTCGCCCTGCAGCTTCTCGATCTTGGCCAGCACCGCCGCAGTCTCGGCAATCGGCCGCTGATAGAAGCCCGCCGCACTCACTTCTTCCTGTGCCTCGGCCATCCGCCGTTCCAGCTCATCGATCTGCCCCGGCAGCATTTCCAGCTCACGCTGCAGCTTGTAGCTGAGCTTCTTCTTGCTGGCATCGGCCGCAGGCGTAACAGCGGCAAGCGGCGCCACCTCCTCCACCGGCGCCTGCACCACGGCGCTGTTGAGCTCGGACTTGCCACCCTTGCTCTCGGTCACGCCGAGCAGCTTCGGCGAACCACCCTGACGGATCCAGTCCTCGTAACCGCCGACGTACTCGCGCACGCGCCCTTCACCTTCGAACACCAGAGTGCTGGTCACCACGTTGTCGAGGAAGGCCCGGTCGTGACTGACCATCAGCACCGTGCCCTTGTAGTTCGACAGCACCTCCTCGAGCAGTTCGAGGGTCTCGACGTCGAGATCGTTGGTCGGTTCGTCCAGCACCAGCAGGTTGGCCGGCTTGCTGAACAGCTTGGCCAGCAGCAGGCGCGCGCGCTCGCCCCCGGACAGCGCCTTGACTGGTGTACGCGCACGCTGCGGGCTGAACAGGAAGTCGCCGAGGTAGCTGAGCACATGGCGGTTCTGGCCATCGATCTCGATGAAATCGCGGCCTTCCGCCAGGTTGTCGATGACGGTCTTTTCCAGGTCCAGCTGATGGCGCATCTGGTCGAAGTAGGCCACCTCCAGTTTGGTGCCACGCTCGACCTTGCCACTGGTGGGCTCCAGGTCGCCCAGCATCAGCTTGAGCAGGGTCGTCTTGCCGGTGCCGTTGGCACCGAGCAGGCCGATACGGTCCTGGCGCTGCAGCACCATGGAGAAATCCTTGACCAGCTTCGGTCCATTCTGGTGGGCGAAGCTGACGTCCTCCAGCACCATCACCTGCTTGCCGGACTTGTCCGCCACCTCGATCTGGATATTGGCCTTGCCCTGGCGTTCACGGCGCTCGCCGCGCTCCACGCGCAGCGCCTTGAGCGCGCGCACGCGGCCTTCGTTGCGGGTACGTCGGGCCTTGATGCCCTGGCGGATCCACACTTCCTCCTGGGCCAGGCGCTTGTCGAACAGCGCGTTGGCAGTGGCCTCGGCGGCCAGTTCGGCCTCCTTGTGCACCAGGAAGCTGGCGTAGTCGCCGTTCCAGTCGATCAGCCCGCCACGGTCCAGCTCGAGGATGCGCGTGGCCAGGTTCTGCAGGAAGGAACGGTCGTGGGTGATGAACAGCACCGCGCCACCGAAGCCTTTGAGCGCCTCTTCCAGCCAGGCGATGGCGCCGATGTCCAGGTGGTTGGTCGGTTCGTCGAGCAGCAGCAGGTCGGGCTCGGACACCAGCGCCTGGGCCAGCAGCACGCGCCGGCGCCAGCCGCCGGACAGCTCGGCCAGGGTCTTGTCGGCCGGCAACTGCAGGCGGCTCAGGGTGCTTTCGACCACCTGCTGCAAGCGCCAGCCGTCACGGGCCTCGAGCTCGTGCTGCACGTGCATGAGCTTTTCCAGATCCTCGTCGCCGTGGATGTTCTGGCTCAGGTGATGGAACTGCGCCAGCAGCTCGCCGACGCCGTCAAGGCCGGCGGCCACCACGTCGAATACGCTACGCTCGTCGGCCACCGGCAGCTCCTGCGGCAGCTCGCCAATCTTCAGGCCTGGGGCGCGCCAGATATCGCCGTCATCGCCCTTCTGCTCGCCCTTGACCAGGCGCAGCATGCTCGACTTGCCCGTGCCGTTGCGGCCGATGATGCACACCCGCTCGCCACGGGCGATCTGCCAGGACACTTTGTCCAACAGCGGCATGGCGCCGAACGCGAGGGACACATCGCTGAATTTGAGCAGGGTCATGATCATCTCCAAAAACCGGGCGCGCATTCTACCTGACTTACCCCTTCACGGCATCAAAAGCCCGTTGCCGCGACAGAGCGTCGGATAACAACTCGATACAAGCACAGTGCTTTCGCCGGCCACCGGCAAACGGCTAAGCTAAGCAGTAATACTCAACAGTGCTGGCTCCGCCGTCACTTTCCATGGTTCCACTGCCCGGACGTATCATGCGCAGCCGCCTGTTACAAATTGCTTCCTGCCTGTTGCTGACCACCCTCGCCGCGAGCGTCGCACAGGCCGCCGACCTCACCCAGCAACGTCAATACTACGACGAGGCCAAGCGCGCCCTGGCCAAGGGCGACAAGGGCCCCTACCTGCGCTACGCGCAGGCGCTGCGCGATTACCCACTCACGCCCTATCTCACCTACGACGAGCTGACCGCCCGCCTCAAGAGCGCCAGCAACGAGGAGATCGAGGGTTTCCTCAAGGCCCATGGCGACCTGCCCCAGGCCAACTGGATGAAATTGCGCTGGTTGCGCTGGCTGGCCGAGCGCGGCGAATGGAACACCTTCACCCGCTATTACGACCCCAAGCTCAACTTCACCGAACTGGATTGCCTCAACGGCCAGTACCAGCTCTCCCACGGCCAGCGTGCCGAAGGCTTCGCCAGCGCCGAGAAGCTGTGGAACGTCGGCAAGTCCCAGCCCACGGCCTGCGACACCCTGTTCGCCATGTGGGCCGCCGAAGGCCAGCTGACCGAGGCCAAGCGCTGGCAGCGCGCCAAACTGGCGGCACAGGCGCGCAACTATGGGCTTGCGAACAATCTGGTGAAAACCCTCACCACCCTCGCCCCCCAGGGCAAGCTGCTGATCGACGTGGCGCAGAAGCCCGAGTTGCTCAACCAGCCTTCGCGCTTCACGCCCGTCAACGAGGCCATGTCCGACGTAGTCAGCCTTGGTCTTCGTCGCCTGGCCCGGCAGAACCCGGAGCAGGCCATGGCGCTGCTCGACGACTATGCCCAGCGCATGCACTTCTCCCGTGACGAGAAGGTCGCCATCGCCCGCGAGATCGGCCTGACCCTGGCCCGCCGCTACGACCCGCGCGCCCTCGACCTGATGACCCGCTACGACCCGGAGCTGCGCGACAACACTGTCAGCGAATGGCGCCTGCGCCTGCTGCTGCGCCTGGCCCGCTGGGAAGAAGCCTACGAACTGACCAAGCGCCTGCCCCAGGACCTGGCCAGTAGTAACCGCTGGAAGTACTGGCAGGCGCGCAGCCTGGAGCTGGCCCAGCCGAACAACCCGCAGGTCCCGCTGCTGTACAAGACCGTCGCCCGCGAACGCGACTTCTATGGCTTCCTCGCCGCCGACCGGGCGCAGACCCCCTACCAGCTGAACAACAAGCCGCTGGCACTGAGCCAAGCGATAACCAACAAGGTCCGCAACACCCCCGGCATCCGCCGCGCACTGGAGTTCCACGCCCGTGGCCAGATTGTCGAGGGGCGCCGCGAGTGGTACCACGTCAGCCGCCACTTCAACCGTGACGAAATGGTCGCCCAGGCCCGCTTGGCCTACGACATGCGCTGGTACTTCCCGGCCATCCGCACCATCAGCCAGGCCCAGTACTGGGACGACCTGGACATCCGCTTCCCCATGGCCCACCGCGACACCCTGGTGCGCGAAGCCAAGGTTCGCGGCCTGCATTCGAGCTGGGTATTCGCCATCACCCGCCAAGAAAGCGCCTTCATGGAAGACGCCCGTTCCAGCGTCGGCGCCAGCGGCTTGATGCAGCTGATGCCGGGCACCGCCAAGGAAACCGCGCGCAAGTTCAGCATCCCGCTGGCTTCGCCGGCCCAGGTCTTCAACCCGGACAAGAACATCCAGCTCGGCGCTGCCTACCTGAGCCAGGTGCACAGCCAGTTCAACGGTAACCGCGTGCTGGCCTCGGCCGCCTACAACGCCGGCCCCGGGCGCGTACGCCAGTGGCTCAAGGGCGCCAAGCACCTGAGTTTCGATGTGTGGGTCGAATCGATTCCGTTCGACGAGACGCGCCAGTACGTGCAGAACGTGCTGTCGTATTCGGTCATCTACGGGCAGAAGCTCAATTCACCGCAGCCGCTGGTGGATTGGCATGAGCGGTATTTCGACGATATGTGATTAGAGCCCTGTCGCGGGGCAAGTCGCATCGGTGCGCCGATGCGACTTGCCCCGCGATGACGCTATTCCAGAACCTCGACGTCCATCCCCACCTTCAGTTCCCCCTCGCCATCCACCGCCAGGTTCTGGCCAAACAGCACATCCCCTTCCTTTTCGCGGAACGTCTTGAGCGTGGTCAACGGCTCACGGTCCGGGCTGCGTTCGCCCGTGGCGGGATCGAGGGTGGTGAGGATGCAGCGCACGCTCGGCTTGAGCACGCGGAAGGTCATGTCGCCAATACGGATGCGCTTCCAGCGGTCTTCGGCAAAGGCCTCGGCCCCCTCGACCACCAGGTTCGGGCGAAAACGCAGCATCTCCATCGGGCGCCCCACCCGACGGCTCAACTCATCCAGCGAGGCCTGGCCGATCAACAGCAGGGGGAAACCATCGGGAAAGGCCGCCCGGTCACTGTTGAGACCGTAGCCGCTGGGCAGGTAGCGGGCCCGCTGCTCGGGGCAGTACACCAGCCTTACCGCCTTGCCCAGCAGCTCGCTGAGCCAGGCTGCGGCGGCATCGCCGGCATCCGGCACGCGCAAGGTGTCGCGCCAGATGGTGACGCCGCGCAGGGCCTCGTCGGCGGGCGGTACCGGCACCTCCAAGGGTGCCTGCCCCGGCGCCTGGAGCAGCAGTTGGCCCTGCTCGCCGTAATTGGCGCCAACCTGCCCCAGCCTCGGCCAGGCGCGCTGGGTCAGGAAGCGGCCGTTTTCCTGCTCCACCACCAGCCAGCGCCGGTCCCCGTCCAGGCCCAGGTTGCCGACAACCGACGCCTGCAGGCGCTGGGCCTGCGCCGATTTCACCGGGTACCGATACAACGCACTGAGAAACATCCCTGCCACCTTGCGCCAGTCGAAAGGCCAAGCTTATACCGGATCGGTACAGCCGTTACACCGTGGCGTCGTCCAGACTCAGGCGTTGACGCACCACATCCACCAGGCGATCGGGCTGGAACTTGGACAGGAAGTTGTCGCAACCGACCTTCTTGACCATGGATTCGTTGAAGCTGCCCGACAGCGAGGTATGCAGTACCACGTACAGGCCACGCAAGCGCGGGTCGTTGCGGATTTCGGTGGTCAGCCGGTAACCATCCATCTCGGGCATCTCGGCATCGGTGAAGACCATCAGCAACTTCTCGCAGACATTCTCCCCTGCGTCCGCCCAACCCTTGAGCAGGCGCAGGGCCTTGAGGCCGTCGCTGGCCACGTGCAGCTTGACCCCCAGTTGCGAGAGGGTATCGCGCAGTTGCGCCAGGGCCACGGTGGAGTCGTCCACCAGCAGCACCTCGCGGCCACGGGCGCGGGCCAGCACCGGGTCTTCGAGCTTGTCGCGGGAGACCTTGGCGTTGTAGGGCACGATCTCGGCCAGCACCTTCTCCACGTCGATGACCTCCACCAGTTGCTCGTCGACCTTGGTGATCGCCGTGAGGTAGTGCTGGCGGCCAGCGCTGGCCGGCGGCGGCATGATGGCTTCCCAGTTCATGTTGACGATACGATCCACGCCCCCCACCAGGAACGCCTGCACCGAGCGGTTGTACTCGGTGACGATGATGGTACTGTTTGGCCCCGGCTGCAGCGGACGCATGCCGATTGCCTGGGACAGGTCGATGACCGGCAGCGTCTGGCCGCGCAGGTTGACCACGCCACAGACGAACGAATGGCGCTGCGGCATCAGGGTCAGCTTGGGCAGTTGCAGCACCTCCTGGACCTTGAACACGTTGATGGCGAACAACTGCCGGCCGGCCAGCCGGAACATGAGGATTTCCAGGCGGTTCTCACCCACCAGTTGCGTGCGTTGGTCTACCGTGTCGAGAATGCCAGCCATTGGAAGCCCCCAGGCGTGAGTCGGGAAAAAGTGAATGCATCCCCCTGTATCGGCGGACACGGGCACAGCTTGACCC
The DNA here is from genome assembly GCF_054062095.1 of Pseudomonas sp. TE6288. Lineage (NCBI taxonomy): Bacteria > Pseudomonadati > Pseudomonadota > Gammaproteobacteria > Pseudomonadales > Pseudomonadaceae > Pseudomonas > Pseudomonas sp. TE6288. The sequence goes on from NZ_JBSSEW010000004.1 coordinate 289,177, forward strand.
CTGATGGAAAAAGCCATGCGGGGTGATTGATATCACTTTACCATCATGCTTTACTGCTGCCACATCCTGCCATGCCCGTCGTTCGCAACGAACGACCCGCCTGAAACCGCATCAGGGAAACCCCTAGTGGCAATCGGGTCCAACCTGATGTTCGCAATATCCATTAGCCATTAATGTGACGCCATTCTCACTGCATGAACGGAGTCAGGCTTTTGCGAGCGATCATCTTGGTACGGCCAATCCCTGAAGACGGGGCGCCATGATGGATAGCACTCCACTGCACAACGCCGCCGTGGCGGCCTTTCTGCAGGATGCGCAGGTCCTGTTGGCCAGGTCCCAGGAATGCCTGCAGCACCTGGAGCTGATCACCAACGATCCGGATGCCTGCCACAGCCTCAATGCCGCACTCGACACTCTCGCCCGACGAGCAGTCGCGCTCGACCTGCTCGAAGTGGCCCACCATGCCCTGGCCCTGCAACGACTGCTCGCGCCCGCGTGCGCCCAGCAGCACCTGCACGGTACCAGCCTGCCCGCGCTTGCGGCCTGCCTGACCCTGCTGGACTGGCAACTGGAGCTGCTCGACCCGCAGACCGGCCGCCTGGACATGGACACCGAGGAGCAACGACGCCTGCTGGCCGAGCTCGCCACCACCCTGGGCCAGCCGGCATCGCAACTGTGTGCCGATTGCCAGGAAGCCGGCACGTTCTGCGCCCACCCCCACGCCCAGGATGCGCTTGCAGAGCAAAGCCTCAGTGCAGCCGACCGCCATCATTAACCCGACTAAATGCGCGGCAACTAAACTCACTCAGGGTTTAACTTGAAAAGTTTGGCAAGTTTTTCCAAATGTTTTTGCCCGCTGGTTTTTTAGTTGATCGAGGCGCACTGGAAACATCTTTTAATAATGGCACTATGCTAGCCAGCGCCTTGCCCGCCAGACCCGCCACAGCCCGGAAAATCCGAGGTTTCAAGCAGTTATCCCCCCGCGACCAAATTCAATCAAAGTGATAACATGCGCACGTTCGAACATGCGCACCCAGACTATCGGGTGATTGGATACGTGCCCGGTGCTTGATTGAATGCACGGCACCAGCACCTCTGGCCAGGCATGTGCAATGCCCTCAACTGCAATAACTCAGTGGCTTCCCTATCTATGCTCCCACGCTTGAAGTTCCTCCAGCGTTGCCGCTCCAGAGTTGCCCTGCTCCGCTGGACGACCACGCTGCTGTGCATTGCATCGCTGGCGGCAAACCTGGTGGTGTACCTGCGCACCCTGCCATTGTCGGCCAGCCTGCTGTTGCTCCAGTTGCTGGCGATGATCGGCGTCGGCTGGCACCTGCGCCATTGGGCGCGCTCGATCAACCTGCGCCCGGCGGAACTGGCCACGCGCATGCTCAAGGTGCAAGAGAGCGAGCGCCAGCGCCTGAGCCGTGAACTGCATGACGATATCGGTCAACTGCTGACCGCCGCCAAGCTGCAGGTCGACTGGCTGCAACGCCGGGTGCCGGCGGACCTGCAGGAGCACTGCGCTACCTTGCGCAGCACCCTGGACCATACGCTGGGCAACGTGCGCGACGTTTCCACCATTCTCAATCCTCGACAACTGGCCAGCCTGGGCCTGGAGGCGAGCCTGCGCGCGCATTTGCTGCGCACCCTGGAAAACACCGAGGTGCACTGGAGTCTTGAATGCAACCAACGCCTGGGCGGCATCAGCGAAGAGGTGACCATGGCGGCCTTTCGCATCACCCAGGAAGCGGTCACCAACATGCTCCGCCACGCACACGCACGCAATCTGGTGGTCCGCCTGCAGCGCACCTCAGCCGGCCTGGCGCTGTCGATCCAGGATGACGGCGGCGGCTTCGTGCCGGCGCAGACGCCAGCAGAAAGCGGCCTGCGCGGCATGGCTGGCATGCAGGAACGTGTGACAGCGCTGCAGGGCAGCCTGAGCATCACCAGCCAGCCCGGCCAGGGCACCCGGATCGACGCCCTCTTCCCATGGCCACCCCGCAACCAAGAACGTGCCAGGACTCCCGCTCCCGATGACCTGTAGATTATTGCTGGTGGACGACCATTCCCTGATTCGCGCAGGCGTCAGGGCCCTGGTATCGGACATCCCCGGCTACACCGTGATTGGCGAGGCCGACGATGGTGGCCAACTGCTGGAGCACGTCCGGCGTCTCGCGCCAGACATCGTCCTGCTGGATATTTCCATGCGCTCGACCAGCGGCCTGGACGCTCTCACGCAGCTACGGGCAAGCGGCTGCACCTGCAAGGTGCTGATCCTGTCCATGCACACCGACCCGGAGCTGATCATGCGCGCCCTGGAGAGCGGCGCCCATGGCTACCTGCTCAAGGACACCACGGCCACCGAACTGGAGCAGGCACTGACCGCCCTGCGCAACGACGAACGCTACCTCAGCCCGGCCATCGCCCACACTGTGATCAACCAGGCGCTGTTGCGCGCCCAGAGCGGCCGTCAATCGAACAACGAAGGCCACCACAACCTGACCGCCCGTCAGTTGGAGATCCTGCGCCTGATCGTGCGTGGCAAATCCACCCGGGAGATCGCCGGCGGCCTGGGCCTGTCGATCAAGACCGTGGAAACCCATCGCTCGCAGATCATGAAGCGCCTGCAGATCTACGATGTGGCGGGCCTGGTGCTGTTCGCCGTGCGCGAGAAGATCATCAGCCTGGACGACTGAGCAATGGCGAATCCGCCGGCAGGTGCACGCGCAGCGCCTTGGGCACGGCCTCGAAACGCAGGCTGGCCGCTTGCAGGGGCTCGCCGTCGAGGTTCATATCCAGCCCCTGGGCGCCCTTGATCTCCACCCATGGCAAGCGGGCGCGCACGAACAGCCCCTCACCGGCCAACAGATCGCGCAAAGCCCCGGCCATCTCCTGGGGCGCCGGCAGGATGCCGACATCCAGCAGGCCATCGTCCACGCTCGCCTCAGGGCATAGCACGTGCCCGCCGCCGGCCTGACGACCATTGCCGATGCCCAGCGCCAGCAACTCGCCCTGCCACTGGAACCCCGGACCCTGCAGCTCGACCGAGACCGCCTGCAGCTCACTGAAGCGCGACAGCCCGGTGAACAGGTAGGCTGCGCCGCCCAGCACTTTCTTCAGGTCTTCAGAGGTATTGGCGGTGACCTGGGTGCCGAATCCGCCGGTAGCCATGTTCAGGAACAGCTGGTCACCCACCCGGCCCAGATCGATCGGCCGTGCCGGTACCTCCAGCAGGTCGAGGGCCGCTTGCGGCTCAAGCGGCACACCGGCCGCCTTGGCGAAGTCGTTGGCCGTGCCCAGCGGTAGCAGCGCCAGGCTGGCCTGGGTAGCCGCCAGCCCCATGGCCTCGGCCACGTCGCGCAACGTGCCATCACCGCCGCCGGCGACCACGTGAGCATAGCCCGCAGCCAGAGCCTCCTCGACCAGGCGCTGGGCATCACCGCCCTCCCAGGTCAGGCGCACATCCAGCTTCCAGCCACGCTCACGCAGCTGACCCACCGCGGCTCGCACGTCTTCGTTGGTGGCCTGCTTGCCATGCAGGATCAGCAATGCCTTGCGCTCGCTCATGTCGCCCTCCCGGAAAAAGGTACACAAATACCCTACTGCAATCTCGACCATGAACGCGCACGGATTGCTGCATGCCCCGCCCAAAAACCGCCGTTTCATGCAATTGCCATTGAAAGCCGCTCGTGACAGGCGCATCATTCGACAAATATTTGGCCTTCATGGAAGATGCCGCTCATAAAAGTCATTTTATTGACTTTGCGCCGCCAGACGCCTGACAGGTCGTGATTCCCTTGCATTGCGCTGCCCACAGCGCACCGATTCGAGGTTGTGACTATGAGCGTTCTGATCCCCTGCATCATCGCTGGCGGCGCCGGCACCCGATTGTGGCCGGTCTCGCGTGAAGCGATGCCCAAGCCCTTCATGCGCCTGCCCGACGGCATGAGCCTGCTGCAGAAGACCTTCAGCCGCGCCAGCAGCCTGCCTGGGGTCGAGCGGGTGCTCACGGTGACCAACCGCGAAGTGGTGTTCCGCACCCAGGACGAATATCGCCAGGTCGGTGCAGCACGCGTGGCCCTCGATTTCATTCTCGAACCCCTGGGTCGCAACACCGCCCCTGCCATTACCGCCGCTGCACTGCACTGCGCCCGCCTGCACGGCGAAGACAGCCTGCTGCTGGTGCTGCCCGCCGACCATTTGATTCAAGACCAGGGCGCTTTCGAGGCGGCCGTCGGGCAGGCCCTGGCACTGGCCGGACAAGGTTGGCTGACCACCTTCGGCCTGCAACCGACCCGTGCCGAAACGGGTTTCGGCTATATCGAGCAGGGCCAGCCGATCACTGACGGCGGCTACCAGGTCGCCCGCTTCGTCGAAAAGCCCGACGCCGACACCGCCCAGGGCTACCTCGACGGTGGTCGGCACCTGTGGAACGCTGGCATGTTCTGCCTGCGCGTCGGCACCGTGCTGCAGGAGCTGCAAGTCCATGCCCCCGAGGTCCTGCGCAGCGTGGCCGACTGCCTGGAACAGAGCCAGGTCAAGGAGGGCACGGGCGGCCGTCAGGTGGAACTCGACCCCGACCGCTTCGCCCTGGTGCCGGATATATCCATCGACTATGCCCTCATGGAACCGGCCGCCCAGGTGGCCGTGGTGCCATGCGACATCGGCTGGAGCGACATCGGCTGCTGGGAAGCGGTACGTGAGCTGCGCCCGGCCGACGGCCAGGGCAACCACTGCAACGGCGAAACCGTGCTGCATGACGTGAGCAACTGCTACATCGACTCGCCACGGCGCCTGGTCGGCGCGGTCGGCCTGGACAACCTGATCGTCATCGACACCCCCGACGCCCTGCTGATCGCCGATGCCGCGCGCAGCCAGGAAGTCAAGGTGATCGCCCAGCAGCTCAAGCGCCAGGGCCATGACGCCTACCGCCTGCACCGCACCGTGACCCGCCCCTGGGGCCTGTACACGGTGCTCGAGGAAGGGCCACGGTTCAAGATCAAGCGCATCATGGTCCGCCCTGGCGAATCGCTGTCGCTGCAGATGCACCATCATCGCAGCGAGCACTGGATCGTGGTCAGCGGCATGGCCTGCGTGACCAATGGCCAGGAGGAGTTCCTGCTGGACACCAACGAGTCCACCTTCATCAAGCCCGGGCGCAGCCACCGCCTGACCAACCCCGGGGTCATCGACCTGGTGATGATCGAGGTGCAGAGCGGCGAATACCTGGGCGAAGACGACATCGTACGCTTTACTGATATCTATGGACGCGCCCCGGCGGCAGCAGCACCTGCCTGACTGCCAGAGGGCGCGTTTTTGCCATCCAGGGCCGACACCCGGCCAACCGCGAGGATTCGGGCTCATGCGCATACTCTGGACCCTGCCCTACCTGCCCTGGCCCACCACCAGCGGCAGCAAGACCCGGCAATACCACCTGCTGCGCGCCCTGGCGCAGCATGGCCACCGGATTACCTTGCTGGTGCAGTCGAAGATCCCGTTGAGCGACACCGCGCGCGAAGCCCTGGAACCCCTGGTGGAACGCCTGATCGTGCTCCCCAGGCGGCCACTGAACAGCCCGCTGAACCTGCTCGCCTCACCCATCATCGACTACCCCATGCGGGCCATCATCAATGGCCTGGCACCTTGCCTGCGGCACCGCTTCGAGCAACTGCTGGACGAACCCTGGGATGTGATCCAGATCGAGCACAGCTACAGCTTCCAACCGTTCGAGAGGGCCCTGCAGGCCCGGGGCCTGCCCTACATGCTCAGCGAGCATTACCTGGAGTCGGTGATGGGCGCCGCCTGCCATGACCGCCTGCCATTGTGGTTGCGCCCGCTGAACGCCTTCGACCGCTGGCGCTATCGGCGCTGGGAGCAAAGGGTGCTGCGCCAGCCCACGGAAGTGGTGGCGGTCAGCGCCCAGGATGCCGAGCTGATCGGCCAGATCAGCGGCCGCCCGGTGAATGTGGTGGTCAATGGCGTGGACTGTGACCACTATCAGGACGTGCGCCCCACCCTGCACAGCCAGCGCCTGCTGTTCGTTGGCAATTTCGAGTACGGCGCCAACCTGGAGGCTATCGAGTGGGCGCTGGAGGAGATCCTGCCCCAGGTATGGATGAGCAACCCGGCGGTGCGCCTGGCCATTGCCGGGCACGCGTTGCCGGCCAGCTGGAAGCTGCACTGGAATGACCCGCGCATCGAATGGGTAGGTTACCGCCCCGACCTGCGCGAGCTGCAGCGTCGCTCGGCGCTGTTCTTCGCGCCGCTGCGCCATGCCGGTGGCTCCAAGGTGAAGATCCTCGAAGCCATGGCCGCCGGGCTACCGGTCATCACCACCAGCAAGGGCGCCTCGGGCCTGGCCATGAACAATGGCGAACACTACCTGGGCAGCGACGACAGCGGCCAGCTGGCGCTGCTGGTCACGCAACTGCTCAACCAGCCTTGGCGCATGTGCCAGCTCAGCGAGGCCGGGCGCCAGTTCGCCCGCCAGCGCCATGACTGGAGCGTTGCCGCCCAGCAGCTGGAGAACGTGCACATGCGCCTGACCCAGCTGGCGCCAGCAGGCGCAGGCGCCCCCGGCGGCGTGCTAGCCAAGTAGCTCGCTGAATGGGATGAATACCACGGGGTCCCCCTGCCGTGGCGTGCTGCCTTCAAGCACCTCCACCACCCCATCGGCCCAGGCCGCGCTGCGCAGCACACCGGAGCTCTGGTTCTTGTAGATGCGCACCCGGCCATCCTCGATGCGCGCGCGCAGGAATTCGCGCCGCGTACCGGCCTTGGGCCAATCGAAACCCGCCGGCACGCTGAAACGCAGCGGCGCGACATTGTGCACACCCAACCGCCGCAGCAGGTAGGGCCGCGCCAGCAGGCCGAAAGTGACCAACGTCGAGGCCGGGTTGCCCGGCAGGCCGATCACCGGTACCCCCTGGTAATGGCCGAAGGTCAGCGGTTTGCCCGGCTTGATCGCCAGCTTCCACAGCGCCAGTTCGCCCGCTTCGCGCAGGGCCAGGCCAAGGAAATCGGCCTCGCCCACCGACACACCACCGGTGGACAGGATCAGGTCGACATCGCCCAGCCCGGCCAGGCACTGGCGGGTGCGTTCGAGGTCGTCGGGCAGGATCCCGGCGTCCACCACCTCGCAGCCCAGGCGTTGCAGCCAACTGACCAGCAGGCGCCGGTTGCTGTTGTAGATCTGCCCGGGCCCCAGCGGCAGGCCCGGCTCGACCAGCTCGTCACCAGTCGACAGCACCGCCACCCGTGGCCGGCGCCGCACTTGCAGGGTGCCGAAACCCAGGGTCGCGGCCAGCCCGAGCTGGATCGGCCCCAACCGCGTGCCGGCGCTCATCACCTGTTCGCCAACACGGGTTTCCTGGCCTTTGGGGCGAACGTTCTGTGACAGTGCCAGGGGTTCGAGGAACCGTACCCGGCCATCCTCGAGCACTTCGGTGTTTTCCTGCATCTCAACGCAATCGGCGCCTTCGGGCAGCGGCGCGCCGGTGAAGATCCGTGCGCAGGTGCCCGGCTCCAGGGGCTGTGGCGCGTGGCCGGCGAAGATGCGCTGGGTCACCCGCAGCGGTTCGCCCTGCCAGTCGGCCAGGCACAGTGCGTAGCCGTCCATGGCGCTGTTGGGCCACGGCGGCAGGTCGAGGCCGGCCACCAGCTCATGGGCCAGGACGCGCCCTTCGGCTTCGGCCAGCGCGACGTGTTCGGTCTCGGCGATGGGCGCCTTGTCGGCCAGCGCCAGCAGGCGCTGCAAGGCCTCTTCCATCGGCATCAACGGCCGGGCTCCCTCAACCACGGCTGTCACAGGCCGCTGCCTGCTTCAGGTGCGGCACGAAGTTGCACGGCCGGTGGCGGGCATCCAGCTGCTCGGCGAGGATACCGTCCCAACCGGTGCGCACGGCATTGGTCGAGCCCGGCAGGCAGCAGACCAGGGTGCCGTTGGCAAGGCCTGCCAGGGCGCGGGACTGCACGGTGGAAGTGCCGATGTCGGCCACCGAGATCTGCCGGAACAGCTCGCCAAAGCCCTCGACCTGCTTGTCCAGCAGGCACGCCACGGCCTCCGGAGTGCTGTCGCGCCCGGTAAAGCCGGTGCCGCCGGTGATCAACACCACCTGCACCTGGTCATCGGCGATCCAGGTCGCGACCTGGGCGCGGATCTTGTACAGGTCATCCTTGAGCAGCACGCGCTCGGCCAGGCGGTGGCCGGCGGCGCTCAGGCGATCGACGAACAGCTGGCCGGAGGTATCGGTGTCGAAGGTACGGGTATCGCTGACCGTCAGCACGGCGATGTTCAGCGCTACAAAAGGGGTATCTGCCTTGGCTTTCATGGGAGTCCGTCGCAGGGGAACAGGGAATGTGCGCTGTTATATCACAGGCCACGGCGCCCAGACCGCGACGTTGTTCTTGGTCAATGCCAGCACGATGGCGCTATGCTGCACTGTGCAAGGAACTTGCGTGGACGCCCTGCGTCTTAATGACATCTAGCACCATCGCACTGGAGAAACACGATGATCCAACGGACCCTTCCCGCCTTCCTGCTTGCCCTGGGCCTGGGCGCCCTCGCCGGCTGCGCCTCGCCAACCGTCATCACCCTGAACGACGGCCGCGAGATCCAGGCGGTGGACACCCCTTCGTATGACGACGACTCCGGCTTCTACGAATTCGAACAGCTCGACGGCAAGCGCACGCGCATCAACAAAGACCAGATCCGTACCGTCAAGGAGCTGTGATCCAGCCCTGCGTTTTTGGCGCAACTCCTTTTTGCAACAAGGGGTTGCGTTGAAAAAATCGATGCAGTAGCATTTCGGACATCGGAGTGTAGCGCAGCCAGGTAGCGCGTCTCGTTCGGGACGAGAAGGCCGCAGGTTCGAATCCTGTCTCTCCGACCAAATCCTGCAAAAAACCCGCCTTGCGCGGGTTTTTTGTTGCCCGCGAAAAAGCCAGTCACTGGTGGGAGCAGGCCAGCCCGCCCCCACGCTTGTACGATTACTCCGGCAACACGGGCACATGCAGCAGCTGCAAACGCGCACTGCTCCATTCGCGGGTCTTGTTGGTCAACTCAAGATCATTGTTCAGCTTCTGGCCGTAGGTCGGCACGATTTCCTTGAGCTTGGCCTGCCACTCGGCGCTCTTGATCCGATCCTTGAAGGTCTTCTCCAGCACGCTCAGCATGATCGGCGCGGCGGTCGAGGCACCGGGCGAGGCACCCAGCAGCGCGGCGATGCTGCCATCCTCGGCGGCCACCACTTCGGTGCCGAACTGCAACACGCCACCGTGCACGGGGTCCTTCTTGATCACCTGCACGCGCTGACCGGCCTGGAGCAGCTGCCAGTCTTCGTTCTTGGCGTTGGGGAAGTACTCGCGCAGGGCCGCCATGCGGTCGTCGAAGCTGAGCATCAACTGGCCCATCAGGTAGGTGCTCAGGTCGATGTTGTCGATGCCGGCCTGCATCATCGGGCGGATATTGTGGGTGGTCAGCGAACTGAACATGTCCAGCAACGAGCCGTGCTTGAGGTACTTGGTGGAGAAGGTCGCGAACGGACCGAACAGCAGCACCTCCTTGCCATCGATCACCCGGGTGTCCAGGTGCGGCACCGACATCGGCGGCGCGCCGACCGAAGCCTTGCCGTATAACTTGGCCTTGTGGCGAGCGACCAGATCGGCGTTGTCGGTCATCAGGAACTGGCCACCGACCGGGAAGCCGGCATAGCCCTCGGCTTCCGGGATGCCGGACTTCTGCAGCAACTTTAGCGCGCCGCCACCGGCGCCGATGAAGACGAACTTGGCCTTGACCGCAGACTCCTTGCCACCTTTGGCCAGGTCGGCCACCACCACATTCCAGCTGCCGTCGTCGTTGCGCACGATATCGCGCACTTCATGGCCCAGGTGCAGTTGCACGTTCGGGTTGCGGGTCATGGCAGCAAACAGCTGGCGGGTGATCTCGCCGAAGTTCACGTCGGTACCGATGGCCATGCGGGTCGCGGCCACCTTCTGCCCGGGGTCGCGCCCCTCCATCACCAACGGCACCCACTGGCGGATCTGCTCGTGGTCCTCAGTGATCTCCATGCCGCGGAACAGCGAACTGTGCTGCAAAGCCTCGACGCGCTTGTGCAGGAAGGCGACGTTCTCGTCACCCCAGACAAAGCTCATGTGCGCCACGTTGTTGATGAACGATCGCGGGTTGCTCAGTACGCCCTGCTCGACCTGGTAGGCCCAGAACTGCTTGGACACCTCGAACTGTTCGTTGACGCTGACCGCCTTGCTGATATCGATGCTGCCGTCCTTGCCAACACTGGTGTAGTTCAGCTCGCAGAACGCCGAGTGGCCGGTGCCGGCGTTGTTCCAGGCGTTGGAACTCTCTTCGGCGACCTGGTCCATGCGCTCGTAGACGTCGACTTTCCAGTTCGGTTCCAGTTCGGTGAGGTAGGTCCCGAGGCTTGCGCTCATGATGCCGCCGCCGATCAGCAGGACATCGACGGACTTTTGCGGCTCCGCGGGCTTGGAGCAGCCGATGACACTCAGGCACAGGAGCGTCAGCAGGATTTTTTTCATTAGCTCAATCCAATTGAAGTGAAGGATTGGCAGTCGTTGCCCCCGGTGTGCACGCCCGGTTGTTGTTGTGGTTGGCAGGAGTTTCGCGAAATCGGGGCACGATCGCCTCGGGCCTTGGCCCGGGGCGCCGTAAAGCAGGGAGTGTGCCAGGTTGCTCTGGGCCAGTGGTTCAGGGCTGTCGCAACGGGATCTGTCGGGTTGGTGGCGGCAATCCGCCAGCTAAACAGGCGCTTTGCCTGGCAGGTTGGCGGAATTCCCCCTAAGGGCCGCTTCGCGCCCCATCGCCGGCAAGCCCGCGCCCCCCGCGGGGACAGATTGGGTGGGGGGGGCGCGGTGGCGGCGCGGGGGGGGGGACCCGGCCCGCCCAAACCCGCGGCGGGAGA